>JBKHJP010000032.1:0-21297 GCA_046538065.1 Thermoanaerobaculia bacterium | reverse complement strand
CGACTGGGATGGGGACCCCGACACCGGCGAGGACGGCTTCGAGGACTCCGGCCACTCGAGCCCGGTGGAGAGCCACACCTATGAGACCGAGGGCACCTACACACCCCGACTCCGGGTCAAGCGAGGCACCGAAGAGGACGTTTTCGTTCACGAGCTGTCGATCGACGTGAGCGAGCCGGCCGACGAGCCCCCACCACCATCGCCGCCCCCACCCCCGCCCCCACCGCCCCCACCGCCCCCGCCGCCGAGCGGCGGGGATGACCTGGAGGCGGACTTCACCTATTCGCCGTCCAGCCCGGCGGCGGGTCAGGCGGTGACCTTCGACGCCTCCGCGTCGACCGGTGGCCCGGAGCTCTTCACCTGGAGCTTCCCCGATGGCTCCCTCAAGAACGGGAAGAGCGCCACGTACACCTTTTCCTCTGCCGGGAGCCACCAGGTGACCCTGGAGGTGGCGAAGGAAGATACGGCCTGCGCCTTCGACCTGTGCACCGACGAGACCACGAAGACCGTCTCGGTGGGCAAGGGCGGCCTGACGGCCACCCTCGACACCTCGGCGGAGTGCAGTGACGACTTCGGTGTTCACGAGTGCAAGGCCAGGACGGGCGAAGAGGTCACCTTCACCGGGACCGCCCAGGGTGCGGACCGCCACGAGTGGGACTTCGGCGACGGCACCCAGGAGGTCGGTAAGAGCGTCACTCACTCCTGGTCCGCGCCGGACACCTACACCGTCAAGTACACGGCCTCCAAGGACGGGGAGAGCGACAGCATCCAGCGCACCTTCAAGGTCGAGGGCGACCCGATCTCCCAGGTGCAGGCGGTGGTGGTGCCCTGGATCGCCCAGGCGGGGCAGGGAACGGCCTTGCCGCAGTCGAGCGACCTGGACGTCCACAACACCGGGGACGACCCCCTCCGCGTGCGGGTCACCTTCCGCAAGCGGGGACGCCCGGACAGCGAGCCGCCGAGCGCCGAGGTGACGATCCCGCCGCGGGCGACCCGCCACTTCCCCAACGCGCTCGAGAACCTCCTGAACGTGGACGAGAACCTGAGCGGGTTCCTCCTCATCGAGGTGCTCGAGGGCTCCGGCAAGCCGGTGGTGAACTCGGTGAACCGGACCTTTGCGGACGACGGGCGGATCTTCGGACAGGTGGTTCCGGGCTTCGCCGTCAGCGGCCTGCCCGCCGGGGCGGAAGCCGGGACCTCCCGGACGCTCCACCTGGTGGGGCTCAACGACACGCCGGAGCGGCTGTCCTACTTCGGCATCACGAACCCGGCCAACCAGCCGCTGCTCTTCCACTTGCGGTTCTACGACAAGTTCGGTGAGCTCACCGGGCAGACGGACGAGCCGGACGTGATCGCACGCCGAGGCCAGCGGCAATACCAGATCGAACAGCTCCGCGAGCGCTTCGGGATCACGGACCTGGACGACTTCCGCCTGGAGATCGTCCCGGAGGAGGAGAGCCCCACCCCGTTCGTCTACGCCGCGAACCTCCGCCTGGTCTCGAGAGACCCGTCGTTCCTGCGGGTGGGCCGGACGGAGCTGGACGATGTCTTCCTCCTCGGCACCCTCAGCACGCCGGGGCTGAACGACAGCCTGTTCCAGTCGGACGTCGTCCTGGGCAACGTGGACGGCGGCCACGCGGAGTGCTCCCTCACCTTCACCCCCACCGGGGTCCGGTCCGATCCCACCGCGCCGATCGAGAAGAGCCTGCCGCCGGGCGAGACCCTCCGGGTCGAGAACGTCGTCTCGGAGTGGGACGTCGGGGACTCGGTGGGTGTCCTCCGGGTGCGGTGCGACGGCGAGAACGGCGTGGCGCCGGTGATCCAGGGGGAGAGCTACGACGTCTCCCGGCCGCCGGAGCTGTACGGCCAGTTCATGCCAGCCCTGACCGCCGAGGAGGCCGCCCGGCCGGGTTCGCCCCACAGCCTGGTGGGCCTGCGCCAGGACGAGGAGTACCGCACCACCCTCTGGCTCTTCAACCCGAGCGAGGAGGACGTGGCCCGGTACTCCGTGCGCTACTTCGACCTCCAGGGCGACGAGCTGGGCGGAGAGGAGGGCCGCTTCCTCGGCCCCGGCAAGTTCCGCCAGATCAACCCGGGCTTCCACCCGGAGGAGGTCGAGGGGGACTTCGTGGTGCGGGTCGAGGTGCTCAGGGGCGCGATGCTGACCGCCGCCCAGGTGGTGAACGAGGCCAACGACCCGGCGTACGTCATCGGCCAGTAGGGCGCAGGCCGCCGCCGATCCCGCGACGGAGCGGCCGGTCATCGCCCGGTCATCGTCCGGGTGCCCCGGGCCCGCGCGGGACCGAGGGGCTGCGGCCCGGCCCGGCCGGGGGCGCCGGGCCGTCCCCCGGCCTCCGCCGCCAGCTCACCATGTCCCCTCTCAAGGCCAGGATCCGGACCGGTGTGGCCCTCCTCTGCGCCTTCGCCCTGGGGGTGGTGGCCGGCCACCGCTGGCCCGCCGCAAACGGCGCCGGGACGCCGGGGTCTCCGCCTGACGGCCGCAGACCCGGAGGCGTCGACGGCGCGCCGGCCGCATCCGACGACCGGTCCGCCGCCCCCGCCCGCGGCAAGTGGCGCGAGGCCCGCATGCCCGGGCCTTCCGGAGCGGAAGGAGAGGGCCGGAGCGGGACCGGTGGAGGAGAGCCGGCCGCCGAGGTCCCGGACCAGGCCGCGGAGGCCCTGCTGGCGGCGCCGTACCTCCAGGGCTACCGTCCCGCGGGGCCGCCGTCTCCCACCGTGACGGTCCACGACGACGAAGCGGTGGCCCCGGGGCTCAACCTGTACGTCTCCGGCCACGGGCCGGAGGCCATCCTCATGGACCCCTTGGGCAGGGTCCTCCACACCTGGCGGACCTCCCTCCGGGCGGCACGGCCGGACCTCTACGCCGGCGGTCCGCCGGACGAGCAGGTCCGCAAGGCGGAGTACTTCCGCCGGGCCCGCCTGCTCTCGGACGGCTCGTTGCTTGCCATCTTCGAAGGGCTCGCCCTGGTCAAGCTCGACCGAGCATCGAACCTCCTCTGGGCGTACCGGGGCGGGGCCCACCACGACCTGGACGTCGACTCCGAAGGCCGTGTCTACGTCCTCGACCGGGAGGGCAAGGAGCTTCCCCGCCTGGGGCGGGACCACCCGGTCCTGGAGGACTTCGTCACCGTGCTCTCGCCGGAGGGCGAGCGGCTCCAGCGGATCTCGATCCTCGAAGCCTTCGAGGGCTCACCCTACGCGCCCCTGCTCCACCGGATTCCCCGTCGCCCGGACGTCTTCCACACCAACACGGTGGAGATCCTCGACGGCAGCCTGGCCCGGCGGAACCCGGCGTTCCGGGAGGGCAACCTCCTGATCTCGGTGCTGGAGCTCGACACCGTCGCCGTCCTGGACCCGGAGCGCGGCGAGATCGTCTGGGCCCTCACCGGTCTCTGGCGCAAGCAGCACCAGCCCACGGTGGTGCCGCCGGGGCGGCTCCTCCTCTTCGACAACCTGGGAGCCGGGCTCGGCCGCTCCCGCGCGGTGGAGCTCGACCCGTTCACCCAGGAGGTGGCCTGGACCTACGGCGGAGACCGGGCCACGGATCTCTACTCCAAGACCCTGGGCTCCTGCCAGCGCCTGCCCAACGGCAACACCCTCCTCACCGAGTCCGAGAACGGCCGGGCCCTGGAGGTCACCCGGGCGGGCGAGCCGGTCTGGGAGTTCCGCAGCCCCCACCGGGCCGGCGACGAGGGGGAGCTGGTGGCGGTCCTCCCGGACCTCGTCCGCCTGCCCCCCGACTTCCCGTTTCAGGGCGTCCCCGAGCGGGCCGCCCGCGCAGCCCCCTAGCTCCCCCATGCGACCGGTACAATCGAACGCCGTGAGCGATGCCGCCGTCACAGCCCGGGACCTGAGCAAGGTCTACCGGGTCTACGACACGCCCTGGGACCGCATCTGGGAGGCAGCCCTCCGCCGCCCCCGCCACCGCGACTTCGTGGCGGTGGACGGGGTGAGCTTCGAGCTGCCGAAGGGGGAAGGGCTCGGCCTGATCGGCCAGAACGGCGCCGGAAAGTCGACCCTCCTCAAGATGCTCGCCGGGATCGTCGCCCCCACCTCCGGTGCGCTGCACGTCGGCGGCAAGGTGGCTTCCATCCTGGAGCTGGGCTCCGGGTTCCACCCGGAGTTCACCGGGCGCCAGAACATCGTCCTCAACGCCGCCATGCTCGGCCTCTCGGAGCTGGAGGTGCGGGAGAAGACCCCGCAGATCATCGAGTTCAGCGAGCTCGGCGACTTCATCGACCAGCCGGTCAAGACCTACTCCACGGGCATGTCCATGCGCCTGGGTTTCGCCATCGCCACCCAGGTGGACCCGGACGTGCTGATCATCGACGAGGCCCTCTCCGTCGGTGACGGGTACTTCCAGAAGAAGTGCATGGATCGCCTCCAGCGTTTCCTCGCCGCCGGCGGGACCCTGCTCTTCTGCTCCCACGCCATGTACTACGTCTCGGCCTTCTGCCGCCGGGCCATCTGGCTCCGGCGGGGCCGGACTGCCGCCCTGGGGCCGACCGACGACGTGATCCGGGAGTATGAGGGGTTCCTCCTGGAGAAGAGCCGGGCGGCCGGCCGGCCGGCGACCGCCGGCGCGGGAGGCGCCGAAGAGCCGGAGAAGCAGCTTCCGGGGGCCCCGGCGGACGCCGGCGGCCCGAAGACGGCCCGCATTGTGGACGTGCGCCTGACCCCGGCCCCGGAGGACGGGGAGGCCTCGGGCGCGCAGCTCCCCCCGGGCTCTCCCTTGACTGTGGAGATCGCCTGGGAGTCCGCCTCCCCCGACCCGGAGTTCCAGCTGGGGGTGGGCCTCAACCGTGCCGACGATGACCTGGAGCTCGCCAGCTTCTCCAGCCTGCACGACGGGCAATCGCCGTGGACTGGCGCCACCACGCACCGGGCCCGCCTGGAGCTCCCGGAGCTCCCGTTGGTCAAGGGCGAGTTCACCCTGTACGTGTACTTGCTGGACGAGGCGGGCCTCCACATCCACGACCGGCGCATCCTCCCGCGAGCCTTTCGGATCGCCGCCACGGGGTACCGGTTCGGCGTCGTCCGGATACCGCACACCTGGCGCCGGGACGAAGGCGCAGCCGCCGAGCCCGCGGGCCTCGTCGCGGGCGGCTCGGCGGGAGCCTGCTAGAGTGGGAAGGAGCCGCACCAGCCCATGATTCGCCAGCTCATCGAGCGCATCACCCAGCCGGTGGGGCCTCCATTGCCCCGCCCGGAGCCGGAGCCCCGGCTCGAGCCGAGCCCGTACCTCCACGTCTCGGAGGAGGCGGTCCACAACCCCATGACCGACCGGACCGTCGCCCCCGGCGAGGCGGACTTCCGGTTGCTCCAGGAGGTCCTCCGTGGGGGGCGCCCCCCCTCGTCCCTGCCGGCGGAGGACCGGGACCGGCTGCGGCGCGACGGCTGGCTCTACGACCCGGACGACCTGGAGGACCTGACCCGGGGGTTCTACCTGAAGTACGTCTCCCTGGAGGCCCATACCGTCTGCAACCAGTCGTGCTACTTCTGCCCGGTCTCGGTGGCCCCCCGCGAGCCGCACTTCATGCCGATGGACCAGTACCGGGAGATCCTCCGCCAGCTCGGCGCCTATCGCAGCACGATCGAGGCGGTGTTCATGATCGCGTACAACGAGCCCACCCTGGACAAGCGCTTCGTCGAGCAGGTCCGGGCGATCCGGGAGGCTGGGCTCCAGCCGGCGACCCTGACCAACGGCTCGGGGCTCACGCCCGAGCGGGTGGACGCCCTCGTGGAGATGGGCGGGCTGCGCTTCCTCTCCATCAACCTGTCCACCATGGACCGGGAGGCGTACCGCCGGGACCGTGGCAAGGACCAGGCCGAGCTCGTCCTGCGCAACCTGGAGCACGCCCGGGACCTGCCGGTGGCCGAGCAGATGGACATCGTGGTCCTCGGGCCGGGCGACGACCGGCACCAGCGGGACTTCGAGGAGATCTGCGAGCGCTTTGCGGGAAGCCGCTTCAGCGTCAAGCACTTCGTCGTCAACGACCGGGCCGGCCTGCTCGAGATCGGCACCCGGGCGGAGGGCTCCCAGAAGCCGCTCAGGGGCTGCGATCTGATGGGCTCGCGGCCCATCCAGCACCTCCACGTAGACCCCTACGCCCGCTGCATCCTGTGCTGCCAGGATTACCACGGAACCCACGTCGTCGGGGACCTGAACGAGAGCACCGTGGAGGAGGTCCTCACCGGACCGGTCATGCGGCGGATGCGCAAGATGATCTACGGCCTGGAGGAGGCGCCGCCGGACTTCATCTGCCGCAACTGCGCCTTCGCCATCACCGGCTAGGGTCCTGGGCGGCAGGAGTCCGGGATCCCGCCCGCGCGCCCCCCGCACAAGCCCGGTCCGGATCGAGGCCCTCGAATGCGGATCAGCTACCTCCTGGAGGGAACGGAGCTCTTCGGCGGAGTGAAGGTGGCCCTCCACCAGGCCAACCTCCTGGCGGCCCGTGGCCACCGGGTGCGGATCTTCGCCAAGGGCGAGCCTCCGGAGTGGTTCCCCGTCCGGGGCGAGTTTCACCGCGTGGAGGCCTTCGACGGACTCGAGCTCGGCCCGGAGGAGGTCTGCGTTGCCACGTTCTGGACCACGTTGACGCCGGCGGTGGCGAGCGGCGCCGCGCCGCTCCACTACTGCCAGGGCTTCGAGGCGAGCTACACCCACAACCACGCCGAGCACCCTGCGATCGAGGCCGCCTACCGGATGAGAGTGCCCGCCATGACCGTCTCCCCTCACCTCGCCGAGCTGGTGGAGCGGCGGTTCGGGCGCCCCGCGCGCACGGTGACGCAACCCATCGAGGGCTGCTTCCGGCCCGACGAGCGGCCCCGGGGACCGTCTCCCGAGACCCGTATCCTGGTGATGGGCCCGTGGGAGATCGACTGGAAGGGGGTCGAGACCGCCCTCCGGGCTGTCACTCGCCTCCGGGATTCCGGCGTGCCCTGCCGCCTGGTGCGCGTCAGCCAGTGGCCCGTCGCGGCGCCGGAGCGGGCCCTCCTCGCACCCGACGAGGCGCACGTCCACCTGGACCCGCCGGAGGTCGCCGCCCTCATGCGGGGTTGCGATCTCCTCCTGGCGCCGTCCTGGGAGCAGGAGGGCTTCGGCCTGCCGGTGCTGGAGGCCATGGCCTCCGGCATGCCCGTCGTCGCCTCGGACGTGGCCTCCTTCCGGGCCTTCTCCGGAGGTGCCGCCGTCCTCGTGCCGCCCCGGGACCCGGAGGCCTTCGCCGCCGCCGCCGCCGCGCTCTTGGCCGATCCGGAGGCGTGGCGCCGCCGCCGGCTCGCCGGCCTGAAGGTGGCCCGGCGGTTCTCCGAGGACCGGGCGGCCCGCGATGCGGAAGCCGCCGCCGCCTGGGCCCTGGGCCGGCCGGCGGGCTGACTCGCCGTGCGCCTTTCCGCCGTCGCCGTCCACTACCGGACGCCCGAGCTCCTCGCCGGCTCGGTCGAGGCCCTTCGCCGGGACTGCGATGCGGCCGGCCTGGCGTGCCAGGTCGTGGTGGTGGACAACGGCAGCGCCCGGGAGGATCGAACCCTCCTCCGTTCGGCAGCCGACCTGCTCCTGGAGCCGGGGGAGAACCTGGGGTACGCCGGCGGGCTCAACCGGGGCATCCGGGAGGCCCGCGCCGACCGGCTCCTCTTCTTCAACCCCGACGTGGAGGTCCTCCCGGGGTGCGTGCCCACCCTCCTGGAGGCCCTCGACTCCGCGGCCGTCGCCGGCCCCCGGTTCTACTGGGAGCGGAGGCGCAGGCTCCTGCTGCCGCCCACGGAGAGGCGCACCCGCCTCGACGAGGCCATCAGGCGCCTGGCGCCGCGCTCACCCCGCCTGGTGCGCCTGGCGAGGCGCCGGTGGCGCCGCCACGCGCGGCGTCACTGGCTCGCACGGGCCCCCTTCGAGAGTCCGTGGCTCTCCGGCGCCCTCCTGGCGGTGCGCCGGGACGCCCTGGAGCGGGTCGGGCCGTTCGACGAAGGGTTCCGCCTGTACTTCGAGGAGACCGACTGGCTGCTCCGTCTGAGGGCGGCGGGGCTGCGAGCCGTCCACGTCCCCCCGGCAGAGGCGGTCCACCTGTACGACCAGAGCGCCGCCGGCGAGCCCCGGAGCGGCGCCTGGTTCGCCGAGTCCAGGTGCCGGTTCGAGGCGCGCCATTACGGCCGGGCCTTCACCGCCCTGCTCCGCAGCCTGGAGCCCCTCACTCGGGTCATTCGGGCGGAGGAGCCGGACCCCCCGGAGCCCGCCCCGGCGGATTCCTCCCACCCGCCGGCGCTGGACCTGGAGGTTCCGGCCGGTGCGGCTCGTCCCGTCTGGGTGGAGATCTCCGCCGGCGCCCCGGGGTTTCCGGCCGCGGCGGAGCTCCTGGAGGACCCGGCGGGCGCGGTGTCCTGGCGGTTGCCGGCGGAGGTCTGGGAGCGGCTCCGGCCGGGGGTCTACAGGGTCCGGGCCGTGGACGCAGAAGGGGCCGAAGGGCCACCCGCCTGCCTGGTCCGCCCGGGATCCCCGCCTGGCCGGTAGCAGGAGCTCGTCCGCTCGTCCCGGGCCCTCACTCCACGGAGGCGACGACGTAGAAGCCCTTGGCCGCCAGGTTCTCCAGGTCGGGCTCCACGCCCCCGGGGACCGCCCCGAGCCGGCGCCACCCCTCGGGGAGAGCGGTCTCCTGGGCCAGAATCGTGAACTTGCGGAACCCGCACCGGGTCAGCCAGTCCTCGAGGGTGTGCCGGGTGAAGAAGCGGAAGTGGGTGTAGCAGAGCAGCCCGATGGGCACGTAGTCCCAGCGGCCGGCCAGGAGGTCCGTCACGATGGAGTGATGCCCGACGTTCGGCACCGAGAGGACGATGCGGCCCCCGGGACGGACCAGCCGGCGCGCCACCTCCAGGAACCGCTCCTGCTCCGTGAGGTGCTCGAAGAGCTCCAGGGCCACCAGGGCGTCGAAGGGTCCCGCGGCGACCAGATCCTCGGAGACACGCTGGAAGTCCCCTGCCACCACGCGGTGGAGGTGCTCCCGGGCGGCCCGGGCCACCACGGGGTTGAGCTCCACGCCGGTCACCCGGCAGCCGAAGCGCTCCTGGAGGAGCCCTCCCGTCGCCCCCCGGCCGCAGCCCACCTCCAGCACGCCGGCGGGCCCGCCGTCCCGGGGCTCCAGGACCCCTTCCGCCGCGAGCAGGTCCGCCACGTCGCCGCGGGCCTGCCCGTAGTAATCGGCGAACCGGTGGCACAGCCCGGCGGCCGCCACCGGCTCGCCCTCCACGACACCCTCCCGGCCCTCGAGCCACCGGTGGATCGGCGCGCCGGCGAGCTGGGCCGCACCGCCGTCGCCGGGCACCAGGAGCCCCCACCGGCCCCGCATCGCCTCCTCGGATCGACCGGCGCCCCCGGTGAGGAACGCCTCCTCCAGGGCCTCGTACTCCCGGAGGGTGTAGAGTGGGCGTTCCGCGACCAGGGAGGTTTCGTCCAGGGGCACCGGGGCCACGGGCCGCCCGGTGGCCGCCAGGACCTCCCCCATTCGCCGGAGGCTCCGGCGCGTGATCAGGGTGCGGCCGTCCACGACGAGGACCGGCGTTCCCGGAGGGCCGTCGCCGAGCTCCCGAGCCGGGACCTCTTCGACCGGGCCGAAGACGGCCGCGGCCTCCTGGCGCACCCAGGCCCCGAGGAATTCGAACTCGGGAGCATTGACATACTCCTCCGTGAGGATCCGCACCAGCCGCACGCCGACCATGGGGGCATCCTATTACGCGGCGACCCGCGGGTCCGGACGGCCTGGCTGCGGGCTCCAGCGCCGGGCACCGGCGCCTCCAACCCGCTAGAATCCCCCGTGTGCCGCCCCAGCTCTCGGTGATCATCCCTGCGTACAACGAGGAGTGCCGGCTCGGCGCCACCCTGGACCGCTTGACGGCCTACCTGGACGAGCGTGGCCTGGAGCACGAGATCCTGGTGGTGGACGACGGCTCCACCGACGGCACGGCGGACGTCGTCCGCTCCTATCCGGCTGCGGCGGTGCGCCTGGTCGAGCAGGGGACCAACCGGGGCAAGGGGGCGGCGTTGCGCCGTGGCGTCGCCGAGAGCCGGGGGCGGCGCGTCCTGCTGTGCGACGCGGACCTCTCGACTCCCATCGAGGAGCTCGAGGCCCTGGAGGCCCGCCTGGACGACGGGGTCGCCGTGGCGGTGGCCAGCCGGGCGGCGCCCGATTCGGTCATCCGGCGGCGCCAACCCCTGTACCGGGAGCTCATGGGGAAGACCTTCAACCTGATCGTCCGGCTGCTCGCGATCCGGGGCATCGCCGACACCCAGTGCGGGTTCAAGCTCCTGGACGGCCAGGTGGCGCGCCGGCTGGTGCCCGCGGTGGCCACCGACCGCTTCGCCTTCGACGTGGAGCTCCTCTGGCTCGCCCGCCGGGCGGAACACCGGATCGACGAGGTCGGGGTGACCTGGATCGACTCGCCCGACTCCCGGGTCCACCCGGTGTTCGATGCGGCGGGCATGCTCCGGGACGTAATCCGCATGCGCTGGCGCCACAGGCGCCACAGGGGGAGCTCTTGATCCACCATCGCAGGCGTCGCCTCGCTCCGGCGAGGCTCCTGACCCTGGCCGTCCTCGCGGTCGTCCTCCAGGCTTGCGAGGCCGGTCCCCCGCCGCCGGGGACTCTGGCCGAGCTTGTGGCGGCAGAGGCCTTTTCCGTCGGGCCGCCGCCCTCCGGGGAGGAGCCCCCCGTGCGCCTCCCCGGCCCGCCCCGGGTCGAGACCGTCACCCTGGACGACGAGCGCCGGCCGTCGGTGATCCTCCCGTCCGGAGGGTGGTCGTGGCGGACCCGCGTTCCCGACGGAGGCCGGCTCCAGGTGGGGGCAGGGTCCGCGGGCGAAGCCCCCCTCGAGGTCACGATCGCCGTCCGGGAGAAGGAGCGGCGCGAGGTCCTGGAGGTCGCCCGGCGCGTGGACCGGCCCGGCTGGCTCGACCTCTCCGCCGACCTGTCGGCCTACGGCGGGGAGGAGGTCACCCTGGAGCTCTCCGCCGCCGGTGAGGCGGCGAGCGGCGAGGTCGCCTGGGGCCCCGTCGCCCTGACCGCCGGCGGCACGGGTTCCCGCGACCCGGGCCCGCCGAACGTGCTCTTCATCCTGGTGGACACGCTGCGCTACGACCACCTCACGGTCTACGGCTACGACCGGGAGACGTCGCCGGAGATGGAGCGCCGCCTCGCCGGGGCCGGCGCCGTCCTGGAGCACGCGTACGCCCAGGCGCCCTGGACCCTGCCGTCGGTGGTCTCCTACATGATCAGCCGCCACCCGGGGGAGGTGCTCGGGGAGGACCAGGCGGCCTTCGGCATCCCGGAGGGCCTGGCGAGCCTGCCCGAGGTCATGGCCGGGCTGGGGTACCGGACGGCGGGCTTTTTCGCCAACCCGGTCCTCCACGACGGCAACGGCTTCGGCCGCGGGTTCGAGACGTTCTACTCCCCCGAGGGCCTGGCGGCCTTGGAGCGCCACGCCGACAGCGTCAACCGCCGGGCGATCCCCTGGCTCGCCGCCCACCGGGACCGGCCCTTCTTCGCCTACGTCCACTACGTCGACCCCCACGACCCGTACACGAACCCGGACGTGGTGGACGGCCGCTCGCCGTACTTCGAAGATCCCGGCGGCATGGGCGGCCGCTGGGTCCACGGGATCTACGCGGGGCAGGTCCCCCTGGACGACGTGGAGCGGGAGGTCCGGCACCTGACGGCCCTCTACGACACCGAGATCCGCTACGTGGACCGGGCCATCGGCGAGCTCCTGGCGAGCCTGCCGGAGGAGGTGCTGGCGGACACCCTGGTGGTCCTGACCTCCGACCACGGCGAGGAGCTCTACGACCACGGCGGCTGGAAGCACGGCCACACGCTGTACGAGGACCAGATCCACGTGCCCCTGCTGTTCCGCTGGGACGGCCGGATCCCCGCCGGGCGCCGCTTGCCCGGGACGGTCCGCCTGCTGGACGTGGCCCCCACCATCGTCGAAGCCGCCGGCGGCGAGGCGCCGGAGGGCTGGCAGGGGGTGAGCCTGCTGCCCGCCCTGACCGGCGAGGGGCGGCTGCCCCGACTGACCGCCTTCGCCCAGCACCTCTCGGCGGGTCCCCTCCGGGCCGCGGCGGTGCTGGACGGCAGGAAGCTGATCCTGTTCAACCGGGAGGAGCCCTTCGAGCCCACCAACGACCTCCAGCGCCACCTCCACTCGCTGGACATGGGGCGCCTGGAGCGCCTGGAGCTCTACGACCTCGACGCCGATCGCCGGGAGCGGGACAACCTCCTGGCGGCCGGCGCCGGCGCGGCGGAGGAGCGCGCCGGCCGGCTGGCGCCGCTGGTCTACCGGCGGCTGGACCGGGCCCTCCCGGGCCTCCGGGCCCTGCCGGAGGGCCTGGCTCCCGGGGCCGTGCTTTCCGGTGAGCTCACCTTCCAGGAGGCGCCGGAGGGCGTGGTGCCCCTCTTCCTGGGCCCCGGGGACCGCCTGGAGCTCGACGGCCGCCGCGTCCGGTTCGACATCACGGGCGAGGCCGTGCCCAAGGGGTTCCGGATCCTGGGAGCCGGCGCCCCCCTCGAAGCTGCCGCCCTCGCCCTGGACGGTGAGCCCCTGCCCCCCGGACGCCTCCGGCTGGGCGCCGGGGACCCGTTCACCGGCCGCCCGGTGGCGCCGGCGGCCCTGGAGGCCGAGGCCCTGCCGGCGCCGGAAACTCACCCCGGCCTTCGCCTGTGGGCCCCTGCCGGTCCCACGTCCCGGGCGGCCCCGGCGAGCGACCGCACCCGGGAGAGCCTCCGCGCCCTGGGGTACGTGGAATGACCCCTCCCCGGAGCCACCTCCTCCCGCCGGGGGAGACGAGCCGGATCGACGCCCGCCGGGTGCTGGTGGTCGCACCCCACCACGACGACGAGGTCCTGGGCTGCGGCGGGCTCCTGGCCCAGCTCGCCGCCCCGGGAGCCCGGATCCGGGTCCTGTTCCTGACCGACGGCGCCGCCGGTGCCGGCTCGCCCGGGGAGGCGGACGACGCGCTGGCCTACACCGCCCGGCGCCGGGCCGAGTCCGCCAGGGCCCTGGAGGCTCTCGGCGTCGCCGAAGCCGACGCCGGCGAGCACCTGGACCTTCCGGACGGTAACCTGGCGGGGCACGCGGACCGGGCGGCGGAGGCGATCCGTCGCGCCCTGGTCGACCTCGAGCCGGACCTCCTCCTGGCCCCCTCCCCCCTGGAGGTCACCGCCGACCACCGGGCCGCCTTCGCCGCGGTCCACCGGGTGCTCCATCCCCTCCGGCAAACCCCAGGGGACGGGAGCGACGACCCCCTCCCCCGGATCGCCCGGGACCTCGACGTCCTCCTCTACGAGGTCAACCACCCGGGCTACCCGGACGTGCTGGTGGACGTGAGCCGCGAGGTCCCCCGGATCGAGGCGGCCATGGCCTGCTACGCCAGCCAGCAAGAGGTCCACGACTACCTGGCGGCAGGGTTGGGCCTCCGGAGCTTCCGGACGCTGTCCCTCCCGCGCCACCGGGAAGCCGCCCCGTCCGGCGGCCCCTCGTCCCGTGGAGCGGAGCCGGTCCGCGCCGCCGAGGGCTACCGCCGCCTGAGCACCGAGGACTTCGCCACCCGGGGCCCGGCGGAGCTGGTCCGCTGGCTGGGCGGGGTTCCGGAGCTCCTGGAGGTCCGGGAGGGTCCGCCGGTCTCGGTCATCGTCCGTACCCGGGACCGGCCGAGCCTCCTGGCGGAGGCCCTGGAGAGCCTGGCAGCCGGTACCTACCGGCGGGTGGAGGTGGTCCTGGTCAACGACGGCGGCGCCCCGCCGGAGCCGCCGGCCGACTACCCCCTGGCGCTGCGGCGGGTGGACCTGCCCGAGAACCGGGGGCGGGCCAGCGCCGCCAACGCCGGCCTGGCGGCGGCGAGCGGGGCCTACGTCGCCTTTCTCGACGACGACGACCTGGCCGGTCCGGAGCACCTGGCGAGCCTGGCCGCCTCCGCCGCCGAGGCACGTCTGCCGGCGGTCTACAGCGACGCGGCGGTGGTCACCTACGCTCTGGACGGCGGGGCGCCCGGGGAGCCGGCGGGCTGGCGAGAGGTGGAGCGGCGCCTGCCCTACAGCCGGGACTTCGATTTGGACCTGCTGCTCCTGGACAACTACATCCCGTTCAACACCCTCCTGGTGGAACGCGAGCTCCTGCTGGGCCTGGCTCCCGACCGCGACTCCGCCGGCCCCTTCGACCCGGACCTGCCCTTCTTCGAGGACTGGGACCTGCTGATCCGCCTGGGGGCCCGCCACCCCCTCCACCACCTGCGCCGGGTCACCTGCGAGTACCGCCACTTCCGGGGCGCCTCGCACCACGCCCTGGGGGGCTCCCCCCGGGAGCGGGCGGACTTCCTGGAGGTCAAGGCCCGGGTCCTGGCCAAGCACGCCGGCTTGCTGGGGCCGGACCGCCTGGCCCGGGCCGTGGATAGCCTCCGGGCCGAGGCGGTGGAGCTGGCGGAGGAGGCGTCGGCAGCCCGGTCGGAGGTGTCCGGGGCGCGCCGGGAGCGCTCGCGGGTGGAGGACCGCTACCACCGGCTCCACGGCGAGGTGGCGGCGCTCCGGGACGACCGGGCGCTGCGCCTGGACGAGCTGGAGCGCTCCGCCGGCGAGGTCCGCCGACTCCAGAAGCGGGAGCGGGAGCTGGTGGCGGCGGTCCAGGAGCAGACGGACCACATCGGCCGCACCTACGCGGAAATCGAACGGCTGAACGGTCTCCTCCGGGAGCTGCGGGGCTCCTCCCTGCCGGGGCTCGTCCGGTGGTGGCGCCGCAACCGGGGCGGCCCGGAAGGGGAGGGCTGACGTGGGCGGCTGGACCCTTCCCGGGCCGCGGGGCGGGGAATGACCCGCATCGCCCTCGTCTCCTCCGAGCCCCTCCGGAGCCGGGTCGCCGGCATCGGCGTGCGCTACCTGGAGCTCGCCCGGCGCCTGCCACGGGAAGGGCTGGAGGTGGTCGCCGTCTCCCCCGCCGAGCCGGAGGAGACGCCGCTGGCCCCCGGCACCGCCCGCCGGTTCGAGGCGGGGCGCCTGGCCGAGCTCCTGGCCGACTGCAACGGCGCCGTCGCCCAGGGGCAGCTCGCCAACGACCTCCTGCTGGAGTGCCCGGAGATGCCGGTGGCGGTGGACCTCTACGATCCCTGGCTGGTGGAGAACCTCCACTACACGCCGGAGCTCGGCCTGGACCCATACCGCAACGACCACGCCACCTGGGTGCTCCAGCTCTCCCGGGGAGATTTCTTCCTGTGCTCGTCGGAGGAGCAGCGCCTCTTCTACCTGGGCTTCCTGGCCGCCGTGGGCCGGGTCAACCCGGAGCGCCTCGCCCGCGACCCGGACCTGCAGGAGCTGATCGTGCCGGTGCCCTTCGGCGTGCCGGAGGAGCTCCCCCCCCACCGTCCGTACCTGGAGGCGGCGCCGGCTCCGGGCGCCCCGCGGCAGCCGGAACCGGCTCCGGCCGGAGGCCCGGGGTCCACGTCGGAGAGCGGGCCGGAGGGAGGGCGGCCACGCCGGATCCTGTTCGGCGCCCTCTACGACTGGTACGACCCCTGGACCCTGCTGGACGCCCTGGAGCTGCTGGAGCGCCCGGGTCCGCCCGGCGAGCTCGCCTCCGGCACGAAGGGTGCCCGCCCGTCCGGGAGGGGTGCCGGCGCCGCCCGCCCAGGTCCACCCCCCTGGGAGCTCCTCTTCATTCGCCACCCCGATCCGGAGGGCACCCCCCAGCGCCTCATGGCGGAGGTGGAGCGCCGGTGCCGGCGGCGGGGCTGGTGGGGGAGCCGGGTCCGGGCCCTGGACTGGGTACCGTTCGAGCGGCGCTACGACCTGTTGCGGGACGTGGACCTGCTGGTCGCGCCCCACCGGCCCACCCTCGAGACCCGCCTGTCCCTGCGCACCCGGTTCCTGGACGCCCTGGCGACCGGTTGCCCCGTGGTGACCACCGAGGGGGGGACGCTCTCGCGCCTGCTGGCGGAGCACGACGCAGGGCGCGTCGTCCCCCCGGGGGACGCCGGGGCCCTGGCGGCGGCGGTGGAGGAGCTCTTGAGGGATCCGTCCGCCCGGGCCGCCCGGCGGGAAGGGGCCGCCCGGCTGGCCCGCCGGTTCTCCTGGGAGCGGGTCCTGGAGCCGCTGGTGGCCTTCTGCCGGAGCCCGCGCCGGGACCCGACGAAGGAGGCCTTCGCCTTCCGGCCGCCGACCATCGTTCCCCCCGACGGGCTGGCTTTCCGCCTGCGCCGAGCCGCCACGCGCAGGGCCCGCGAGCTCGGACGGCGCTTCGCGGGGACGGCCCGGGACCGCGGATCCGTGTAACCTATCGCCGCCGCGTCTACCCCCACGAGGACGTTCCCTTCCGTGACTTCACGACGCATGGAATCGCCGGTCCGGCTTCCGGAACACCGGCGGGAGGCCCGCCGGGTGCTGCTCGGGGACCGGGCCGAACCGGTTCTGGCCATCGCCTGGGCGGAGGCCGGGTCCCTGGCCGGCGAGGCGGCCTCGGTCGTGGAGGCTCCGTCGGCGGGCGAGGCGGAATCCGGGCCGTACGCCGCCGTCCTCTGGTCCGTGGAGGGGGACGGGCCGTCCCCCGAGGAGCTGGGCCGGGTCCGGGGCCTCCTGGAAGACCGGGGGCGCCTGATCCTGCGCCTGGTCCTGCGCCGGGCTCTCGGGAGCTCCGGCGGGCCGGAGGAGGCCGCCCGCGCGCTGCGCCGGCTGGTGCGGCTCCTGTCCGAGGCCGGGTTCCTGGTGCTCCGGGAGGTCGACCCCGGGGAGCTCGGCGGCCCGGTGGTGGTCGCCCGGCGCGACGAGTTCGTCGTGCGCCCCTACCGCGAGGAGGACGACGAGCCCATCCGGGCGCTTTTCGAGGAGTGCTTCCCCCACGCCCGCCGGCCGCCGGAGCACTGGCGGTGGAAGTACCACCGGAACCCCTGGGGGAACCGGCTCATCAGCCTGGCCACGGCCCCGGAGGGGGACCTGGCGGTGCACTACGCGGGCTACCCCCTGCCCTTCTGGTGCCGGGGCCGGGAGCTCACCGCCCTCCACATGGGCGACACCATGTCCGCGAGGGTGTACCAGCGCGTCGGGCGCGGGAGCTCGAGCCTCCTGGCCCGGACCGTGCGCCACTTCTTCGCCACCCACCGTGGCGGCCCCTACTCGTTCTACTTCGGGTTCAACACCGGGCCCATCCAGCGCTTCTGCCGGTGGTTCATCGGCGGAAGCCGGGTGGAGCCGGTGGCGTACCGCAGGCGCGACGCCCCCGGGAGCGCCGGATGGAGCGCCCGCGGGTACCGGATCGCCCGGGCCACAGCCGCCGGCGGGGCCTGGGACCGCCTGTTCCGCCGGGCCGCCCCGGCGTACGCCTTCCTGGTCCGGCGCGACCGGGAGTACGTCCGGTGGCGGTACCTGGACTGTCCCGACACCGCCTTCACCGTTCTCGAGGCCCGGCGCTTGCGCCGGCTCGTGGGGTGGGGCGTGTTCCGCCGCGAGGGGGGGAGCCTCCTCTGGGGGGACGCCCTGGTCGATCCCGCGCACCCGGGCGCCGCGGAAGCGCTGCTGGCCGGGGCGCTCCGGCAGCCGGACCTGGCGGGCGCCGAGGTGGTCGAGGCCTGGTTCCCGCCGCGCCCGGAGTGGTGGCACCGGGAGCTCGTCCGGCTGGGGCTCGATCTCGGCCCCCACCCCCAGGGCCTGGGGCTCATGCTGCTCCCGGACCGGGAGGGGGAGGTGCGGCTCCCGCTCGAGACCCTGTACTACGCCATGGGCGACGGAGACCTGTTTTGAGCCCCCGGCCCGAAACGCCCGCGGCCCCGCTCCGGAAGGTCTCCGTCTGCATCCTGTCCTGGAACGGCCGGCGGCACCTGGAGACGTGCCTTCCGGCCCTCCGGGACCAGGACCCTCCCGGGGTCGACTGGGAGGTCCTGGTCCTGGACAACGGCTCGAAGGACGGCACGGCGGCGTGGCTCCGCCGGGCCCACCCCTGGGTGCGCCTGGTGGAGAGCCCGGTCAACACCGGCTTCTGCGCCGGCAACAACCGCCTGGCGCGGGAGGCCCGGGGCGACGCCCTGGCCTTCCTGAACAACGACACCCGCCCGGCCGCCGGGTGGCTGGGCGCCCTGGTCCGGGCCCTGGCGGAGGCGCCGGCGGACGTGGCGGCCGTCTCCGGGCGGATCGTCGACTGGGAGGGCGAGAGCCTCGACTTCGGCCGGGGAGTGATGACCTTCGACGGCCACGCATTCCAGCTCGACTTCGGCCGGCCCCTGGCGGAGGCCCGCATTCCCGGCGACGGCGCCGAGCTGCCCTTCCCCTGCGGCGGCAACATGCTGGTCCGGGCGGCTTCTTTCCGGGAGGCCGGGGGCTTCGACGAGGAGTACTTCGCCTACCTGGAGGACGTGGACCTGGGCTGGCGCCTGTGGGCCGGGGGCGAGCGCGTGCTCTTCGTCGCCGGGGCCGAGGTCCGCCACCGCTCCGGAGCCTCGAGCGATCTCCTGGGCCTCTACAACCGGGGCTTCCTGTTCGAGCGCAACGCCTACCTCACCGCCTACAAGAACTACGAGGCGGGCCTGTGGGAGCGGGTCATGCCGGCGGTCCTGCTGACGCTGCAGCACCGGACCCAGACGCTGCTGGTCCAGAACAACCCCGGGGCGGCGACGCTCACGCTGGACCCGTACGCCGGTCTGATCGCCGACACCGCCCGCGGCGCCGGACCGGAGCGGGAGCCGGGCTTCGCGGCGGTCGCAGCCGCCCCGCAGGGGCCCACCGGCCTCGTGGAGAAGTGGCGCGCGTACGGTCCCGCGGAGTTCCTCCGGCGCGGCCTCGCCAAGGTGGGGGCCACGATACGGGCCGCGGCGGGGGCCGGGGCCGGACGGAACGAGGCCCCACGGATCGTCGACGGGCGCACGGTGGCCCAGCTCCGGGCGCTGACCTGGATCCTCGGCAACCTGGACCGGGCCGCCCGCCGCCGGGCCGAGGTCCAGGCGCGGCGCCGGCGCTCCGACGGCGAGATCTTCCGCCGGTTCCCGGCCTGGGTGGTCCCCACCTACCCGGGGGACGAGACCCTCTTCGGCTCCTCCGCCTTCCGGTCCTGGCTTCCGGACGATCTTCCCGTGGAGCACGCGGTCCTCCACGAGGTGATCGCCTGGCCGGCGGCCGGCGAGGAGGACCCGTGAGCGCGGCCCAGACCCCCGAGCCCGCGGTCTCGGTGGTGATTCCCACCCACGAGCGGATGGACGTCCTGCCGGAGGTGCTGGACGCGGTGGAGAGCCAGCGGGGAGCGCCGCCCTACGAGGTCGTGGTGGTGGACGACGGCTCCGGCGACGAGACCCGGGAGTTCCTCGCCTCCCGGCGGTTCGCCGTACCCGCCCGGGTGGTCTGCCAGGACAACAGGGGTCCGGCGGCGGCCCGGAATGCCGGCGTCCGGGCCACCGCCGGTGCGCGGGTGGCCTTCCTGGGCGACGACACCGTCCCGGCGCCGGGATGGCTGGCGGCCCACGTCCGGGCCCACGAGGAGCGGGGCGGCTCCCCGGAGCTGGCGGTGATCGGCTACACCCGCTGGCACCCGCGGGTGCGGCTCAACCCCTTCCTGCGCTACATCAACGAGTACGGCCTCCAGTTCGGCTACCGCCTGATCGAGGATCCGGAGGACGTGCCGTTCAACTTCTTCTACACCTCCAACCTCTCCCTCTCCCGGCGCCGCCTCCTGGAGGAGCCCTTCGACGAGGGCTTCCCCTACGCGGCCTGGGAGGACATCGAGCTCTCCTACCGCCTGGCCCGGGCGGGGCAGCGGCTGGTCTACGAGCCCCGGGCGGTGGTCCTCCACGACCACCCCACGACGCTCGAGCGGTTCTGTGCCCGCCAGGAGAAGGCGGGGTACTCGGCGGTGGTCTTCTTCCGGCGTCACCCGGAGCTGGGACCGTTCTTGGGCCTGGCCGACCACGGACCGCCGCCGTTGCCGCCGGAGGCTCCCCAGCGGCGCCGGGAGCGGCTGGCCCGGGCATTGCAAAACCTTCCGTTGCGAGTACCGCGCCTCTGGGAAAGGGTCCTCCGGTACCACTACATCGCCGGCCTCCGGAGGGGCTGGCACGACGGCGCGGGCAAAGGAGAGCAGCGATGAATCTCAGCACAACCCACATCGTCCTGAGCGGCCTCCTGCTGGTCCTGGCGGCGGGTCCGGCGCATTCCGACGGACAGCGCACACCGAAGGGGGAGAGCTCCGGGAGCACCGCCTCCGCTCCCGCCGCCCAGCCCCGGACGCCGCAACCCCGCACGGCCGAGCCCCGTTCCTCGTCCCCGCCGACCCGGCGGGCGGAGCCCCGTTCCTCGTCGCCGCCGACCCGGCAGGCGGAGCCCCGTTCGACCTCTCCGCAGCCTCAACGGCGTCCTCAGCCGGAGGCGCAGCGGACCCCGCGGAGGGACGGTGGGGAGTCCGGCTCCCGCTTCTACGGGGGCCGGGGGTTCCGCCCCGGCTTCGGCGGGTTCCACGGCTTCTGGTACCCGTGGAGCGCCTGGTACCCGTGGGGGTACTGGGGGGGGTACTCGTACTACCCCTACTGGGGGCCGGGGGTCCGGTGGTACCCGGAGCAGGTCCGGCAGAGCATGGGCGCCCTGGACACGGACGTCCGCCCGGAGGAGGCCGAGGTCTGGCTCAACGGCCAGCGCATCGGCATCGCCGACAACTTCGACGGCTGGCCGCGCTACCTGTGGCTCGAGGAGGGCACGTACGACGTGGTCTTTTACCACGAGGGCTTCGAGACCCTCGCCCGGCAGTACACGATCTACCCCGGCGTGGTGATCGACGTGGAGGACCGGATGCGGCGCGGCGAGGCGGTCCACCCCCTGGAGCTGGTGGACCGCTCCACGGTCAACCGCGACGAGCGCCTGCAGCGGCGCGAAGAGCGGGGCGAGATCCCGGCCGGGGAGGCCGGGGAGCCCGAGTGGCGCGACCGGGTGGAGCGGGAGCGGGTGGATCGGGACGCCGGCGCAGCCTACGACGCCCGGGCGGAGCCCGGCAGGCTGTACCTGGAGGTGGTCCCCCGGGACGCCGCCATCTACCTGGACGGGCGCTTCCTGGGGACCGGCGAGGACCTGACGGGCGTCCACGCCGGCCTGATCGTCGATCCCGGCGAGCACGAGCTGGAGGTGGTGCGCCCGGGGTACGCGTCCCGGACCGTGACGTTCACCTCCGAGCCCGGCGAGGAGGTGGAGGTGGCCGTGGAGCTCGAAGAGGGGCCGTAGGGTGCGCCTTGGCGCACCGGGGACGATGGCCGGGGCTCCCCTGGTGCGCTGCAGCGCACCCTACGGT
>JBKHJP010000298.1:0-5564 GCA_046538065.1 Thermoanaerobaculia bacterium | reverse complement strand
GCCGGAGCCCGGCCGGAGCGGCGGCACCCCCGCCGCACCTACGGCCCGGGCCGCTTCCTCAAAGAATGGTGCACAGGACGGCCGGCCTGCTGACGAGAGACGCCAATCCCCGCGCACAGCAGCGGCCGCTCAAGGGATGCCAGGGAAGGACCCGTCCGAGCCTTGGTACAATCCCCACCCCGTGAGCGCCGCCACTCCCACCCTCCACGCAACCACCGTCCTCCTGGTCCGCAAGAGCGGCCGGGTCTGCATGGCGAGCGACGGCCAGGTCACCCTGGGCCAGTCGACGGTGATCAAGTCCGGTGCCAAGAAGGTCCGGCGCACCGGGAAGGGGGAGGTGCTGGTGGGCTTCGCCGGAGGCGGAGCGGACGGCCTGACCCTCTTCACGCGCCTCGAGAGCAAGCTGGAGGAGTTCTCCGGCAACCTCGAGCGCTCCGTGGTCGAGCTCGCCAAGGACTGGCGGACGGACCGGAGCATGCGCCGCCTGGACGCGGTCATCCTCGTCGCGGACCGGCGCCAGACCTTCTTCCTCGCAGGCAACGGCGAGCTCCTCCAGCCGGACGAGGAGGAGGACGAGGGCGTGCTCGCCGTCGGATCGGGAGCCAACTTCGCCCTGGCCGCCGCGAGGGCGCTGCTCCGCCACACCGAGATGTCGGCGCCGGAGGTGGCCACGGAGGCGATGAACATCGCCGCGGACATCTGTGTCTTCACCAACCACCGGCTCACCATCGAGGAGCTCGCGCAGTGACCTCCCCCACCGACCTCCAGGAGACCCTCCCCGCCGCCCTCCAGCTCGAGGACATGGCGCCGCGCCAGATCGTGGCCGAGCTCGACAAGTACGTGGTCGGCCAGCGCGACGCCAAGCGCGCCGTGGCCATCGCCCTGCGCAACCGCTGGCGCCGCCAGCAGCTCGCGCCGGAGCTGGCCGAAGAGATCGCGCCGAAGAACATCCTGATGATCGGGCCCACCGGCGTGGGCAAGACCGAGATCTCGCGCCGGCTGGCCAAGCTCGCCCGGGCGCCGTTCCTGAAGGTCGAGGCTTCGAAGTTCACGGAGGTGGGCTACGTCGGCCGCGACGTGGAGTCCATGATCCGGGACCTGACGGAGATCGCCGTCTCCATGGTCAAGGAGGAGAAGCGCCAGGCGGTCATGGAGACCGCCAGATCCCGGGCCGAGGACCGCCTGCTGGAGCTCCTGGTCCCGCCGCGGCGCGCGCCGAGCCTGGGGGCGCTGGGGTCGCTCTACGGCGAGCCGGAGGAGGAGGAGACCCCCAGCGACGAGGACCTCCAGAAGACCCGGGAGCGGTTCCGGCCGATGCTCCGGGCGGGGAAGCTCGACGAGCGGCTGGTCGAGGTGGAGATGGAGGAGTCCACCTTCCCGAGCTTCGAGATGTTCGGCCCCCAGGGCGCCGAGGAGATCGGCGTCAACCTGAAGGACATGCTCCCGGGCATGTTCAACCGCCGGCGGCGCCAGAAGGTGCGCGTGGCGGAGGCGATCGAGATCCTGATCCAGCAGGAGGCGGAGAAGCTCATCGACCGTCAGCAGGTCTCCCGGGAGGCCCGGCAGCGGGTCGAGCAGGGCGGCATCATCTTCCTGGACGAGATCGACAAGGTGGCCGGCCGGGAAGGCGGCCGGGGGCCCGATGTCTCCCGCGAGGGCGTCCAGCGGGATCTGCTGCCCATCGTGGAGGGGACCACCGTCTCCACGAAGCACGGCATGGTCCGGACCGACCACGTCCTCTTCTTCGCCGCCGGGGCCTTCCACGTCTCGAAGCCGTCGGACCTGATCCCGGAGCTCCAGGGGCGTTTCCCGATCCGGGTCGAGCTCCACGCCCTGTCCGAGGCGGACTTCGTCCGCATCCTGACCGAGCCGGAGACGGCCCTCACGAAGCAGTACGCGGCCCTGCTCTCCACCGAGGGGCTAACGATCCGCTTCACCGAGGAGGGGGTGGCCGAGGTGGCGCGGCTGGCCGTGGAGGTCAACGCCACCACCGAGAACATCGGCGCCCGCCGGCTGGCCACCTTGATGGAGCGCCTGCTGGACGAGGTCTCGTTCGAGGCCCCGGACATGAGCGGCGTGGAGTTCACCGTGGACGGTGACCACGTGCGGCACACCCTGGGCGACCTGGTCAAGGACCAGGACCTGAGCCGGTATGTGCTCTAGGCGGTGCTCCCTGGCCTGGGCTCTGTGCGCCCTGGCCCTCGCCGGGGCGGCGGGGTGCGGCAAGAAGGGGGACCCCATGCCGCCCATTCGCATGGTCCCGGCGCCCACGCAGGACCTGGTGGCGGTCCAGCGCGGCGAGCGCCTTCTGCTGGAGCTCCCGTACCCGACCACGACCGCCGCGGGGACGCCGTTGCCCGCGGTCTCCGAGGTGGCGGTCTGGCAGCTCGTCACTCCGCTGCCGGCGGGGACCGCGGAGCCCCCCAGCGTGGACGAGACCCAGTTCCTGGCCGGGGCCCGGCCGGTCCGGACCGTTCCGGAAGACGCCCTGGACGAGGTGGTCCGCGGGGACCGGATCGCCCTGGAGCTCCCCGTCCCGGACCCGGCGGACGGCGCCACCCTGGTCTCGCTCGCCGTCAAGACCCAGGGGCCCGGGGGCGCCGAGTCGGCCCTGTCCAACCGGATCACCTTCCTCCGGACCGAGTCGCCCCCTCCGCCGGCGGCTCTGTCGGCGGAGGGCCGGGCGGACGGCGTGCGGATCTCCTGGGAAGCGCCAGAGGTGCCGCCGGTCCCGGCGGGCGAAATGCCTCCAGAGGAAGCGCCCTCCGAGGACGAGGACGAAGAGGCCGCGGAGGCCGCCGAGGGCGGAGAGGCCGCGGGGGACGGCTTGGCTGGCTTCAACGTCTACCGCCGCCACGCCACCGAGCGCGCCTTCGGCCCGCCGATCGAGAGCGTCGGCTCCGGCGCCCGGAGCGTCGTCGACGAGAGCGCCGCCCTGGGGGAGCGCTACATCTACACCGTCACCGCCGTGGCGAGCCGCCGGCCGGTGACGGTGGAGAGCGCCTTCGCCGAGGCGGTGGAGGTCCACTACCGGGACCGCTTCCCGCCGCCGGTCCCCCGGGAGGTGGTGGCCCTGGCCGAGGAGGGCCGGGTGCGCCTGGCCTGGCGCGAGAGCCCGGCGCCGGACCTGGCGGGCTACCGGGTCTACCGCCGGGACCCCGACACCCAGGAGTTCCGGCTGGTGACGGAGGATCTCGTCGAGGACACGGAGCTCGTCGACCGGGGCCTCCGGTCCGGGGCCACCTACTCCTACCGGGTGACGGCGGTGGATGCGAGCGGCAACGAGAGCGAAGGCTCCGAGCGCGCCACGGCCGCCGTCCGTTGACCTCCCGGGCCCCAGCCACCACCGAAGCGTCCCACGCCTGACCGTTGCGAGGCCCGCCTCGAGGCGATGCTGCACCGATGACCGAGCCCGTTGCTTTCTACCGCCTCTCCGGCGCCGGCAACGACTTTTTGGCCCTGGTCGAGCCCGACCGCCCCCCCGGCGCCGAAGAGGTCCGCGCCTGGTGCCGCCGGGGCCTCTCCGCCGGTGCGGACGGCCTGTTCGTCCTGGAGCGCGCCGGCGCCGGGGCGGTCCGGATGACCTACCACAACGCCGACGGGGGCCAGGCGTCCCTGTGCATCAACGGTGCCCGCTGCGCCGCCCGGCTGGCCTTCGAGCTCGGCTGGGCCCCGGACGGGGGCGCCGTGACGGTAGAGACCGGGGCGGGTCCGCTCCAGGCCCGGCGCGCCGGACCGACGGAGACCGCCCTGGAGGTGCCGCCCCCGGACGGGCGGCCGAGGGCCGTGGAGCTGGCCCTGGAGACGCGGATCGTCCAGGGCCACCACGTGACCGTCGGCGTGCCCCACCTGGTGGTGGAGTGGCCGGAAGGCCTGGCCGAGGCCCCGGTGGCCGCCCTGGGGCCGGCCCTGCGCGGCCACCCGGAGCTCGGAGCCGCCGGAGCGAACGTGGACTTCGTACGCTACGGCGGGGACGGCTGCCTGGAGGTGCGGAGCTACGAGCGGGGCGTGGAGGACGAGACCCTGGCCTGCGGCACCGGCGTCCTCGCCGCCGTGGCGGCGGGTCTCGCCCGCGGGCGCGTGACGCTCCCCGCCCGGGCCCTGACCCGGAGCGGTTTCACCCTGGCGGTGGACGGGCTCGCCGAGGGCCCCGACGTGCGCCGCTGGTCCCTCACCGGCGACGCCCGGCTCATCGCCCGGGGGCACCTGCTCCCCGGCGCTGCTACCCTGCCCGCGCCTCCGGAATGGGGCTGAGCTCGCCATCCGTTCGCCCTGCAACGGTCCCGTGTTCGCTTTCGGGGTAAGATCGGCAACGACGACGCGGCCCGAAGCTCGCGGCTCCCGTCCCACCGTCCGATCCCACCCGCCCGCGGGCGCAGGCCGAGACTCACCCCCCCCTTCGGAGGCGGACGCTTGGAGGTAGAGAGCCGACAGGGAGTCCGAGAACCCACCGCCCCGCCGCGGGTGGCCGCGATCGTTCCCGCCTACAACGAGGAGGAGACCCTCGCCGACGTGCTCTCCGTCCTCAAGGAGACCCCTCTCGTCGACGAGATCGTCGTCGTGTCGGACGGCTCCACCGACGAGACCGTCGCCATCGCCCGGACCCTGGGCGTGCGGACGGTGCACCTCCACGACAACCACGGCAAGGGCATGGCCCTGGCCATGGGCGTGGTCCACACGACGGCGCCGGTGCTGGTCTTCGTGGACGGCGACATCATGAACCTCTCGGAGTACCTCCTCGACCAGCTCATCGATCCGGTGGTCTCCGGGCGGACCGGCATGAACGTGGGCATCCGGCACCGGGGGTTCCTGGTCGACTGGATCCACTCCCGCTTCGGGCCGCTGCTCTCCGGGATCCGGTGCCTGGACCGCCGCGTGTTCGACGCCCTGCCGGAGCGCTACGTGGAGGGCTTCGCAGTGGAGACGGCGCTCAACTACTCCTGCCGTCGCCTTGGCCTGGCCCTGGAGACGACGGTCCTGTGCGACCTGAAGCACCGGGTCAAGGAGCAGAAGCGGGGCGTCCTGGACGGGGCCCGGGCGCGGCTGGAGATGTTCTGGGCGGTGTTTTCGGCCTGGCTGCGACTGCACTGGGACCGGCCGGTGCTCCGGGCGGGCAACGGCGCCCGGAGCCTCCGTGCCGGGATGGACTACGTGGCCTGGTAGCTCGGGAGGGCTCCCGTCCGGCGACCGGCGCGCGCGTGGGCCCATGCACGGGCAACGGTCCGGGTGCGGGGCGCCCGGGCTGCGGTACGGCGCGGCTTCCTCGATGGTTCGTTCCGTCTTGGCCGCGCCTCGGCTTCGGCTCGGCGCCGAGCTGGATTCGGTCGAGGAAGCGCCCGGAAGCGGCCTCGCCTCAGACGCCCTTCGCCCGGGCGCCCCGCACCCGGACCTCGGTGGCCTCTGCCACGGAGTACGCGCCGCCGGAGCGGGGGCCCTCCCTCGTTGAGATTTCTCGGACTCCGGCCGTAAGCCCCTGAGCGGCGCCGTACCCTGAAATGGCGCGCAAGAGGCGAGCGGCGTTGGTCCCCGGCGGGCGCCCTGAGCACGGGGCGAGGCATCCAGGG
>JBKHJP010000297.1:0-5569 GCA_046538065.1 Thermoanaerobaculia bacterium | reverse complement strand
TCTCCAAGGACGAGCGCGCCGACGAAGCAGACGCGGCCGTCGAACGCGAGCCGGATCGGGCCGACGTACGGCACCTTCCGCCGCCTGCCATCGGTCATGGTCACCTCCCGTTCGGACGCCGGCTCCAGCCCGAGTTGAAGGGCGACGTGCTCCGGGATGCAGAGCGTGAGAGCACCCGTGTCGGCCAGGGCCCGGGCCCGCAGGGGTTGCAGCTCCGGCCGCCCGGGATTGCTCAGCTCGATCTCGGCGAAGGCATGTCCCATCGCTTGAATTCTACACGTCCAGGCCGGCCCACGAGCAAACCATCCAACAGCGCATGGGCAAGGCCGCGCTCACGCGCTGGGCTCGCGGGTGAGGCGGCCCAGGGGCTGATACTGTGAGGGCATCATGGACCCCGTCGCGGAGCTCTCCTGGCACGCGCTATCGGACGACGAACGGCAGGCTCTGCGCCGGGCGGCGGGGGAAGTGCTTTCTCGCCACCCCTGGGTGGTCGCAGCGTGGCACCACGGGTCCTCCGCGGTGGGCGACAGGCCGGCTCGCGACGTGGATGTTGGTCTCGTGGCACAGCCCATACCGGGTGATCTGGCGGTTGTGGACGAGATGGGCGAGGAGCTGGCCACGGCCAGCGGAATCCGTGCGATCCCCTTCGACGTGCGGATCGTCAACGGTGCGAGCCCTGTCTTCCTGGGCGCGATGCTGACCCACGGAAGCCTCCTCTACGAGAGCGACCGGGCTGCACGAATCGACTGGGAGGCCTACGCTCTGTCCGTCTGGCTCGACTTCAAGCCGGTGTGGGAGCGCATGCGCAAGGCCGCGCTCACGAGCTGGGCTCGCGGGTGAGCGGCACCTCGAGCTGCTGCTCGAGCTTCTCGAACGCTACGCCTGCATCGCCGAGGCGTCGAGATCGGAAGAGCTCCTCACTTCCCCATCATGCCGGAACCGCTCCCGGGAGAAGACGACCCGCTCCTCCGCCGGGGCGTCCGGGGCCCGCTCCGCCTCCACCACCTGGAGGCGCTTCCAGAGGCCCTGGCGGTTGGCGATCTGGATGGCCAGGCCGGGGCGGGCGTTGAGCTCCAGCATGAGGGGGCCGCGGGTGCGGTCCAGGACCAGGTCCGCGCCCAGGTAGCCCAGGCCGGTCATCTCGTAGCTGCGGGCGGCGATGGCGAGGATCGTCTCCCAGCCCGGGATCTGGAGGCCGGCGATGGGGTGGCCGGTGTCCGGGTGCTCGTCCACCAGCTCGGTGCCGCTGACGCCGGTGAGCGTCCGGCCCGTGGCCAGGTCGATGCCGGCGCCCACGGCCCCCTGGTGGAGGTTGGCCTTGCCGTCGGAGGCCCGGGTGGGCAGGCGCACCATGGCCATCACCGGGTAGCCGTGGAAGACGATGATCCGGATGTCCGGCACCCCCTGGAAGGCCACCTGCTCGAACAGCGGGTCGAACTGGACGCAGTACTCGATCATCACCCGGTCGCGCTGCCCGCCCAGGCTGAACAGGCCCGAGAGCATGCTGGAGAGGTGGTGGTCCAGCTCGTCGCGGCTCATCAGGAGCCCGCTCGCCTTGCGGAAGAGCTTGCCCCGCCGGCCGGTGATGACCACGATGCCGTCGCCGCCGGCGCCGTGGGCCGGCTTGACCACGAACTGCTCCCGCCCCTCGAGCACCTGGGGCAGGACGCGGACCACCTCGTGCTGGCTGGCGATGACGCCGTAGAGCTCCGGCACGGCTACGCCAGCCTCCAGGGCCAGGGCCTTGGTCCGGAGCTTGTCGTCCACCAGGGGGTAGAGGCGCCGGGGGTTGAGCACCCTCACGTAGTCGGCGTTGCGCCGGTTGATCCCCAGCACCCCGCGCTCGGCCAGCCGCCGCCTGAGGCCCAGGATCACGGCCGGGCCAGCTCCCGGAAGCGGACGAGCTCCAGCAGGCGGAAGCCGCGGTAACGGCCCAGGAGCAGCGTGGCGGCCAGGACCAGGAGCAGGAGCTCCGGGAAGACGAAGACCAGGTGCTCCACCCACTCCAGGAACATGACCAGGTAGGCCAGGGCCGCCACGGCCAGGGTGCCCAGGCCCTCCTGGACCGCCTCGGAGGGGCCCCGCTCCTCCCAGACGATGGACATCCGCTCGATGGCCATGGCGAGGATCACCAGGGGGAAGAGCGCCACCGACAGGCCCGACTCCATCTCCATGGTGTTGGAGAGCACACTGATCGCCGCGATCAGGAGTACCACCAGGATGAGGACCGCCGCCAGGCGCGGCACCAGGAGGAGGCGGAGCCGCTCCAGGTAGAACCGCAGAGCGAGGCCCAGGGCCATGACCAGGATGAAGAGGAAGACCCCGGCCAGGAGCCGCGTCTCCCGGAAGGCCAGGGCCACCAGGATGGGCATGAAGGTGCCGAAGGTCTTCACCCCGACGACGTTTCGGAGCAGCACCATGATGAGGGCCCCCACGGGCACCAGGAGCATGACGGAGTAAACCGCCTGGGTCTGGACCGGCAGGCGCAGCAGCGAGTAGCGCACAACCGGGGAGCGCGCCACGTCGGCCCGCTGCTCGGCGATGGCCAGGGCGTCCGCCACGTTCTGCCAGACCGAGACCTCCACCTCCGGGTTGGCGGCGCCGGAGACGTGGATCAGCGGCCGCTCGCCCCACCACCAGACGAAGAAGCTCTCCGACAGTCCCTGCTCGCCGCTGCGCGGGTGGAAGCTCAGCCAGCGGTCCCCGTCCCAGACCTGGAGCCGGGGCTCGAAGGTGGCGTAGCGCTGGCGGTCCGCCAGGGTCAGGCCGTAGACCACCCGGGAAGGGATCTCCGCCGCCGCCAGCGTCGTCCGGGCCAGGCTCGCCACCCGGCCGACGCTGCGCCCCTGCTCCAGGAGGAGGGCCGCGCTCTCGCCGGGGTCCTCGGCGTTGAGCCGCCGCAGGAGCCCTGCCGTGAAGCTGGCGGTATCGGCGGAGCGCCGGTAGATGTCGGCGGCCAGGCTCTCGACGGCGGTCTGGTACGGCTCTTCCAGGTCGGGCGAGGAGGGCGGGGCCGGCGGCGGCGTGCGGGCCCGGGTCGTGTGCCCCGGCACCACCACCGCCCGGTAGTAGAGGGTCTGGCGTCCGGCGGCGCGGCGGATGGTCCAGACCGCCTCCCGGCCGCCGGGCCGGTCCCGGAGGTCCAGGCCGTAGCCCCGGGAGACGAAGTTCTCGTCCAGGATGGTGAACCCGTCGGGGTCGTCCGGGATCTGGAGGACCGCCCGGACCGGCCCCTGCCGGGCCTCGATGGTGAAACGTGCCTGGACGGTCCAGACGTCCGCCGCCTGGTCCGGCGCCAGGGGGAAGCCCAGGACCACCGCTTTGTAGAGGAACAGACCCAGGCCGGCGACCACCAGCACCGCGGCGAGGACGTAGAGGTGGAGGCGGTTCAAGGAGCGCCCTTCCGGCTCCGCTCCTCCTCGTCGCAGTCCGGGTCCTGCGTGAAGGTGAGCTCCGGGTCAACCACGATCCGCCCTTCCAGGGCGCTCCGGCCCAGGAGCATGGGGTAGAGGAACTCGCTCCGGTCGATCAGGCTGACCTCCACCGTGTCGAAGTGGTCGCCCACGCAGATGTCGATGACGACCACGGGCCGCACCTGATGGCTGCCGTCGTGCTGCTTGATCCGCACCTCGCGCACCAGGGGCTTCTTCAGGCGGATGCTGTCGCCGCTCTCCGGGTCGTGGAGGGTGAACTCCACGGAGCGCTCGCCGGTGGAGCGGCGGACGAGCCGGCGGATGTCCTGGGCGTCCAGCGACGAGGTGGCGGCGCCGGTGTCGAGCTTGGCCTTGAGCGTAATCTCGTGGCGGCCCACCTCCACCCGCTCCACCCAGCCGAAGATGTCCTTCGTCTTCGCCGCGGCGGCGGGGCCGGCGGACGCCGGAAACGCGAGAGCCGCGGCCAGGGCCACGGCCCCCGCAGACTTCCGGATCTGGAAGCTCGTCGAGCGCATGATCGGCTGTCCCGTCGAGGATGGGAAGGGGTGGCCGGCCCGCCGGCACTCCCGGACGGAGCCGGCCGCCGCCTTCGAATCGCCGCGCGGGATTCGGGAGTTCCCGGGGAGTTTACCGCAGGGGTGGATGGAGCCCCTCCGGAGCGGGCGGAGGCAAGCTCCGCCCCTTCATGCCTCGGTGGGGTGGGCGGCGCCCGGGCGGAGGCAAGCTCCGCCCCTACACGCGTTGGTGGAGTGGCCGGTGCCCGGGCGGAGGCGAGCTCCGCCCCTGCACGCGACCGTGGTGGGCCACGATCCCGTAGGGTGCGACCCTGTCGCACCAGACGGACTCGGGTTTCACTCCAGGAGGGCCGGCCAGTCGAGGACCACGTGGACCGCCCGGGAGGGGGCGAGGCCTTCGGGGCGCTGGGGGCGGACGCCGAGGAAGCGTCCGTCGGGGAGGGGCCTCAGGGGCGAGACGCCCGAGACCTCCAAGACGACCTCCTCCGGCCCCGTGGGGAGCGGGGGGTCGTCGGCCACCGGCACGGCGAGGACCCGCTCGCCCCGGTGGAAGAGGATCCGCCGGCCGTCGGCGGACCAGGTGGGGTTCCAGCCGCCGCCGGTGGAGACCTGCCACGGCCCGGCGCCCTCCAGGGAGCGGACGAACACCTCCCGGTCCGGACCGCTGTCCGACGAGTAGGCGAGCCAGCGCCCGTCCGGTGAGAAGGCGGCGTAGAACTCGTCCCTGGGCGTGCGCAGGAAGGGGCGGGCCTCGCCCTCGGCGGGCGGAGACCCGGGTTCCGGCAGCCGGTAGAGCCAGAGGTCCGAGCCGGTCTCCGGGTGAAGCTCGGCGAAGGCGAGGGGCCGGCCGTCCGGCGACCAGGAGCTCCGGCTCGCCGCCGCGAGGCCCGCGCCGGCCCGCCCTGGCGATCCTGGGGTTCCTCGCCCTCGGCCACGCCCCAGCCCTGGCACCCTCACCGTCGCGCGCTACCGGCGCGACGTGGGGGACTCCTCCACCGTCGGGGTGCTCCTGACCGACCGGGAGGGGAGCGGCTACCACAACCGGGTCGGCGGCATCGACGGGTTCGTGCGGCTGCGGCCCACGGACGAGCTCCGGGTCCAGTACCTCCGCTCCGACACCCGGTACCCGGACGAGCTGGCGGCCGAGCTCGGTCGGGAGCCGGGCTCCTTCGACGACGACGCCTTCACGGTCGCCTACACCCACCAGGACCGCAACTGGATCTGGGGGGCGAGCTACGACGACCGCGGCCCGGACTTCCGCGCCGACGCCGGGTTCGTGCCCCGGGTGGACATCCGGATCCTGGAGGGGGCGGTGACCCGGCGGCTCTGGGGCGGCGAGGACGACCGCTGGACCACCGCCAGCGTGACCGCCAGCGCCCAGCGCACCGAGGACCACGACGGCGACCTGACGGACGAGGTCGTCGCCCTCTCCGGCAACGTCAACGGCCCCTACCAGTCGACCCTGCTCCTCGGGGTGGAGAGCACCACCCGGTCCTTCCTCGGCGTGCGCTACGACGACCAGCTCACCGGGCGGGCCTTCTTCGAGATCCAGCCCACCGGAGCCGCCCGCTTCAGCCTGTTCGCCCGGGGCGGCGAGAGCGTGGACTTCGTGAACAACCG
>JBKHJP010000031.1:0-21493 GCA_046538065.1 Thermoanaerobaculia bacterium | reverse complement strand
CCTTCACCCTGGAGCTCGCCGCCGGCGACTTCGTGGAGCTGGTGGTGGAACAAGAGGGGGTCGACGTGGTCACCGTCGTTGAGGATCCCGCCGGCGAGGCCCTCCGTTTCGACAGCCCCGTGGGCGCCCGCGGCGTGGAGCCGGCCGCCTTGGTGGCCGCGAGCGCCGGAAGGCACGCCGTCCGGATCTGCGCCCAGGGGGAGCCGCTCTCCGGTGGGCGGTACTCCCTCGTGCTCGAGCGGCCCCGGGCGCCGAACGACCGGGACCGGGACCGGGCCCTGGGCCACCGTCGCTACGCCCAAGCACAGGAGGCCTACCGGGCGAGGCGCCACCGGGAGGCGGTCCGGGGCTTTCGGGAAGCCCTCGAGCTCTGGCGGCGGGCCGGCGAGCGGCACGGCGAGGCGTGGTGCCTCTACAAGCTCGGCCGCCTGGCGGTCCGGGTGGACGAGCCGGAGTCGGCGGCCGGGCACTTCCGGGAGGCGGCGCGCCTCCACGGTGAGCTCGGCCAGACCGCCCGGCGGGCCACGGTCCTGAGCCACCTCGCCAGGGCTCTGGGGCAGCGCGGCTGGTCCCACTCCGCGGCCGAGGCGTACGAGGAGATGGCGGAGGCGGCCCGCCGGGCCGGAGCCGAGGAGCCCTACTGGCAGGCCGTGCTCGGCCTCGCCTACCGACGCCATGAGCAGGGGAGGACCCTGGAGGCGCTCCAGGCCTACCGGCGGCTGCGCGAGCACCACCGCCGGCGGGGATCCACCGAGAGGGAGCTCGAGATGACCTCCCAGATCGGGAAGGTCTACCGTGAGAGCGGCGATCCCCACCACGCCCTGGAGAGCTTCGGTCGAGCCCTGCGCCTGGCCCGGCAGGCGGGGCTGCCGGAGAAGGAGGCCGACGCCCTGGAGGACCTCGGGCGTGCGCAGCTCGACCTGGACCGGCACCGGCTCGCCGCCCGCTACTTCGAGACCGCTCTCCGGATCCGGAGATCCGTGCCGGACAGCCCCGGGCTCGAGACCACCCTGAACAACCTGGGACGCGCCCGCCGCTTCCTGGGCCGGCCGGCAGAGGCCCGGGCTCTGTTCGACGAGGCGCTCGCCCGGGCCCGGGCCGAGAGCAAGCGGGGGCTCGAGGCGGTGATCCTCCTCAACCTGGCCGGGATCGCCGAGGACCGCGGGGACCCCCGGCGCGCCCTCGATCACTGCCGTTCCGCCCTGACCCTGGCCGGGGAGGTGGGCCGGCCCCTGAGCCGGGCCGACGCCCTTCACTGCGTCGCCCGGCAGGAGTCGGCCTTGGGCCGGCTGGACGCGGCGCTGGAGGCGATCGAGGCTTCGGTGCGGTACTTGGAGACCCTCCGGTCCCGCTCCGCGGTGCGCGGCCTCCGCGCCGGGCTTCTCGCCGACCAGCGCCGCCACTTCGAGCTCTACGTCGAGCTCCTCCTGGCACGCGGAGCGCGGGACGGCGACCCGGAGGCGGTGGCACGGGCCTTCGCCGTGACGGAACAGGTGAGGATGCGTACGCTCCTGGACGGCTTCGCCGAGGCGGAGGCCCGGATCCGTGCGACCGCCGATCCGGAGCTCCTGGATCGGGAGGGGGAGCTGCTGGCGGATGTGGAGGAGCTGGCGGGGCGGGTGTTCCGGAGCCGGGAGGCCTCGGGCGGCGACGGAGGGCGTCGGGCTCGGGAGCTGACCGGACGGCTGGCCGCCCTGCGCCGGGAGCTCGACGTGGTCCAGGGGGAGCTCCTCGCCGGGCACCCCGGGTGGCGGGCGCTCCTGGAGACGCCGCCGGCCACGGTGGGCACGGTTCGCGAAGGGCTCCTGGCGGCAGGGGACACCCAGCTCCTGGCCTACTTCCTGGGCGAGGAGCGTAGCCACGCCTGGGTGATCTCTCCGGACGGAGTCGCCGTCCGCGAGCTCCCGGGGCGCCGGCGGATCGAGACCCTGGTCCGGCGGGCCGCGGACCTCCTGGCCCGGAGCGACCAGCGCCACTTGCAGGCGCAGGCCTCCCTGGCGGCCGACGAGCTCGCAGGCGCCGTGCTGGGCCCGGTGGCGGACCTGCTGGAGGCGCCGCGGATCGCCGTGATCAACGACGGGGCCCTGCACCACGTACCGCTCGCACCCCTGCCAGGGCCCGGGACCGGCCACCAGGGCCGGCCCGTGGTCGAGCGCCACGAGCTGGTGGAGCTCCCGTCGGCCACCGCCACGCTCGCCCTGGCTCGCCTGCGCTCCGGTGGCGGGCCCTACCCGGGGGAGCTGGCGGTCCTCGCCGACCCCGTGTTCCACCGCGACGACCCCCGGCTGCCGGCGCGCGGGGGGGCGGCACCCGGCGGGCCCTCCGCGGGCCGCGCGGCGTCGGCGCCAAGCCCGGATCGACCGGTCCCGGATGCAACGACGGCCTTTCCCCGGCTGGCGGGCACGGCGCGGGAGGCCCGGTCCGTGGCGGCGCTACGGCCTCCGGAGGACGTCCTCCTCGCCCTGGGGGCGGCGGCGAACCGGCGACTGGTGACGGGGGGTGGGCTTGCGGGCTACCGGGTGCTCCACTTCGCCACGCACGCCGTGGCGGACCCGTCCTTCTCCGGCCTGATCCTGTCCCGGTTCGACGACGGGGGCCGTCCCCTGGACGGCCTGCTCCGGGCACACGAGATCGACCGCCTGGAGTTGCGGCCCGAGCTCGTCACCTTGAGCGCCTGCAGGACGGCCATGGGGGAGGAGGTCCCCGGTGAAGGCCTCCTGGGCCTCAGCCGGGCGTTCCTCTCGGCCGGAGCCTCCCGGGTCCTCGCCAGCCTCTGGCCGGTGGACGACCGAGCCACCGCGGAGCTGATGACGCGTTTCTACCGCCACCTCCTGGTGGACGGCGAGCCGGCCTCCCGGGCGCTCCAGCGGGCCCAGCAGTCGCTCAGGGAGTCCGCGGAGTGGTCGGCGCCCCACTACTGGGGCGCCTTCGTCCTCCAGGGCGACTGGCGCTAGGACCCCCCCCCGCACCGAAGGCCGCCCTCCTCCTCTCAACCCTTTCGAAGGAACCGTGTCTGACAGGACGAGTGACACACGCACCCCGACGGGCGGCCGTGCCGGTCGTCGCCGAGGGTTGCCGGACCACGAATCGAGGAGGAACCCATGAACGAGACGCTGCGAGCCGAAGCCCCGAATCCGGATCCGGACCACGAGTTCGAGGACGAGGGGACCGCCTCGCCGGAGCCGCCCACGGATCCGGACGAGGACTACCCGATCCCGCCGCCGTCGGCGGCCGAGTCGAACGGCCGGTGAGCCCGAACGGCCGGGGAACGCCCTCGGATCGAATCGAGCCGAAGGGCGCGTCGCCGGTCGGGGCTTCCACGGGCGCCGCCCTCGGGCCGGCCTGGCGTCACGGGGAACGGGGAGGCGGGGGCGCTCAGGCCACCCGGGGGGCGGCCCGGTGAGATCATGAACCCTTCACGCTGCGTTTTCAACGGCCTCGACGGAACCACCGGCGAGCCCCTCCTGGCGCCGATGACGCCGGAGGAGCTCCTGGAGCACCTCGACTTGGACGGCTGGAGCCCGGCGCCGGCCTCGCGCAGGCTCGGCTTCGGCGTCGATCCCCGGGACCTGGCGGCCTCCGGTTGGGGGGTCGCGTTCGCTCCGGGCCTCGCGCCGGAGGAGCGGCGGGAGATCCGGGACGCCCTGGAGCCGCTCCTGGCCCTTCGGAAGCGGCAGGCAGGGGACCGCTTCCGGGACTTCGGCGAGGAGCTCTTCGACGACCCGGAGCGGGACGGCGGCCTGTCGCTCCTGGGCCGTCTCGGCGCCGGGGCGGGTCCGGTGAACCCGGACGAGGCGCCCTACTACCTGCTCCTCGTCGGCCCTCCAGGCCAGGTTTCGTTCCGCGCCCAGTACGAGCTGGGCCTGGCCTTCGCCGTGGGCCGCCTGGACTTCGCCACGGCGGAGGAGTACGCCCGCTACGCCGAGAGCGTGGTCGCCGCCGAGAGCGGCCGGGTGCGGCGGGCCCGGAAGGTGGCCCTGGTGGCCCCGGCCCACGACGAGGCGACCCGGATGAGCTGCCACGGGTTGACCGGCCCCCTGGCCGGGCGGCTCCTGGACGCCGCGGCGACCGCACGGGACGGCTGGGAGGTGGAGAGCCGCCTGGAGGCGGAGGCCCACAAGGACCGGTTCGCGTCGGTCCTGGGCGGCGACGGAGCACCGGCCCTCGCCTTCACCGCCAGTCACGGTGTCGCCTTCCCCTGTGGCCACGAGCGACAGGAGGCGGAGCAGGGCGCCCTGGTCTGCCAGGAGCGGGGTGCGGCGGACCGGGCGGGCCTGGGACCGGAACGGCTGTTCGGAGCGTCCGACGTTTCGGACACGGCGGACGTGGCCGGTCTCGTGTCCTTCCACTTCGCCTGCTACGGCGCCGGCTCGCCGGCCCGGGACTCCTTCGCCCACCGGCGGCCCGGCAACCCCCCGGCGCCCGTGGCCCCAGAGGCCCGGGTGGCGGCGCTGCCACGGCGGCTGCTCGGGCACCCCAAGGGCGGCGCGCTGGCGACGGTGGGGCACGTGGACCGGGCCTGGGCCTGGTCGTTCATCTCCGGCGGCGCCTACCACCGGGAGGTCTTCGAGAGCACGGTGCTGGAGCTCCTCGCCGGGTTTCCCGTGGGGGCCGCCATGCAGCACTTCGGCGAGCGCCACGGCCAGCTCGCCGGGATCCTGGCCTCCACCCTGGACCGGCGCCGCCACGGCGGCGAGGTCTCGGCGGACGAGCTGGCGCGCCTCTGGACCGCCGCCGTCGACGCCCGCAACTACGTGATCCTGGGGGACCCGGCGGTCCGCCTGGCGGCGGAGGCGTGATGAGCGACGCCCGCCCTTCGGAGAGGCACCCCGCGCTCCACGCCCTGCTGGTGGGGATCGACCGCCACCGGCCGCAGCGCCTCGCCGACGGCAGCCGGATCCCGGACCTCCAGGCGTGCGTCAACGACGTGGAGCGGATGGAGGCGTTCCTCCAGGCGCCGCCCCTTTCCGTTCCCCCCGGGCGCATCCGCAAGCTGCTGGCGCCGGGGGCCGACCCCCTCGGCGGCCGGCCGGAGCCGGCGCCGGAGGCTCTCCCCACCTACCGGAACCTGGTCCGGGAGCTCGAGGCCCTGGAGACGCGAGCCCGCAAAGGCGACCAGGTCCTCATTCACTACTCCGGCCACGGCGCCAGGCTGCCCACGGTCATCCCGGGCAAGAAGGGGCCGGCGGGGAGGGACGAGTGCCTGGTCCCGTGCGACGCCGGCGAGCCGGGAAGCGGCTTCGTGCGGGACGTCGAGCTCTACGAGATCCTCCGCCGCCTCGCCGGCCGGGGCGTCCAGAGCACCCTGATCCTCGACTGCTGCCACTCCGGGGGGATCACCCGGGAGCTCCCCCGGGGCAACGTCCGGGGTCTGGGCGACGTGAGCGTTCCGGCGCGATCCGAAAGCCTCCTCGGCGCCTGGGAGGAGCTCGGTGGGACGATCCCGCAGGGGTCGGACGAGCCCGAGGGAGGGGACCTGGATGTCCACGAGCCCGGTGGGGACGGAGAGGCCTCCCGCCGGGAGCGGTACCGTCACGTGACGTTCGAGCCCGGCTGGTTCCCGCAGCCCGACGGGTGCGTGCTCCTAGCCGCCTGCCGGCCCACCGAGCTCGCTCGAGAGTACGCCTTCGACGGTGGAGTCTGGTCCGGGGCCCTCACCCACTTCCTCCTCCAGGCTCTGGGCGATCTGGAAGGCAAGCCCACCTACCGATGGCTCCACCACCGGCTGCTGGGACGGATTCGCAGGATGTTCGACTCCCAGACCCCGATCCTCGAGGGAGACGGGGAGCTTCACTTCCTGGGCCGGCGGACCTGGCCGGCCCGGCGAGGTATCGCCGTGCTCAGGGTCGAGGGGGACGGTCCGGAGCGGCGGGTCGAGCTGGCGGCGGGGAGGGCGCAAGGGCTGAGGAAGGGAGCCAGGGTCTCGCTCGCGGGACCGGAGGGTCCGGCGGCGCCGGTGGACCCGGCTGCCTCCACGGCGCGGCCGGAGCTGGAGGTGACCGAGGTGGGGGTGACGACCTGCTGGGCGGGAGCCCGGTGGGATGGTGCCGGGCGCCGCTCCGGGCTGGGAATCGAGCCGGGGGACCTGGTGGAGCTCGTGGACCCAGGCCCGGGCGCGCAACCGTTCCCGGTCCGTCTCCTGCCGCCGGAGGAGGGCCCCGCGGCTCACGACGAGTGGCTCGGCTGCCTGCGGCAGGCCCTGGAAGACTCCTCCCGCCGACGGCTGGAGCTCGCCTTCGAAGGGGGGCCGGAGCGCGAGGTGGAGGCGGCCTTCCAGGTGGGGATCGCCGGCCGTGGCGTGCTCCGGATCCTCGACCCGTCGGGAGAGCCGGTGCCACACCTGGGCGACCCCATCGCGGTGAGCGACCCCGGCTCGGTGGAGCGAATCCTCGAGCGCCTCGACCACCTGGCACGGTTCAAGGAGCGGGAGAGGCTGAACAACCCGAGCACGAGCTCGCCGCTGGCCGGCAAGCTCCGGGCCGACCTCTATCGCCTCGGCTCCATCGACGACTGGGAAGGCCCCGTAGGCCGCCGACCGCTCCCGGACGGAGCGTGCGTCGCCGACGGCACCCTCCTCTGCTTGCTGGTCCGGAACGACTCCACGCGAGAGCTCAACTTCGCGGTCCTCGATCTCCAGCCCGACTGGGGAGTAAGCCGGGTCCACCCCGGCCCCCGGGAGGGCGCATACTCCCTTCTCGAGGCCGGAACCGAGCAGGCCGTCTTCCTCAGGGCCGGTCTCCCCGACTGGATCCGAGAAGGCCGGGACCGGCTCAAGGTCCTCGCCGCGACGGGCCCGCTGGACGTCGACTGCCTGGAGCTGCCCGCCCTGGGCGTGGCCGCCGGGGTCGCCGGTGCCCGGTCCCTGCGCAACCGGGGCGAGGCCCCGGACCTGATCGAGAGCCTCTTCAACCCCACCGGTCCCAGCACCGGATTCCGCACGATGCAGAAGGTCGCTCCCGGCGGCCACGAATGGGGCGTGGACACCGTGGAAGTGCTCGTGGAGAAGCAGAAGACGGCGTAGGCAGGGCGACACCGGCCGGGGCTGGCAACGGGACCTGTTCCACGCCTTCGAGAGCGCATGGTCAAGCATCTCGGTCGGCGGTGAAGCCCTTCTCCCCGGAGAGGAGCACCACCCCCGGCGTCTCGCGCTCGGTGAGGCCCGGCTCATCCTTCCCGGGGAGGAGGATGGAGAGGCGGGTGGTCTTCGCCGTGTCACCGACGAGCCGTTCCTGGGTGATCCGGAGCGAGCCACCGATGAGAGCTCCCACCAGGGTGTCCGCGAGGACACGGCTCCAGGGCCCGCCCGCCAGGTCCGTCACCGTGCTGACCCCTTCGAACGACGCTCCGCCGATCAGCCCTCCCAGAAATCCGCCGAGCCCGCAAGCCAGCAGATCCTGCTTCGTGTTCTCCCGGATCCCCTGGCCCAGCCCTATGACCAGCCCCATGAGAGCCCAGCTCCCGATTCGGAAGACCAGGATCAGCACCGGGCTCGTGACGAGCTCAGCCCGCGGCGTCGGCCCCCCCGGGGCCCGAGACGCCATGTCGATCCTTTCCGTGTAGATCCGCTCGAACACTTCCAGGAGGTCGCCGGCGTTCTGGACGGCGAAGTAGGTGCCGCCTGTGGGCCGGGCGATGGCGTGCTCCAGGAGCCCGGCGTCCACCCCGCGGCCGAGCCCTACCGTGTGGATCGCGATGGAGCTCTCTCGGGCCCACTCCACGACCGCCGGGTCGAACCGACCCACGCCGTCGGTGAGGAAGATGGCGAACCGATCGCGGCCCGGAGCAGTGTCGGCGCTCAGGACCTGGACGGCAAGGCTCAGCCCGGCGGTCAGGTCGGTACCCCCGGCGCTGTCTACCCGGTCTACGGCTCGGGCGGCGGCCCGGCGCTCTGCCTTTGAATCCAGGGAGCCGAGCGGATGGAGGAGCTTCGCGCTTCGATCGAAGTCGATCACCGCGACCCGGTCCGTGGAGGCGAGGCGCTGGATCAGTCGGCGTGCGGCTTCCTTGCGCTTACCCCAGGGATCGTTGCCCCAGAAGAAGAGCTTCTTCATGCTGCCGGAGGAGTCGAGGACGACAGCGAGGTCCGTCGACGATCGAGTGGCATAGCGCATCGGAAGCAGGCTGAAGAGGGACTGTCCGAGGGCACCCCCGAGGGCGCCGCCGAGGCCGCCCAGAGCTCCACCGAGAACCAGGCCGTAAACGAGCCTTCGGTACCGTCGTCGGACCAGACCTTCCGTCAGGCCCAGGAAGGCGCCCACCGACAGCCCGAAGCCAGCGAAATAGGCCGCCATTCGGCGGAGGCCGCCCGGTCCCCCGCCCACCTCCAGCCCGAAGATCGTCTCCATCAAGAGGAAGCCGCAGAGCCCGCCGAGGGCGCCCGTGGCGATGAAGTCCGTGGATCGGAGTCTCTTGCGGGTCATGTGGCGGATCCTCGTCGAGTCGATGAGCCGAACCAGAAGCGCACGGCGCAGGCCATGAAGACGAGCGTGCCCATCCAGGCCGCCAGGCTCAGGTAGACGAGGGCGTACTGACCGGGCCGGAAGACGGCTCGCTCGGCTTCGGTGAGGTCCGCGTCGTCCGTGAGCTCGACCCCCACGATGGGGAACAGGAGGAGGATCCCCAGGAGGGGCAGGGCCAGGAAGAGGAAGAACGCCCCGAGGAGCGCGATCTCCAGGGCCAGCTCTCGGTTCTCGGCGCCCACGGCGTCACCTCCCGGCGTCCCGAGGCCCGGCGGGTCTCAAGGGCCGGCCGTCGGGGCCGATCGCTCCGGTCAGGGATCGGGCCGCCCGGAGCTGGTCCGGAGCGACCCGGGCGCCGGTCAGGTCGGCTTCCGACAGGTCCGCCCGCCACAGGTTCGCGCCCTCGAGATCGGCCGACGAGAGGTCGGCCCGGGGGAGGCCGGCGCCGTGGAGGCGGGCCTGGCGAAGGTCGGCCCGGTGGAGGACGGCGGCGGCCAGGCCCGCCTCCCGCAGGTCGGCACAGCGGAGGTCCGCCCCGCCGAGCTCGGCGCCGCGCAGGCGAGCCCGTTCCAGGGACGCCCGGAAGAGGTCTGCACTACGGAGGTTGAGGCCGGTGAGATCGAGCTCCGAGAGGTCTGCCTCCCGCAGTGGGGCTCCGCCCAGGTCGAGCTGGGGGCTCAGGAGCCCCTTGCGGGCCGTGGCTTCCAGGAGCCGCCTCTTGCCGGAGCCGTCGAGGGCGGTGAGGGCGGCGAGCGTGAGCCCCCGGAGCACCTTGAGGGCCCGGAATCGCCGCCCGGGGCCCGCCGTTGCCACATGGTCCGAGATCCCTTGGAGGTGTCCTTCGTGCGCCGCCAGCAGACGCTCTCGGGCCGCGGCGCCGGCCTCGGCCAGGCGACGCAGGTCTCGCCGGTCCAGGGCCGACAGGGCCTGGACCCCCGCCGCCGCCGCCAGGGCCAGGAGGGCCACCGAAAAGGAGAAGAGGAGGAAGACCGTGTCCTCGTGGGGAAGCGTGGGGAACGGGGCCATGGCGGAGAGCTCGTCGAAGAGCACGGACCCCACCACCCCGAACAGGATCCCGAATACCGCCGCGCCGACGAAGACCACCGTGAGGATCCGGGCCCACGTCCCGCGCTCGCCGTAGGACGCGACCGGCCGGGCGCCCGTCGCCGCGGGCGCCCCGAACCCCGCCGGCCGGAGGCCCGACTCCCGGAAGAACAGCTCCAGGCGGCGCCAGCGGCCGGGGTCGAGCGAGCCGGAGGCGAGCACCCAGCCCTCCGAAGAGGTCCGGGTGCCGTCGGCTCCGCTGAGCCCGGAGCGCTCGATGCGGTCCCGGATCAGGGCCTGGAGATTCTCTTCCCGCCGGGGCTCGTCTGCCTCTTCCTGGAGCCGCCGGCTCCTCGCCGGCCGGCTGACGAGAAGCCAGATCAGCGCCCCGGAGGTACCGAACAGGGCCGCCGGGAGGGTGTAAGAGGCGGCCAGGAGCGCCCAGAAGAGGACCGCTCTCCGCTCCAGGATCTCCTCGAGCAGGGGGAGGGCCGGCACCCCGACCGGCGGCGCCGTCCGTCCCAGGGCTTCCATCGCCGGCACGGCTCCGTGGAGCAGGAGGAACGTGGTGAACACGAGGCCCAGGAGGAAGCAACCGACCCCCAGGAGGAAGAACGCCAGGGCGACCAGGTTCGGGGCGGTCACGCCGGCCTCCCGGTCGGCGGAGGCTCCACCGGCTCCCGGAGGAGCCAGGGAGCCAGGGAGGCGCGGCAGCCGTCGCACCGCCGGCCCACGACCAGTCGCGGAGCAGGCGCCTCGCCGCAGGTCGGGCAGGCCGGCCGCCCGCGGGCGAGCCGGAAGGCGGCGAAGAGCGTGGACGCCAGACCCGCCAGGCTGTAGATCGCCAGCGCCGCCACCATCACCACGATGGTGGTGAGGACATAGGTGTAGACGAAGGCTTCCACGGAGTCGCCGCCGCTCACCCCGGCGGCATGCCCCGGGGCCAGGTCCCCGGACCGGTGGAGGGTGAGCCGGACTGCCAGGGCCGGGCTGTAGAGGACCGCCAGGAGCACGGCCGAGATGCGCCCCAGCCAGACCTGGCGGCGGCGGGGCACCTGGGCACCGAGGGCCGAGCCGAGGAAGAACCGGGACATGGCGTGGACGTAGGCCAGCCACGACCAGGTGAGGGCGGCGAAGCCGGCGAGCCACGCCAGGACGTAGACGGCCGGAACGGGCGCCAGCAGGAAGCTCGCCGGCGTCAGGAGGAGCCCGGCCTCGACCCCGAGGGCGAAGGACGCGGCGGGCCTCCCCAGGCGGAGGTACCCCCAGTCGGATCGGCGTCCTGCGGCCAGGTCGGCGACCGCCTGGCGCTGCACCTGGACTCCCAACGCGCCAGTGACGAGGTAGGCGAGGAGGGAGAGCCCGCCGAGGAGCACCCCGGCCACCAGGAGAATGCCCCACGAGCCGAAGAGGAGAGCCAGGAAGGTGCCGGCGGCCCGGGCCATCAAGACCAGGTCGAAGGCGGCGAGCTCCCCGCGGGCCACGACGGTCGTCAACAGGAGACCGGTCAAGAAGGCCAGGCCGTAGGAGACCCGGAAGAGGGGCCGGGGGTCCCGGACGGCCCGGGCCCGCCTGGCGTTGGTGGGATGGTGGTACAGGCCGACCTCCCGTATCGCGTCCAGGGCCCGGCCGAGCCACGGCCTGCTCTCGGCCAGCCCGGCCAGCACCCGGAACGGTCGCGACCCGGACCGGCCGTCCGGAAGGCGGAGGCGCCGGAGAAGAGACTCCTTCCGGCCCCAGGCCACGACCCGTGCGTCGGCGTAGAGCTCCCGCACCCGCAGGAGCCCCGCCCAGATCCACCAGATCACCCCGAGGAAGACCGCGTCCCGGACCAGGTCCGCGCCTGCGCCGGCCCCCGCGGCGTGCCCGAGGAGGCCGGTGGTCTCCGGGAGGGCTTCCGGGCTGCTGCGGGTGAGGGAGTACACGGTGAGGGGCAGGAGGAGCGCCCCGACGACGATCCAGAGGGCCAGGGACGCCTCCTGGTTGCGGACGTCGCCGTTGGCCACGTGGCCCAGCTCGTGGTACGCCACCGGCCGCATCAGCTCCTCCCAGGCGGGCTCCAGGAGGTCCCGGGGACAGGTGAGGGCCACCGTCTCCCGCCCCGGCGGACCGAAGGTCAGCCCGTCGAAGGAGCGACCGGGCAGGTGGCCCAGGGTCACGCCCCGGGGAAGGCCCTCCCGATCGATCAGCCGCCGGAGCTCCCTCACCGGTCCCGGGGCCGTCTCCGGCGTCAGGGGACCGACCCGGCGGTGAAGACCCCGCCAGCGGGGATGGGTCCGGTAGAGGAGCCAGGCGCCTCCGGCGGTGGTGAGGACGAGGAGGATCGACGCCCCCATCCGGGCGAGCCACCGCCCCAGGAGCTCCGCCGACCGCCCTCCGGTCCCGGTCTCGACGACGGCTCCCAGCTCCGCGGCCGACAGGCTCGTGATCCCGCCCGCCATGGCCCTCTCCGCGATCTCCCTCTCCTCGGGGCTCGGCTCCAGGTCCCGGTCCGAGATCACAAGGCCCGGGGCCACGGCGGCGGCGGTGCCCCACGCCAGCACCAGGGCGGCGGCGACGAGCATCCGGAAGCGCCCGTCGGTCTCCGTGGGGAGGGCGAAGGGATCCAGCTCGGTGTACGGGAGGCTCGGGTCGGGCATGGCGGTCGCGAGCGGCAGGAGGACGGTTCAGCGGGACCCGTGGAGATGGAAGAGGTCGCCGGAGCGCACCCCCAGGTAGAGGACCGGCGTGGCCCACTCGAAGGAGGCCCGCCTGCGGTCCAGGTCGAAGACCGCCTGCCGGCCTTCCGTCACCGCGACTTCCACGGGGTCCCCCGCCGCCAGGGCCTGGTAGAACCCCTCGCCGAAGGCGATGGCCGCCCGGTCGGTGATGGGACGCTGCATCGCCACGACCGCCGGGCAGCCGCCCCGGACCAGCGCCGCGGCCAGGCCGGAGAAGGCGTCCCGGCCCTGGCGGCGTGACAGGCCGCCGCTGTTGCAGGAGTTGAGGACCACCAGCCGCAGCTCCGCCGGACCGCGGAGCACCGCCGCCAGGTCGGAGCCCGAGACGGGATCCCCGGCGCCGCCGGAGTCGACGAAGAGGGCCGCGGCTTCCCGGCCGGCGCCGAAGAACCCGCCGTGGCCGATGAAGTGCACCACGTGGGGGCCGAGCTCTCGGATCGCCCGGCGCAGTTGCCGGACGGTCGCCTGCTGCACGATCCGGGTCTCGACATCCTTCCTCGACGCGAGAGAGGCCTCGATGCGCCGGCACTCCCGGGCCGCGTCGAGGGGGGTGGCGTCCTCCGGGAGAGCGCTGGCCACCAGGACTCGCAAGGGCGGTTCGGTGGTCGCCGGGCGCGGGTCGGTTGGGGTGGCCGCGACGAGCTGGCGCACCACCGGGCTCAGGGGGTCCAGGCTCAGGAAGTGGCCGCTCCTGCCGTCGTACAGGAGCTCCCACGGCACGAGGGCCGGGAGGTTCTCCTCCGGGTCGAAGACCAGCCGGATGCGGAGACCTTCGCCGCGGCTCCGGGCGCTCGCCCGGCGGTACTCGTAGGCGTCCCGGAGGTCGCCGGTGAAGAGCGCGTCGAACAGGGGCCCTCCCAGGGCCTCGGCCGGCGCGCCGTTCGATGCAGCCTCGTCGAGGCGGCTGAAGTTGCGGGTCGAGCCGCGGGCCAGGCTCTCCAGGTCCCGCAGGACCGGAGGGAGCGCCCCCGCCCGCCACGGCGGGGGGATCGGGACCGGCCGGCCCGGTGCCGGGCCCGGGAGGAGCCGGGCGAGCCACTGACCGGCGCCGTCGCTGCGCAAGCTGACGGGGAAGTCCTGGAAGGTCATCCTTCGGGGCGCCTCGCCGCGGGACCCCTCCGTGAGCCCCTTGGCGTGGGCCACGATCGCCTCGTGGACGGCCCGGGCCAGCTCCAGGGCCCCGGGGGTGGCGCCGGAGCCCCCGGAGGCACGCACCACCACCTCGGCGTCCTCCAGGGAGAGGGCGAAGAGGGTCCCGTCCTCTTCGTCCGCCTCCTCCGAGCGCTTCAGGACCTCGGCCGGCCACTCCTCGCCGAGGGTCCGGACGAGGTGCGCGACGGCGTGGAGGGTCAGGGGAACCAGGGCGAGGACCGCGAGCTCGGTGCCTCCGAAGCCGCCGCGGAGCGTCCCGGCGCCCGGTTCCACGGCCTCGCCCCTGGCGGCCCGGTCGATCAGCGGCTCCAGCAGGGCCTCGCTGGCCTCCGTCTGCTCCGGCGCGACCTCGGCGAGCGCCTGGCGGGCCACGCTCTTCACCGCGGACCTCTGGCGGGGGTCCGACAGGAGCTCGGCCGCGTGGGTGCGGCCTTCCTCTGCGCTGGCACTCGGTCTCGCCACGTCGTCCTCCCTCTTGCGTACAGACACCGTCGGCTCTCGAAAAGGTGAGCGACGGGTTTTCCGTCCTGATCAGTGGGGTGGACTCAACCAAACCGGCGCGACCGTGTCTTGGGCCGGTGAGATCCACCGAAGGGCGGAGCGCCGGCGAGCCGGAGGCGCTCCGGTCCCGGAACCAGGAGGCGAACGATGGACGATCCCAGGACCGACGAGGAACGCGCCCAGGCCCCGGACTCCCCGGGCGGGGAGGCGCCGCCCCCCCCATCGTCACCCCCGGAGCCCGATCCGGGCGGAGCGGAGACCTCCGTCGACTGCGACCCGGGGCCGGACGCGCCGGCGGGCGATGCACACGGCGGGACCGAAGTGGACGATGGGAACGGCGGCGCAGACCTCGCCGCCGGCGGCGGCGAGCTCGCCCGGCTGGCCGAGCTCTTCGAGGAGCGCCTGGCCTACGACCGCTTCAAGGAGGAGCAGATCACCCGGCTCCACGAGGAGCTCCAGGACCACCGGCGGGACCTCCTGGGTCGCGCCCTCCGCCCGCTCCTCGCGGGCCTGATCCGGATCCACGACGAGCTGGACCGCGTCCGGGAGTCCACCCGGACCGCGACTCCGGAAGAGCTCACCCCGGAGCGGGTCGCCGGGCTGCTGGAGGGGTTCCAGGACGACGTGGTCCTGCTCCTCGACCAGCACGGCGTGGCCCGCACCGAGTCCCCCGGCGACCGGTTCGAGCCCCGCCTGCAGACCGCGGTCCGCAGGATCCCCACGGCCGATGAAGCCCTGGTGGGCCGGATCGCCCGCCGCCTGCGCCCCGGCTTCGTGTCGGACGGGACCTCCCTCAAGAAGGAGAGGGTCGAGGTCTTCGTCGCCGAGGCCGGCGCCTCACCGACCACCTCCGGGGGAGCGGGGTCGCCCGCTTCCCGGGAACCCTCCCAGGAGGAGCCGCGATGAGTCAGAAGATCTACGGAATCGATCTGGGCACGACCTACTCCTGCATCGCCCACGTGGACGAGCACGGCAAGCCCGTGGTGGTGCCCAACGCCGAAGGCGAGCTGACGACGCCGTCGCTCGTCTACTTCGAGAGCCCCGACAACGTGGTCGTGGGCAGCACCGCCCGGGAGACGGTGGAGGTCTACCCGGAGCGCTGCATCGCCACGGTCAAGCGCGCGATGGGCAACGCCACCTGGGAGCGCACCATCGACGGCCAGACCTACACGCCCCAGGACGTCTCCTCGTTCATCCTGCGCAAGGTCGTCAGCGACGCCGAGCAGCTCACCGGCGACGAGATCCGGCGCGTGGTCATCACCTGTCCGGCCTACTTCGGGCTCAACCAGAAGGAGGCGACCAAGCAGGCCGGTGAGCTGGCGGGCCTGGAGGTCCTCTACGTCATCCCGGAGCCCACGGCGGCGGCCCTGGCCTACGGGCTGGAACAGGAAGGCGGGGACCAGGTGGTGCTGGTCTACGACCTGGGAGGCGGCACCTTCGACGTCACGTTGATCGAGGTCCAGGAGGCCCGGATCACCGTCCTCTCCACCGGCGGGGACCACGAGCTCGGCGGCCGCAACTGGGACGAGGCCGTCGCTTCCTACTTCGCCCAGCGGTTCGAGGAGGAGACGGGCGTCGCCGGAGACAAGCTGTTCGACGACCCGGAGATCTACCAGGAGCTCCTGAACACCGCCGAGCGGTGCAAGCGCAACCTCACGACCCGGGAGACGGTGACCGAGTCCTTCCGGTTCGAGGGGGAGCGGGCCAAGGTGGAGCTCACCCGGAGCACCTTCGACCGGATCACCTCTCACCTCTTGCGAAGGACCCTGGAGCTCACCGAGCACGAGCTGGAGAAGGCTCGCGAGAAGGGCCACGACCGGGTCGACAAGCTCCTCCTGGTGGGCGGCTCCACGTACATGCCCCAGGTGACCTCCGCGGTCCAGGAGCGCTTCGGCTTCGAGGTGCAGCAGTACGACCCGAACCAGGCCGTGGCCAAGGGTGCCGCCCTCTTCGGCCACAAGTGCGAGCTCGAAGGGGAGGTGAAGGTCCACATCGCCCGGGAGACGGGGACGTCCGCCGACGAGGTCGACCTCGGCACCGCGGACCGCTCCGCGGTGGAACGGGCCGCGAAGACCGTCGCCCAGGCCCACGGCTACGGCCTCCCCGGGGTGGAAGCCCTCCTGGAGAAGGAGGTGACCAACGTCACCTCCAAGAGCTTCGGCGTCGTGGTCGTGGACCGAAAGTCCGGCGGCGAGGTCGTGGCCAACCTGATCCTTGCCAACGAGCCGGTCCCGGCCCGGGTGACCCAGCAGTTCGGGACCATTGAGGACGGGCAGAGCGGCGTGGACATCCGCTGCAGGGAGAGCGAGATCACCGAGGAGCACGTGGAGCTCGACGCCTGCGAGGAGCTCGGAAACGCCGCCCTGAAGTTCGAGCGTCCCCTGCCCGCCGGCTCCCCCGTGGAGATCACCTTCGACCTGGGCGCCGACGGCCGCCTGAAGCTCCACGGCAAGGACCTCACCACCGGCCGGACGGTGGAGACGGAGTTCGAGACCGACGCCATCATGAGCCGGCAAGAGGTCGAGGCGGCCCGGAGCCGGAACCTGGCCATCCGGGTGGCCTGAGGGGCCGCTCCCGTCGGAGCGATCATGGCGAAACAACGGCCCAACTTCTACGACCTCCTGGACCTCGACCCCTCCGTGCGGGACCCGGCCGCCATCGAGGAGCGGATCCGGGAGAAAAAGGATCAGTGGGCCCGGGAGATCGCCGGCCCTCCCAAGGCCCGAGCCCGGGCGGAGCAGGCTCAGGGCTGGTTGAAGGACCTGGAAGCCTGCCTCCAGAACCCTGAATGCCGGGAGCGGGAGGCCCGGGAGGCGGAGGCCCTCCGGGCCGAGGAGCGGGCTCGCCACGAGGAGGAGCTCCAGCAACGGATCGGCTACCTCGGTGGCGTCTGTAGCGCCGAGCGCCTGGACCGGCTGGCGGAGGAGTTCTCGGGCGCCTTCTCCCGGGAGGAGATCCTGGAGCGCCTGCGACGGGCCGGCGTACGGGTCGAAGGTCAGGGCCCGGACCCCGGGCCCACGCCGGAGCCCCAGGAGGAGCTCGACCCCGTGACGGCCCGGGCGATCCGGGACCGGCTGGACCTGCTGGCGCTCGCCGATCTCTACGAGTTCCTGGGTCTCGGCCGGGACGCCTCGCCGGTGAAGCTCCGGAAGGCCGCCGCCGAGAAGCTCAAGAAGAACCGGGACCGCTCCCGTCGAGACGCCCTGCTCACGGCCGAGAACGACCTCGCTTCCTACTGCCAAGAGGTCTTCGAGTCGGCGGCGACCAAGGGCGCCTACGACCGCCACCTGACGGTGGCGGCCATGGACCGGATGCGCGACGAGATCGAGTTCGCCGGAGCCGAGGGCCTGTTGACGCGGGAAGCGATGGACGCCCTCGTCCGCAAGGCGGGGGAGCTGGGGGTGGAGGCCGCCGCGGCCAGGGCCTACATCGAGGACCTTGCCCGTGAGCGGGGCTGGAAGGTGGACCCGGGGGCCGTTCCCCGGCCGGAGCCGGCCGGCCCCTCCGGAGCTCGCGGCCGGAGCCCGGAGGGCCCCGACGCCGGCCGCTACCTGGGCTTCCTGCTCCCCTACCTGCGCGGGCTCGCCCGGCGGCCGGCCGTGGCCGTTCCGGCGGGCGTGACGGTCCTGGGGATGTCAGCGGTCCTGGTGGCGAGCGTGGGGGCCCCCTCGGCCCCCGCCCAGGGGGGCGGGAGCCCTGCGGCGCAGACCGCGTCGGCCACGGGGTCTCCCCCTCCAGCTCCCTCGCCATCGTCGGGCCCGGCGCCGTCGCCGGCTCCATCTCCCTCCTCCAGTCCGTCTTCCGCCTCCTCGGGGGGCGGAGGGGGAGGTCCTGCTGCGGCAGCGGCAGGGGGAGCCGCGGCGCCTCCGGGGCCTCAGGAAGATGTTTCGGAGCCGCCGCGGGCCGACGGCTCCGGGGGCGGAGCTCAGGCTCCCGCCGAAGGGATGGACAGCCGGGAACCGTCCCCTGCGCCGCCTCCAGCTCCAGCACCAGCTCCTCCACCCGCTCCGCCTCCGCCGGCGGCGCCGCAGCTCCCCGCCGAGCCACGGGTCGCCGTGGTCGCCACGGGCGACGAGCGGATCGGGCCCCTGGTGGAGGAGGTGGTGGGCGGCGCCCTGCAGGACGCCGGGCTCCAGGCTCGCGACGCCCGGGGCTCCCTGGCGCTGAGCGAGCTCCTCCGGAGCTCCCGGGGCCGCCCGCCGGTGGCGGAGCTCGCCGAGGCCCTCGACGCTGAAGGGTTCGACGTCCTCGTGCTGGCGGAGATCGAGGCCGTCGGTGAGCGCCGGCTCGAGTTCTACGGCCGGACGGAGCGCGCCACCACTTCCCGCGTGCGCCTCACCGCCTACAGCCTGTTCGACCAGCGGTCCCTCGGAAGCGGCTGGCTGGACGAGGTCGAGCACACGACCCGCGGAGCCGACCAGCAGGTGCCCCAGGGCGTGGCTCCAGGGGGGGCCGCGCTGGCCCGACAGGTGGCCGACGGCTGGGACCGCCGGCTCTCGGAGACCGGGGGCCGGCGGTGAGGCTTCGACGATCCACCCATTCCCTCGACGAAAGGAGACCGACCATGAAGACGTTCACCGCCAAGACGTTCACCACCGTTCTCGCCCTCGTTCTGGCGACGGGCAGCCCCGCGTCCGGACAGTTCCTCGCCCGGTTCACCAATCCCAAGGTGGAGGTCACCATGACCCATCCCCCGGGCTTCCCCCTGGGCCTGGAACGGGCGGCGGTGGTCCCCCGGGGAGGCGAGTGCTCGGAGGAGTTCGGCGACACGGTGGTGGAGCTCTTCGCCCGCGAAGGCGTGGAGCTCCTGGACCGGCAGAACATCGAGACCGTCCTCGCCGAGCAGGACCTGGGAGCGAGCGGATACGTCGACGCAGAGACGGCCGTGGACCTGGGCGAGATCCTGGGCTCTGCGGCCCTCATCCTGGTCACCACCCAGCGCTGTGACGAGGAGCAGAACCGGAGCTCCGAGCGACGCAAGACGTTGAGCGGCGATGAGAGGACGCAGTACACCGCCAAGACCGAAGGGTTCTTCAAGGGATCGGTCCGGGTGGTGGATCTGGCCACGGCGCGGATCTTCGCCGCCCAGACGGTGGACGGCCGCTCCACCCTCGAGAACACGTCGTACGACGGCTACCCGGAGTACCCCTCGCGCTACGACGCGCGGGACGGAGCCCTCCGCCAGGCCCTCGTCCAGGTCCGGCGCATGTTCTTCCCGTGGGACGAGCGCCGGAACCTGTACTTCTTCAACGACGACGAGTGCAACCTGAAAGCCGCCTTCAAGCTCCTGAAGATCGACGACATCGCAGGGGCCGCCGAGCTGTCCGCCGAGAACCTCGAGATGTGCAAGACGGCGGACGTGAAGCCGAAGTTCCTGGCTCGCGCCTACTACAACCTGGGCATGGCTCGGCTGCTCCAGTCCCGGTACGACGAGGCGCTGCAGTACCTGGAGCAGGCCTACCGGAGGGACGGCGGCAGCATCATCGCCGACAGCATCGAAGAAGCCCGACGCGCCCAGCGGCTGGCCGCGCAGATGGCCGAGCTGGAGGAGTCCGCAGCTCTCGGATCGGAGGTCGCCGAAGCCCGGGATGGAGCCCAGCCCCCTGCCGGGGCTAGCGATGGCGAGGCGGCCGAGAGCGGCGGCGCGAGCTCCCTGGCCGAACGGCTGGAGCAGCTCGAGACCCTCCTCGACCAGGGCCTCATCAGCGAGAAGGAGTACGACGAGAAGCGCCAGGAGATCCTGGGCGACATCTGAGGTGCGGCTCGTGAAGCGCGGCTCGGTTCGCGCGTGGGAGGTGCGTGGATGCGACAAGACGACGATTCCGTGAAGGCCCGGAAGCGGCTCCGGTTCGCGGCCTTCCTGGCCAGCGCGGTAACGAGCGTCGCGCTCGTGATCGGGTACCTGGGGGCGGTGGAGGCGATCGGTGTCGGCGGGCCTCGGGCCCCCTCTCTGGGCGAAGCCCTCTTCGGCCCTCTCCTGGGAGCCCTCGGAACCGCGTACGTGCTCTGGGGCTGCTACTGGGGGATCCCCGTAGTCTGGAGAGGCTGGAAGTCCCTGCTCTCGAGCGTCGGTCAGGCGGGGTGCGTCCTCTTGGTGAATCCTGCCACCATGCTCTTCCTCGTCCTGCTCTTCTTCTACGTCCCACTGGTCGCCGGCTACTTCTACGGCGTCCTGGGCGGCGGGGTGTACGAGTACTGGAAGTGCCGCCGGCGGGCCCTGCCGGCGTGACGGCTACCCCACCGCCACCCGGTCCACGTTCCGGTAGCCCTTGGGGAGCCGCCCGCCGCGCAGGGCGCGGTTGCCGCGGAAGTGCTCCAGGTCCTTGGGCTCCAGGTTCATGTACTGGCGGCCGGCGTGGATCCGGAGGGTGGCGCCGGGGGGGAGGGTGACCAGGTGGGCCAGGTGCTCGGTGCCGTCCTTGAGGCGCTTCCTGGGGATGTTGATGATCTTGTTGCCCTTGCCCTTGGCGAGCTCCGGGAGCTCGGCGACGGGGAAGGCCAGGGTGTAGCCCTCGGAGGTGATGGCCACCAGGAGGTCCTTCTCCGGGCCGGCGATCCGCCGGGGGGGCATCACCTCGGCGCCCTGGGGCACGGTGAGGACCTGCTTTCCGGAACGCTGGCGGGTGCGCAGGTCCCCCAGGCGGGCGACGAAGCCGTGGCCGTGGCTGGTGGCCAGCAGGACGGCGGCACGGTCGTCGCCCAGGGCGACGCCGACGAAGCGCGAACCCGCCGGCGGATTGACGCTGGAGGAGAGCGGCTCGCCGTGCCCCCGGGCCGAGGGGAGGGTGTGGCTCGCCACGGCGTAGGACCGGCCCGTCGAGTCGAAGAAGACCGCCGACTGGTTGCTCTTGCCCTCGGCGGCGTCGAGGAAGGCGTCGCCGGACCGGTACGTGAGGCCCCGGACGTCCACCCCGTGGCCCTTGGCGGCCCGCACCCAGCCCTTCTCCGAGAGGATCACGGTCAGGGGTTCGGTGGGCAACAGGTCCGCCTCCTCGAAGGCCTCGGCGCTCACCACCTCCTCGGAATCCATCAGGGGTGAGCGGCGCTCGTCGCCGAAGGTCTCGGCGTCGGCCTGGAGCTCGGTCTTGACCTGCTTCTTGAGCTTCGTCTCCGAGCCCAGGGTCTCTTCCAGGTGCTGGCGCTCCTCCAGGAGGCGCTCCTGCTCGCCCCGGATCTTCATTTCCTCGAGGCGGGCCAGGTGGCGGAGCTTGGTCTCCAGGATCGCCTCCGCCTGCCGGTCGGAGAGGTCGAAGCGCTCGATGAGGACCGGCTTCGGCTCGTCCTCGGTGCGGATGATCCGGATCACCTCGTCCAGATTGAGGAAGGCGGCCAGGAGGCCCTCCAGCACGTGGAGGCGGTCCAGGACCTTCTCGAGGCGTGCCTGGAGGCGGCGGCGTACCGTCTCCGTCCGGAAGGCGAGCCACTCCTCGAGGAGTCGCTTCAGGTCGAACAGCCGCGGCCGGCCGTCCAGGCCGATGGCGTTCATGTTGACCCGGTAGCTCTTCTCCAGGTCGGTGGTGGCGAACAGGTGCGCCATCAGCCGCTCGGCGTCCACCCGGTTCGAGCGGAGCTCCAGGACCAGGCGCACCGGGTGGTTGTGGTCCGACTCGTCCCGGA
>JBKHJP010000296.1:0-5585 GCA_046538065.1 Thermoanaerobaculia bacterium | reverse complement strand
AGTCCTCTCCACACCCGGGACCCGGCGTCAGTGGACCGGGCCTCCCGGCTCCGGCGTCTCGGAGATCACCCCGTGGGTCTGTTCGTAGTGGGCCAGGTTGTTTGAGAGGGCGCGGATGATTCGCTTCAGGTGGCCCGGGCTGGTGACGATCCGGGCCGAGACGATCCCCTGGGGCGGAACCAGGTTGATGAAGTCCAGGACGAACTCGTCCCGCGTGTGGGTGACACGAAGAAGGTTGGAGTAGCGTCCCTTGAGCTCCTCGTCGGTGATCTTCACGTTGAGCTCCTGGCCGGAGCCGGGAGCCGCTGGCTTGCTCGATCCTTCGTCAGGCATGGAGGGATGCTACCGCAGCCAGTCCACGCCCCCTTCGGCCTCCCACCGGTGCTCCGGGAAGTAGACGCCGACTCCCCGCTCCCGCGCCGTCACGGTGAAGGCGAAGAGCTTGCGCCGGTAGTCGTAGGGCGCACCGTCCCGGGCGTGGACCGCCACGTCCACCAGGTACTCCCCGGGGCCGAGACGCAGCTCCGGGCAGACCAGGCGCACGCGGCCGGTGCCCTCCAGGCGGCGGCCCTCGTAGCCGGCGAGATCGGTGTTCGTGCCCCAGCACTCCACCCCCCGCGGCGTCCGCACGGCGACGCCGAAGACGAAGTCCGAAAGCGGCTCGTGGGCGAGGACGTCGAGCTCGAAGACGGCTTCCTCGCCGCTCTGGAGGTGGTACCGCTCGGTGGCCCCGTCCGGGGGACCCACCAGGAGCCGGGCCGCAGCGATCTTTGCCCGGCGCGATCCCCAGCGCAGGGGCTCGCCGCCGGCGTCGCGCTCCACGTCGTCGGCCGCATCGCCGCCGGTGCCGGAGTCGCCGGAGCGACGGCTCGCCTCCACGGCCTCCAGGTGCTCCTGCCCCTCGGACTCGGCCACCGCCTGGCGGTAGGCGTCCACCACCCGGCGGGGGGAACCGAGCAGGCGCGGCCGCCCGCCGTCGAGCCAGAGCACCCGGTCGCACAGCTCGTTCACCAGGTCCAGGGCGTGGCTCACGAAGACCAGGGTCTTGCCCGCCGCCAGGAGCTCCTCGATCCGCCGCAGGCAGCGGTGGGCGAAGGCCTCGTCGCCCACGGAGAGGACCTCGTCCACCAGCAGCACGTCCGGGTCGGTGTGGACCGCCACGGCGAAGCCCAGGCGGACGTACATGCCGGAGGAGTAGTTCTTCACCGGCTCGTCGATGAAGTCGCCGAGGCCGGAGAACGCCACGATCTCGTCGAAGCGCCGCTCGACCTCCTTGCGCGGCAGGCCCAGCACGGCGCCGTTGATGAAGACGTTCTCGCGCCCGGAGATCTCCGGGTGGAAGCCGGCGCCCAGCTCGATCAGCGCCGCCACCCGACCCCGGGCCCGCACCCGCCCGGCGCTGGGCTTGAGGATCCCCGCCACGACCTTGAGCAGGGTGGACTTGCCCGACCCGTTGCCGCCGATCACCCCGAAGGCCTCGCCGGGGGCCACCGAGAAGGAGACGCCGTCCAGGGCGGTGATGGCCTCCTCCGGCGCGAGGCCCCGGGTGAGCGTTCGCTCCAGGAGGGCGCTCTTGAGCGTCCGGAGCTGGTCCCCGGGGGTGCTCCGGCGGTAGAGCTTGGTGAGCTCCGCCACCTCCAGGGCAGCGGGGGCCGGCTCGCCCGGGCCGGCAGGCGCCGGCGCCACGGATGAGCCCGGCGCTTCCGGGGCGCCGCGGTCCAGGGCCTCGTCCCCCCCGGTCACACGGCCTCCACCACCGTCTCCCGCAGTCGCCCGAAGACCCAGGCGCCGGCCGCCCAGCCCAGCAGTGAAACGGCCCCCATCTGGAGCCAGAGCGCGGGCTCCGGGACCACGCCCCGGAACAGCACGTCCTGGTAGGCCAGGGTGTACGGGGTCAGGGGATTCGCCCGCACCCCGGCCCGGATCCAGTCCACGGGCACCGCCTCCAGCGGGTACAGGATCGGCGTCGCGAAGAACAGCAGCGTGAGCAGGTTGGCCAGCAGGTCCCGGACATCCTTGAAGTGGGCGGTCAGGGCCCCGAGGCCCAGTGCGAGGCCCGCCACGAGGGGGAGCTGGAGCAGGATCACCGCCGGCAAGGCCGCCGCCCCCCAGCCCGCCACCGGGTAGCCGAGCCAGCGGCCCACCGCCACCGCCGCGCCGGCGATGGGCAGGGCGAGCAGGAGGTGGACCAGGTTCGCCGCCACGGTGACCACCGGGAGGAGCTCCGCCGGGAAGACGGCCTTGCGGATCAGCCCGGCGTTGGCGAGGAGCGAGCTCGAGCCCTCGAGCAGGGAGGTGGAGAACCAGATCCAGGGGAACAGGCCCGTCACCAGGAACACGCTGTACGGCTCCACCCCGCCCCCGCGGATCGGGACCAGGATGAACCCGAAGACCAGGCTGTAGACGCCCAGAAGCAGGAGCGGGTTGACCAGCGACCAGAGAAAGCCCAGGAACGACCCCCGGTACCGGGCCTTCAGCTCCCGGGCGGTGAGGATGCCCAGGAGACTCCGGAACCGGAAGAGCTGGACCGCGCTCTGGAGCATGGGCTAGGAGCCCGCGTCGTCGCGCAGGCCCTGCCGCTGGCGCTCCAGGTTGCGCATGCGGCGCTCCAGCTCGCGGCGTCGCTCCTCGAGCTCGCGCCGCCGCTCGTCCAGCACCTGGTCGTAGTCGATGAAGTCACCCTCTTGGATGGTGTAGACCCGGGGGAACTTCTGGACGTCCCCCTGCTCGTCGAACTGGATCGGCCCGGTGACGCCCTGGAAGTTGTTGATCCCCCGCATGCCCGACCAGAAGTCGGTGGGCCGCCGGCCTTCCCCCTCGACCAGTGCCTGGGCGAAGATCTGCATGGCGTCGTAGCCGTGGGCCGCGTAGAGGTCCGGCGTGGTGTCGTACTTCGCCTCGAACTCCTGGACGAAGTGCTGGATCCGGGGGTCTTCGCTGGTGACGTCGTAGTTCGACTGGGTGAACTTCACGCCGCCGGCAGCGGCGCCGGCCTGCTCCAGGACCTCGGGCGTGGCGATCGACGAGGTGGTGAGCACCTGCCCCTCGTAGCCCCGCTCCCGGAGCCCCTCGATCAGGATCACCAGGCCGTCGGCGTAGTCCGCCAGGTAGACGGCGTCGGGGGACAGGGTCATGACCCGATCCAGCACCCCCCCCAGGTCGGAGGTGTTGCGAGGGTACTCGACGACCTCCAGCACCTCGGCGCCCTGGCGTTGCACCTCGTGCTGGAACACCTCCTGGACCCCTTTGGCGTACTGGGACTCGGCGGCGACGATGACGACGGTCTCGATCCCGAGCGTCTGGACCGAGAAGTGCGCCATCTTGGTCCCCTCCAGGAAGTCGGAGGGGAAGACCCGGAAGAAGTTGCTGGAGATGCCGGTCAGCCGCGGGCTCGAGGCCGACGGCGACAGCAGGACCCGGTCGCGCGAATCGGCGACCTCGACCATGGCCAGGGCCTCCCGGGTCGTGACGCCGCCGATCGCCGCCGGGGCGCCGGCGCCGTAGATCTGGCGCAGCAGGTCCTGGGCGCGGTCCGGGTCGCCCTGGCTGTCCTCGACCTGGAGCTCGAGGTGGTACGGGAAGTCCTCGCGCGCCTGGATCTCCTCGTAGGCGAGCTCGATGCCGCGCCGGATCGGCTCGCCGTAGATCGCGAACTCGCCCGACAGGGGCAGGATGGCGCCCACGCTGACCGTGGCTTCGCCGCCGCAGCCGAGGAGGGCGCTCAGCGAAAGACAGAGGAGGAGATTGCGGGTCCGAGACATGGCTCTTCGTCCTGCGGAGTCGGATGCGGGGTGAGGGGCTCTGACAACCCGGAGCCTGTTTCTAACCCAGCGCGCCGCAACTCGTCAAATCGGTGGCGGTACACTGCGCCGTCGTGGGACCCGACAGCCTCTCGGGCACGGCCGCCCCGGCGGCCCTGCCGGCCACCCCAGGCCCGGTGCCGGAGGCGCTCGCCGCCCTCGCCCCCGGAGCCCTGGTGGCCCTGGCCGGCGTCCTCCTGTGGCTCGTGCTCGACCGCTGGTACGACCGCGTGCCCCGGCGGGTCATGGCGGTCTTCGCGCTGGTGGTGGCCCTGGCGTTCGGCGAGGTCCTGGCCGGGGGCCGCGCCCTCCTGCCCCTCGACGGGCTGCGGGGCGAGCCGCCGTTCCAGGAGCTCGCCCCCACCGAGCCCCACGGCAACCTGATCCAGGGGGATCTGCTGTACCTGGTCCACCCGCTCCGGCGGGAGGTGCGCCGGGCGGTGGCCGGAGGCGCCTGGCCGCTGTGGGCCCCCCGGCTGGGGGGCGGCATGCCGCTTTTGGCCGATCCCCAGGCCCAGGCGCTCCAGCCCCTGGCGGCGGTGGGCCTCGCCCTGCCCCCGTGGGCGGCGCCCGGCGCCGTGGCGGCCCTGCGCACCCTCGTGGCCCTGGTCTTCGCCTTCCTCCTCCTCGGCCGGCTCGGGGCGAGCCGGGGGCCTGCCCTGGCGGGGTCGCTGGCCTACGGGCTGGGCGGCTTCCTCCAGCTCTGGCTGGGCTGGCCCCTGGCGAACACGGCGGCCCTGCTCCCGGCGGTGCTCTACGCGGTGGTGCTGGTGGACGGGCGGGGAGGCAGGCGGGACGTGGCCCTCCTGGTGGCGGCGCTGGCGAGCCTGCTCGTGGCGGGGCACCCGGAGACGGTCCTGTACACCCTGGCCCTGGCGGCGGCCCTGGTGGTGCTCCGGACCGTGGGGCGGCTCCGGGGTACCTGGTCGGACCCCCTCCGGAGCCCAGCCGGGGACGGAGCGTGGCGACTCGCCGGCCGGGCCGCCGGAGCGTTCGGGATCGCCCTCCTCGTCGCCCTGCCGGCCCTCGCCGCCTTCGCCCAAGGGCTGCCCGACACGCTGCGCTGGAGCCGCCTGGCCGAGGGGAAGACCGAGGGGACCACGGGGCCCCTTGCCACCCCCGTCCGGACGGCCGGCGCGGACGACGGGAGGGTTCCAGCAGCCGGACCGGCCGCCGCCACCCGGCTGGTCCAGGCCGTGGCTCCCAACGCCCTGGGAAACAGCCGCTTCGCCCGCTACTGGGGCGTGCGCAACAGCAACGAGGACGCGGCCGGCTTCGTGGGGACGGCGGCGCTCCTGGCGGCGCTCCTGGCCCTGGCCGGGCGCCTCGGCGGGTCCGCCGTGCTGGCCCACGAAGGCGCCGCGTTGGTCCTGGCCGGGCTCTCTGCCGGCGTCCTCGCCCTGCCGGCCGGCGTCGTGCCCGGGGGGAGCGCACTCTCCGGACGCCTGGCCTTGCCCCTCGTGCTGGCTCTCTCGCTGCTGGCGGCGGCGGGGCTCGAGCGGTTCGGCCGCACCGACCTCCCCGCCTGGCTTCCCCGGGTCGCCCTGCCCGGGGCGGTCGTCCTCCTGGCGGGGCTCCACCTCTGGGCCGTGCCGGCCTTCGAGCACCCGGCGGAGCCGGAGGCCCTCGAGGTGCTCCGCGGGGGGTGGCTCCACTGGCACCTCCGGTTCCTGGGAGCGACCGGGTTGGCTCTCGCTTTGGGGGCCCTGGCGGCCCCGGGGGGGCGGCGGCGCTGGCCGGCCCTGGCGGTGGCGGCGCTGGTGGCGGCGGAGCTCCTCCTGGCCC
>JBKHJP010000295.1:0-5586 GCA_046538065.1 Thermoanaerobaculia bacterium | reverse complement strand
GAGCTCCCCCGGGCTCCCCGGAGGGGAGCGCTCCCGCGCCGGCTCCTCGACCGCGATGCGAAGCTGTCACTGTCGGCTGTAGGGGCGGAGCTGGCCTCCGCCCGCGGTGGATCTCGCCGATCGCTGGAGCCCGGGAGGAGGCAAGCTCCTCCCCTACGGGGGCAGGTCTTCGGCGAGAGCGACCAGGCGGTGGGGCTCGCGGACGACGACCCGCTGCCGGCCGGCGTCGACGATGCCCTGGCCCTCCCACTCCGAGAGGAGCCGGCTCACGGTGTAGAGGGTCGTGCCGTTCATCTCCGCCAGGTCCTGGCGGGACAGGGGCATGTCGATGAGGACGCCGTCCTCGGTCCGCCGGCCGGCCTGGCGGGCCAGGCGCAGCAGGGAGCGGGCGACGCGCCGGGCCACCCGCTCGGTGGCGAGCTCCCGGAAGCGGTCCTGGACCTCCCGCATGCGCTCGGAGATCACCCGGGTGGTGGCCAGGGCCAGCGACGGCGTCGACGCGGCGACCTCCTGGACCTCTGCGGCGGGCCACGCCAGCACGCGGCTGTCCTGGGCCGCTTCGGCCGTCACCGGGTAGCTGGTCCCGCCCAGCAGGGCGACGCCGGCGAAGACCTCCCCCGGCCCGACGTAGCGCACGATCACCTCTTGGCCGTCGGCGGTGAGCTGGGTGAGCTTGATCCGGCCCTCGAGGGCGAAGTAGAGGGCCGTCGCCGGCTCCCCCTGGCGGAAGAGGACGTCCCGGCGGGGGAGCTCCCGGACGGCGGCCCGCTCCGCCAGGGCCTCCCGGTCCGCAGGCGCCACCGCCGCCAGGAACGACGAGTCCATCAGGGCCCTCCTGTCCGCGGGATCCATCGCCCGAGATTCTGGCACGGGCCGCAGCGCGAGTCCCACGGAGCGGAAGGAAGGGGGTCGCTGGGGCACGGGAGGAGGCAAGCTCCTCCCCTACACGCTTCCACGGAGCGTCCGTCCACCACATCACGACGGCAGGGGTGAGGTCGCCGCAGGCATTTCGGGCGGCCCACCCAACGACCACCCGGGGTGAAGGGGGGGGGCGGGCCGGAGGTCCTGGCGGGAGGGCCTCTGAGGCGGAGCCGCTCCCCGCCGCTTCGGCTTGCACGGTCGTCCGGCGCGGAGCCGAAGCGGAGGCGGGCGCCTCCCGCCCGAGGTTCCACCCATGCGCCCGCCGTCCCGGACGCCAGGACCTCCGGCCCGCCCCCCACGCCCCCCCGCCCCGAACTCGATAGACTCCACCCACGCCGACGAAGGACTACCCACCACCGACCAGGAGAAGTCCCCATGAAGAGCCGTCGAACCCTCCTTCAGATCGCACCCGCCGCCGCCCTCGCCCTCCTCCTCGCCGCGACCTTCGCCCCGGCCGCCCGGGCCGGCCTCTACTTCGAGCAGACCGTGACCTCCCAGGGCGCCGGCGAGGGCATGGAGATGCAGGTCCGTGGCTGGGCCGATGGCGAGCAGGCCCGGGTCGAGTACACCGAAAGCAACAACCCCATCCTCTCGCCGGGGAGCTACCTCCTCACCACCGACGGCGGCGAGACCGTGCTCCTGGTGGATCCCGAGGAGAAGACTTACTCCACGTGGGACTTCTCGGCAGCGTTCCGCACCCTCGGCCAGCTCGAGGAGATGACCGGCGGCATGATGAAGATCGACTTCCAGGACCCGGTGAGCGAGACCCTCCTCACCGAGCCGGGGGAGGAGATCCTGGGCTACCCCACGACCCACCACCGCTGGAAGTCCGGCTTCACCCTCCAGATGAAGATGGGCTTCGTCGACCGCAGCCAGCGCCAGGAGACGATCACCGACGCCTGGGTGACCGACGCCGTGGACGACCCCGGCCTGTTCGCCTGGCTCCGGGCCATGCCCCCCACCACCGGCGACCCGGAGCTCGACGAGCACCTGGCGAGCGAGATGCGGCAACTGGGCGGGAACATCGTCCTCCGCATGGTCCAGGAGACGACCACCACCAACAAGAAGGGCCGGGAGCGGACCTCCACCACCAGCTTCGAGGTCACCACCTTCCGGGAGGAGCCGGTGGACGCGGAGCGCTTCGCCATGCCCGAGGGCTACACCGAGACGCCCCTGGTCCCGGAGGGCGGCGGGCGCTGAGCGTCCGGGGGTTGGGGCGCTTGCTGAGCCGTCCCCTCCCACCCCGGCCGAGGCAGAGCTCGGCCGCTTCATGCGTCGGTGCGGCGAGCCGCAGCCTGCGGTGGGGGTGTCAGCCCAACAGCTCCCGGACCTTCCGGGTCAGGGCGTCGTGGGTGAAGGGCTTCTGCAGGAACGGGGTGCCCTCCGGGAGCTCGCCCCGCCGGGCGATGGCCTCCCCCGGGTAGCCGGAGATGAAGAGCATCGGCACGTCCGGCAGCACCTTCCGGATCTGGCGCTCCAGGTCCGGGCCGCGGACGTCGGGCATGACCACGTCGGTCACCACCAGGTCGAACCGGCCGCCGTTGGAGCACGCCTCCAGGCCGCGGCGGCCGTTGGGGGCCTCGATCACGTCGTAGCCCTGGAGGCGCAGGATCTGCCCGATCAGGCTCCGGACGGCGTCCTCGTCCTCGACCACCAGGATCCTCTCGCCCCGCCCCTGGTCCGTGGCCACGGTCTCCGCCAGGGGATTGGCCTCCACCGGAGTGTCGGCCCTGGGGAGGTACACCTTGAAGGACGTGCCCTCGCCCGGCTCGCTGTAGCCGAAGATGTAGCCTCCGGTCTGCTTGACGATCCCGTAGACGGTGGAGAGCCCCAGCCCCGTCCCCTTGCCCGAGTCCTTGGTGGTGAAGAAGGGCTCGAAGACCCGCTCCAGCACGTCGGGGGGCATGCCCTCGCCGGTGTCGGTCACCGTCAGGGTCACGAAGGTGCCGGGGTGGACCACCACGTTGCGCTTGACGTACGTCCCGTCCAGCTCTTCCTCTGAAGTCTCCACGAGGAGCTCGCCACCGCGGGGCATGGCGTCCTGGGCGTTGACCGCCAGGTTCAACAGGACCTGCTCGAGCTGGCCCCGGTCGGCCCGGACCGGCGCCAGGTCTTCGGTCAGGCGGGTCACCAGGCGGATGTCCTCCCCCAGGAGGCGGTGGAGCATGGCGCCGGTGGCATCGATCACCTCGTTCAGATCCAGGACCGTCGGGCGCAGCACCTGGCTCCGGCTAAAGGCCAGGAGCTGGCGGGTCAGCGCCGCCGCCCGCTGGCCCGCCCGACGGATCTCCTCCAGCTCGGTGCGCTCCGGGGCGTCGTCCCGCAGGCGGGCCAGGAGCAGATCGCTGTACCCGTTGATCGCGGTCACCAGGTTGTTGAAGTCGTGGGCCACGCCTCCGGCCAGCCGGCCCACTGCCTCCATCTTCTGGGACTGGCGGAGCTGCGCCTCGGTCTGGTGGCGCTCGGTGTCGTCGAACAGGTAGGCCCGGATCTGCCGGACCCGGCCGGCCTCGTCGTGGACGGCGACGGCGTTGGCGATCAGGTAGACGGGCTCGCCGGTGGTCTTCCGGGCCTCGAAGCCGTAGCGCTCGAGCTGTCCCTCCCGGTGGAAGTCCCGGAGCACCCGCCGGCGGACCTCCCGGTCCGGCACCAGGGTCGGCACGTCGCTCGCCAGGGCCTCCCGGACGGATCCGAAGCCGAAGGTCCGGGCGAAGGCCGGGTTGCAGTCGTGGATCCGCCCCTCCAGATCGACGATGCAATCGCCGGTCAGGTCCTCCTCGAAGAACTGCCGGTAGCGCTCCTCGCTCGCCCGCAGGGCCGTCTCCGCCTCCTCGCGTTCGGTGACGTCCAGCGCGACGCCGATGACTCCGCCCAGGTGGGGGTGGTGGTCCGCCAGGGTGGGTTCGAAACGCTGGCGCTCCACGGCGTAGCGCAGCGACCGGGCGTCCCGGGTGCCCACCCGGGAGCAGGCCGGCAGGTCGTTGACCAGGTGCTGCATGCGGTCCAGGTCCCGCTGGGCCGCCTCGAGGTCCCGGGCCCGCTCCCGGGCGTCGCGGGTCAGCTTCGTGCCGGCACCGAAGGCCACCGCCAGGAGCAGGCTGGAGGTCAGAACCGCCGCCGGGGCCCAGGAACGCTTCTGTTCGAGCAGCCCGGCGCTGGGCCAGACCCGGAGGCTCCACGGCGCGCCGTGGAGCTCCATGGGGGTCGATTCGAGCCATTGCCTGGGCATCGCTCCGGTGGCGGCGACGCCGGCGCGGTAGACCGGGATGCCGTACAGGGAGACGTCCACGCCGTACCCCATGAGGAGCTGGTCCGCCAGGATCTCGTCCAGGAGCTCGCCGGAGTCGAGGAGCGCCAGCAGGAGGCCTTCCGGCTCGCCGGTCCCGGGGAGGGGGACGGCCAGGGGGAGCAGGCGGCCGGAGCCCGCCGGACCCACGGGGGGTCCGAAGAGCGGCCGGCCCCGCTCCAGGGCCTCCCCCGAGGGGGCCGGCGGCGCTCCCGTGAGCCACGGCGCCAGGGTCCCTTCCCCGGCGGAGCCTTCCCGGGTGGTCCACCAGCGGGCGGAGCCCTCCCGGTCCAGCCAGGCGAGCGCCTGGAGGGCCGGGGAGTGGTCCATGTACCGGGCGGTGTCGCGCCGCCAGCCGGGGCTTGCGGGTGCCTCCCAGGGGGGCCACCGCTCGGAGAGCCGGGTGAAGGCCAGCACTTCGTCCCGGAGCTCGTTCTCCAGCTCGGCCCGGACTCCGGCGGCGGCCACGGCCAGCTCGGCCCGGACCTGGGACCGGTCGTGGGCCCGGACTTGCCAGGAAAGGAGGGCGCCGATCACGGCCACCCCGACGGCCGCCAGATAGGGGGCGAGCCGTCTCGCTCTCGAGGCGGCAAGGATCCGCAACGGCCGGATCGGCCGGGACGGCAAGGTCAGGGTCTCCGACACGGTGGCACCTGACCCAAGCTACCGCCGAGCCCGGACCCGGCGTGATCGGCGGAACGCGGACTCGCACGTCGGGGGCCGGTCGGTACGGCTGTCGGCGCTCGTCTTACACCGGGGAGGAGGTCACCCTTCCGGGTCGCTCGCGTACCGTGAAGATCCGGTCGATCCGCTGCGGCGAGAGCCCCTGGCGCTAACCTCCCCCTCGACGCGGTCGAGGTCGCCGGAAGCGAGGTGCTTCCCGGGGCTCATTGCGAGTCCTCCTCCCGATCGACGTCGTCGTCGGGTTCCTCGGCGCTTCCTTCGTCCTCGGGTTCCTCCGGGAGGGGGCGCGGACCGTGCCGGGCCTCGTGTCCGATGGCGCGCTCCAGCGTCTCCAGGAGCCACGTGCGGCGGTCGTCGATCTTCGGCCACTGGAGGAGGAGGGAGCGGACCGTCTCGTCCAAGAGCACGTCGGTTCTCTCCGGTGTCAGGGGCGAGCGGGCGAGGATCGCCGTGAGCTCGGGCATCACCGACTCCAGGAGCGTCTGGACGTCGATCCCGTCGGACGGGCCGGAGGAGTCACCGGGGCTCATGGCGGGGGCTCGGTCGTGCCGTGGGCTCGGGGCGGAGACCGATGTTACCGTGCCCACCTCCCGGGGCCGGCCCGAAGTCGCCGGCGAAGCCGGGAGGGTCGGCGGGGAGCAGGCCCGGCCGATCGGCGCCCAGGCGGGTTGCCCCGGCTCAGGACCCCTCGGCCG
>JBKHJP010000030.1:0-21700 GCA_046538065.1 Thermoanaerobaculia bacterium | reverse complement strand
GAGTTGTCCCGGCAGGCGATGGGCTCCTTGCCCAGGCTCTTCGACCACTCCATGGCCGCGTCGAAGGCCTCGTCGGAGGTCAGCAGGGTCCGGACGACCTCCACCAGCTTCATCACCGGCACCGGGTTGAAGAAGTGCAGCCCCGCGAAGCGATCCGGCCGCGCGGTCGACGTGGCGAGCTGGGTGACCGTGAGCGACGAGGTGTTCGTGGCGAACAGGGCCTCGTCCTTGACCTCCCGGTCCAGGTTGCCGAAGGTCTTTCGCTTCTCCTCGACGTTCTCCACGATCGCCTCGATCACCAGGTCGCAGTCCGCCAGGGCGTCGAGCTCCACGGTGCCGGTGATCCGGCCGCGGATCTCGTCGCGCTGGGCTTCCTCCAGCTTGCCCTTCTCCACCGCGCGCCCCAGGGACTTCTCGATCCGCCCCGTCCCCTTCTCCAGCAGGTCCTCGGTGACCTCGCGCACGACGGTCGGGTACCCGGCCCGGGCGGAGACCTCCGCGATCCCGGAACCCATGAGCCCACACCCGACGACTCCCACCTTCTTGATCTTCATGAACCGTGCCTCCTCGTCCTTGACATGAAGTGATGCCGTGGTGCATTGCGCTGGGCGGTCCCGAGCGGCCTCCACCGGCACACCCGCCCGGCGGAGCTCGCCCGTTCACGACCAGCGCGGCTATGGTAGCCGATCGGCGCCGTCGCGACGCTCAGGCCGTACGCGCATCGGATGCCCCCCACCCAGGCCCCTCGACTCCGCTTCGCTTCGCTCGGGGCGACAAGGAAAGGCGGCGCCGGGGAGGGGGCTCGGCCACCCCAGCCGCCGAAGGGCGGGCCGGGGGCCGGGGCGGTGGGGGCGTCACGGACCGCGCGGGCCACGGACGTCGCGGACACCTGGGCGGCAAGGCGCGGACCGTGCCGAGGCGGGCGCCCTGCGCCGGGCAGTCCGACAGCGCCCGCCGTCCCCCACCGCCCCGGACCCCGGCCCGCCCTCACTCCACGGTGATCACCCGCTCCCCCTCCTCCCCCGCGCGCTCCAGCCGCACCCGGACCGCCCCCGCCACCTCGAAGGGCAACCGCTCCGCCCACTCCACCACCTTCACCCCCGCCCCCGACAGCACCTCCTCGATGCCCACGGCCGCCGCCTCCTCCGGGCCGATCCGGTACAGGTCCACGTGGACCAGGCGACCACGGGAGCCCTCGTGCTCCCGGATCAAGACGAACGTCGGGCTCTGGACCTCGGACGGATCGATCCCCAGGGCATCCGCCACCCCCCGGGCCAGGACGGTCTTGCCGGCGCCCAGGTCGCCGTGCAGGAGGAGGGCGCCGTCCGGCCGGACCTCTTCGCCCAGGAGGGCGCCCACCCGGCGGGTCTCGGCCTCGTTGCCGGTGGTCCAGCGACGCACGGCTCAGAGCTCGGCCAGCTCGAGCAGCGCCGGGCCCAGGGCATCCACCAGGTCGGTGGCGGCCAGGGCCGCCTCGCCCCGCGCACCGGCGACCCGGTCCCCGGCCAGTCCGTGGACGTAGACCCCCAGGAGCGCCGCAGGCAGCGGCTCGTGGCCCTGGGCCAGGAGGGAGCCCACCACCCCGGTGAGGACGTCGCCGGTCCCGCCGCTCGCCATGCCCGGGTTGCCGGTGGGGCTGACCCAGACCGCCCCTCCGGGCGTGGCGGCCAGGGAGAGGTGCCCCTTGAGGACCACGACGGCCCCGGTCTCGCGGGCCGCCCGCCGGGCCGAGCCCAGGCGGTCCGCCACCACCTCGCCCGTGCCGGTGTCCAGGAGGCGGCCCAGCTCTCCCGGATGGGGCGTCAGGACCGTGGGAGCCTGGCGCCGGGCCAGCTCGGAGGCCCGTCCGCCGAAGGCGTTCACGCCGTCGGCGTCCAGGACGGCCGGCAGCTCGCATTCCAGGACCGCCCGGCGGATCTCCGCCGCCACCGGCTCCGCCTGTCCCAGGCCCGGCCCCAGGGCCAGGGCGTCCTTCCCCTCCGCCGCACCGAGGATCGCGTCGGCGCCGCCGGCCGCCAGGATCCCTTGGACAGTTGCGGGAAGGGGCAGGCTCATGGATTCGACGGACCCCCCGTCCACCGTCTGGACGATGGGCTCGGGCACTGCGGAGGTGACCAGGCCCGCGCCGGCGCGCACCGCCGCCCGCGCCGTGAGGATCGCGGCCCCGGCCTTGCCGGTGGCGCCGGCGACCACCAGCAGGTGACCGTAGTGCCCCTTGTGGGTCTCCGGCCGCCGGGGGGCGAGGAGGCCGGCGGCCTCCTCCGCCAGGAGCAGGTGGAGGGGACCTCCCTGCTCCCCCCAGTCCCGGTCCAGGAAGCTCGCCGGGATCCCCAGGTCGGCCACCACCAGCTCGCCCACGGCGTCGGCGGCCGGCGGAAAGATCTGCGCCGGCTTGGGGCTCCCGAAGGTCACGGTGGCGTGAGCCCTGAGGTGGGGGCCGAAGACCTCCGGCCGGCTGCCGTTGAGGCCGCTCGGCAGGTCCACCGCGAGCTTCGGCACCGGCAGGGCGTCGAGCGCGGTCACCAGCTCCGCCGGCTGGCCCTCGAGCGGCCGCCCCAGCCCGGTGCCGAAGAGGGCGTCCACCACCAGGTCGGCCTCGCGAGCGGAGCGCAGGGGACCCTCGAGCCCGTCGCCCGCGCCGACCTCCACCAGCTCCACCAGGTCCGGGCCCAGGGCCCGGCAGATGGCGAGCTGCGAGGCGGCGTCGCCCCGCGACTCCTTGCCCAGGAACACCAGGAAGCAGGCCACCCGGTAGCCCCGGACCGCCAGGTGGCGGGCCAGGGCCAGGCCGTCGCCCCCGTTGTTCCCGGGCCCGCAGAAGACGGCCGCCGACTCGGCGTCCGGGAAGCTGCGCCCGACGGCCTCCACCAGGCCCAGGGCGGCGTTCTCCATCAGGACGATGCTGGGGACGCCGAGCTCCTCGACCGCGGCGCGGTCCACCCGGGCCGTAGCTTCGGCGCTGAGGATCCTCATGGCTCCACCGGCTCGGCGGGCTCGACCGGTCCGGGTGGCACAGCCGCCGCCGGGCGGGAGGGGGCGGGGAAGAGGTTCCAGGAGGCGAGGAGGTCACGGGTCCTGGGACACAGGGCCGCCGCCTCCGGCTCGGCGGCGAGCTCCCGCGCGAGGCGCTGCAGGTCCTCCGGCGTGTCCACGTCCCGGCCTTCGGCCAGGAGCTCGACGGCGAGGTCCAGCTCCTGCAACCGGCCCAGGGTCTGGGCCAGGACCCGCTCTGTGCTCCAGTCGATCCGGGCGAAGACCTCGCGGCGCACCGCCCCCGGAGCCAGGGCGATCAAGTAGTAGCCGCCGTCGTCGCTCGGTCCCAGGACCGCGTCGGCTCCGCCCTCGACCCGGGCGAAGGCCTCCCGGACGAGCTCGGCCCGGACCGTCGGGTGGTCGCTTCCCAGGGCGGCCACGGCCGCGGCGCCACCCTCCGCGGTCGCCGCCCGGGACAGGCCACGATAGAGCCGTTCCCCCAGCCCGCCGCCCGCCTGGCGGACCGGCCTGCCGGGCCCGTTGGGGAGCTCCTCCCCCGGCTCCACGGCCCAGGCCGACCAGAGCTCGAAGGCGCCGCCTCGAGCGGCCTCCTCCAGGCGGTGACTCACGTCCTCCAGGAACGCCCGGTGGAGCTCGGACGCCTGCTCCGCCGTCAGGGCGCCCACCAGCCGGGTCTTGACGCGCCCGGGGACGGCGGGCTTGGTGTAGAGGACGAGGCGCCGGGTGGTCATGGGCTCCGATTGTACCGAGGCTCCGCCGGAGCCCGGCCCAGGCCGGGTGCTGGAACGGGATTGCTAACCTCGCCTCCATGGGCCTGGTGACGCTCCTCACCGACTTCGGGACCGCCGACTACTACGTGGCCGCGGTCCGGGGAACGCTCCTCCGCCTGGCTCCGGGCGCGCGCCTGGTGGACCTCTCGCACGAGCTGCCCCCGGGTGACGTGGAGGGCGCCGCCGGCCTCCTGGCGGCGGCCGCCCCCACCTTTCCCCGGGGGACCGTCCACCTGGCGGTGGTCGATCCCGGGGTGGGCGGCGAGCGGCGGATCCTGGTGGTGGAAGGCGGAGGGCATCGCTTCGTCGCCCCGGACAACGGCCTGCTCACGCATTTCCTCGCCCCGGCGGACGACCCCCCGCTGGTGGTGAGCGTCAAACGCCACGAGCTCTTCCTCCCGTCCCCGGGAGCCACGTTCCACGGCCGGGACCGGTTCGCCCCGGTGGCCGCCGCCCTCCTCCGGGGGGAGGAAGCGCGGGGCCTTGGGCCCCCCATCGGCGATCCGGTCCGCCTCCCCGTCGAGCCACCCCGCCGGGAGATCCTGGACGGCGGCGGCACGGTCCTCCGCGGGCGCGTGACTCGCGTCGACCGGTTCGGCAACCTGGTGACGGACCTGCCGGCGGACTGGATCCCGGCGGGCGTCCGGCCGATCGTGGAGGTGGCGCAGCACAGCGCGCGGCGCTGGGTGACCCACTACGCCGAGCTCGCCCCCGGCGAGCCCGGAGCGCTGGTGGGATCCCTGGGCACGGTGGAGCTGTCCCTCCGGGAGGAGAGCCTCGCCGCCCGCTGGGCGGTGGACCGGGGGGCGGCGGTACGGATCCTGCTTCCGGACTGAGCCGGCGCCCGGCGCGGCGACCACGAGCGCCGGTCGAACCGGCCTCGCGGCCCGCCGGACCCACTCAGAAAGGCGCTACAATCACTACGGAACCGGTGCCGTGCCGACGCCCGCCGGGCGTCGCTCCGGCGCCGCCGGGGAAGGAGGGCGAGAGATGACCAAGTGGGAGTACAAGATCATCAACATCCGGAGCGAGAACTACCGCCTCGATCCGAACGCCGCGCCACAGCTCGACACCCTGGGCGCGGAGGGCTGGGAGCTGGTGGGCGTGACCTCCGTCAACTTCAAGAGCGGCGCCAGCGACAACATCGCGATGGTCTTCAAGCGTCCGGCTTCGTAGAGTCCCGGGCCGCACCCTTGCGCCGCTTGCGGCGCCGGGCCGCCAGGGCGAAGCCGGAGGCCGCAGCCACCAGGCCCAGCACCGTGTAGCCCGCCTTCGGCACGATGCCGAGCTCCCGGCCGATGGACGCCCGGAGCTCGGCGAGCCGCTCTTCGACGTCCAGCCGGCGTTCCTCGACCGCATCGAGGGCGCCGTCCCGCGCATCGTCGCTGCGTCGCCGGCTCACGGTCCACCTCCCGGCCCGTCAGGGCTGCTCTGGGGTTCGCCTCCGGCAAGCGGGCCGCCCCTCCGGCCGGCACCCACCCGCCGCACCGGTCCCTGCTCCAGGACCCGGTCCTGCCACCAGTCCAGGTGGTCGTCCAGGCGCCGCCGGGCGGTGGCCATGGGGTTCTCGAGCTCCCGGAGCTTGCGCATGCCGGCCCAGGCCAGCCCCCCGGCCACGGCCGCGAACAGGACCGTCACGATCAGTGAAGCGGCCCAGAGAGGCAGCCACACCGCCAGGAGCTGCACCAGGAAGTACAGTCCCAGGCCGACGGTCCAGAACCCCACCGCGGCGGCCGCGCCGAACAGCCCGACGGCGATCGCCGCGCTCCGGCCGGAGCGGGCCAGCTCCCGTTCGAGGGCCTCCAGCTCCGCCCGGAGGAGCGCCAGGACGGCGCTTCCCAGGTCCCGAAACGCTTCGCTCCAGTCCCTCCGCACGACGCCTCAGCTCCCGGGGTAGACCGTGCCGGTGACGAAGGAGTTGTTGGCGGCGATCTCGTCGCGCAGCCCCACCGCCACCTTCTGCGCCCCTGAGCGCAGGAGGATCTCGACCGTGTACTCCCAGTGCTCTTCCAGGGCCCCCGGCACGTCCTCCTGGTCCACCCGGATGGGCAGGCGCGTCTCCTGGACCTCGGAGACCCAGCCCCGGTCGTCCCGGGCCGCCAGGAACAGGCGGGCGTTCGCCTCGTAGACCTCGCCCCGGGGGACCAGCGTCAGGGCCCGCAGGGGGATGCGCACGGTGACCGGCACGAGGAAGTGGCCGTCGTCCCGGCGACTGCCCTGGTCGAAGCTCAACCCGAGGTCCAGGGGGTTGCTGGAGTAGGGGAAGTTGAGGGCGGCGAGGACGCCGTCACGCATCTGGGACTCGGCCGGCTTGTCGCGGTAACCCTTGCGGTGCCGCACCGTCCAGCCCTTCTCGGGGTCCTTCAGCTCCACCTCGATCCGGTAGTACCGGCCGTCGCCGCTGTGGCCCGGCGTGTAGCCGATGGAGTAGTAGGTCCGGAAGTCGGTGGCCACCCGCTGCAGGGGCTCCAGGACCCGATTCTGGTTGATGATCGACTTGCCCCCGGTCTCTTCGGCCAGCATCTGGAGGGGCGCCTGGAGGCTCCGCGTGCGGATCGCGTCGACGTGGGCGTGGCCACCGGCCCGGTCCACCGTGCGAGCCTCCGCGGTCGCCGAGGAGTACACCCTGAGACCCGCGGCGTCGATCGTGTAGAAGCTCACGCGGTTCGCGTTGGCGTGGGCGGCGAGCTCCTCGAACCGGCGGGACGAGTCGTAGCCGTACATCCGGGTCATCGCGCCGGTCCTGGAGAACTTCTGCTCCACGGCGTAGAAGACGTCCTCACCCGGGATCATGGCCACGCCGTCGCTCACGTAGACGAGGGCCTTCCGGCCCGGCAGGCCGGCAAGGGAGGTCACCATCTCCCGCAGGGCGTCCACCGTGTAGCGCAGGTCGTCGCGCGCCGACTCGGCGTAGTTCTCGGCCCACATGAGGGCCTCGGACCCGTTGTCGGCGTCTTCGATCCGCTGGAGCACCTCCCGGCGCTCGCTCTCGGCGTGCACCCCCAGCCCCGAGACCTCGTCCACCTCGAACAGGGCCTCCACCACCCGCTCGGCGTCGGTGGTGAACGGCTGGACGATCTCCAGGGCGCGGTCGTGGGTGACCAGCATGACCCGGTCGTCCCGGGTGAGCTCCCGGCGCAGGAACGCCCGGACGTCCTGGAGCACCCGGCGGCGGTTGTGGGGCCGGATGTTCAGGTTGTCGACGTAGACCACCAGGCTCAGGCGCTGATCCTCCGGGATCGCCTCCGTCTCCTCCTCCGCCAGCTGCGGCAGCAGCTCCGGCTCGGGCTCGGGCTCGGGCTCGGATCCGGGTTCCGGCTCGTCCTCGCCGGGACCGCTGCGGCGGACCCGGCTGCCTTCGATGGCGTAGAAGTTCGTGACGGTCATCGGCCGGCCGTTCTCGGAGACCTCGAAGTCGTCGGCCGTGAGCCCGGTGACCGGCTCGCCGTCCCGGTCGGTGACGTAGACGTCCACGTTGACGACGTTGACGTCGACCGTGTCGAGGAACAGGTCGTCGCCGTCCTCCCGGTCTGCGGCGGCCCCCTCGGGATCTTCCTGGGAGAGGACGGCGGGGACGCCCAGGACCAGGGCCAGCAGCCCGGGGAGGGCGAGCTGGAAGAACCTGCGCGGGATGGCTGTCGTCGTCATGGAAGCCTCGAAAGGGAGTATATCGGCAGGGGGCGGCGCGGCGGAGCCGCCCGAGGGCACGACCGGCGGGCCGGGACGGCCTGCATCGGATCACAACACACCCGATCCCGAGGGATGTTCCCCGAACCCTCCGATGGCGGCCGGAACGACCGGCGCCGGCTCGGCCCCGGGGTCAACCCCGGCGGGAACCCACCCCGGCCACCGGCCGTGCTCCTTCCGTGCCAAGTCGCTCCACTGCATGCCCCACGATCTTCCGCCCGTGGTCGCGGGAGTTCTCGATGAAGATCCGGTCGGTGAAGCGCCCCGCCTGGAGCGTGCCGGCGATGTAGAGCCCGGGCACGTTCGACTCGCAGGTCTCGGGATCGAAGCGGGGGATCAACGTCTCCGGGTCGACCTCGACGCCGGCCCGGCGCTGGAGGCCGCTGTCCGGCAGGTAGCCGATCAGGACGAAGGCGGTGTCCGCCGGCACCAGCTCCCGGCCGGAAGGCCCTTCCACCACGACGCCCCGCTCCCCGCCTTCCCCGCCGTCCTCGAAGGCCACCACCCGGCTCTCGAACCGGGCCGCGATGGAGCCCTCGGCGATCCGGTTGTCGATGTCCGGGCGGATCCAGTACTTCACGCCGTCCTTGACGGTGGAGCGGCGGTGGACCAGGGTCACCCGGGCGCCGTTGCGCCAGAGGTCGAGGGCGGTCTTGGCCGCCGAGTTGCCTCCGCCCACGACGACGACGTCGCGGCCGAAGTGAGGATACGGCTCCACGTAGCGGCTCTGGACCCAGGGGTGGTCCTCTCCGGGCACCCCCAGTCGCCTGGGCTGCCAGAAGTACCCCGTCGCCAGGACGACCGAACGCGCCCGGCGCTCCCCCGGCCCGCGCTCCCCGCGGGTGCGCACCACGAACCGCTCCCCCCCGGCTCCCTCCGGAACGGGCTCGACGGCCTCGACGCGCTCGTAGAGCGCCAGGTCCACGTCGTGGCGCTTGACCACCTCCCGGTAGTAGACCAGGGCCTGGCGGCGATTGGGCTTGACGTCCGGCACCGTGAACGGGACGCCGGCGATCTCCAGGCGCTCCCGGGTGGTGAAGAAGACCAGGTCGGTCGGATAGGCCTGGAGGCTGGCGCACAGGGGCCCCTGGTCCACCAGGAGCGCCCGGAGCCCCCGGCGGCTCGCCTCCGCGCCCACGGCGATCCCGGTGGGCCCGGCGCCGACGATCAGCAGGTCGAGGACCTCACCGTTCACCGGACACCCCCCGCCGGAGGCCGTTCGAAGCCGGCGCGGCCCGTCACGGCGCGGCCTCCACGCGGTAGAGGTGATCCACCGGACCGTGGCCGCTCCCCAGAGGGTAGGCGGCGGACATGGCGCCCTGGAGGTAGTCGATCGCCCCCTCCACGGAGCGGGCCAGCGGTTCTCCGCCGGCCAGGCGGGCCGCGATCGCCGACGAGAGGGTGCACCCCGTGCCGTGGATCGCCTGCGTCGCGATCCGCCGGTGGCGGAACCGGTGCACCCGGCCTCCGTCCCCGGGCTCCACGAGGAGGTCCTCCACCTCGTCCCCCTCGCCGTGGCCCCCCTTGAGGAGCACCGCGGTCCCCGGGCTGTCCGAGCCGCCCGAGCCACGCGCCGCCCGGGCCGCCAGCTTTCGGGCGGCGGCCACGCGCTCCGCGTCGCTTTCGGCCGGGGCGCCGGTCATCCGCCGGGCCTCCGGCAGGTTCGGGGTGACCAGGCGGGCCAGCGGCAGCAGCTCCTCCACCAGGGCCTCCACCGCCTCGTCCGCCAGGAGCGAATCGCCGCTCTTGGCCACCATCACCGGGTCCAGGACCACCGGAGGACTGCCACCGTGGCACCAGCGCCGCAGGCTCGCAGCCACCGCCCGGACGATCGCCGCGTCGGCGAGCATCCCGATCTTCACCGCGTCCACTCCGAGGTCGTCGAACACGGCGTCGATCTGCGCCGCCACCATCTCCGGCGGCACCGGGTGGACGGCGGTGACCACCCGGGTGTTCTGGGCGGTGATCGCCGTGACGGCGCTCATCCCGTAGCAGCCGTGGGCGGCGAACGTCTTGAGGTCCGCCTGGATGCCGGCGCCACCGCCCGAGTCGGACCCGGCGACGGTCAGGCAGCGCGGAGGGTGGCGCCGGGCGTTCACGGCGCCTCCCGCGCCCCGGCCCCGCGCCAGCGGCGCCACGCCAGGGCCACCGCCGCCGCCAGGACCACCAGGCTGATCGCCTGGGCGACGGTCAGGACACCCAGGAAGCGGTCGTCCTTGGCCCGGACGAGCTCCACCAGGAACCGCTCGATCGACAGCAGGGCGAGGACCGACATCCCCGTCACCCCGTTGGCGGGCCGGGGCCGCCGGCGCAGCAGCCACACCCCCACGCCCCAGACGGCCAGGGCCGCCGCCACCTCGTAGAGCTGGGTGGGGTGGACGGCCAGGAGCCGGTCGTCCGGCACCGCCGAGGGCACGTCGACCCCGAACTGGTAGCGCAGGTTCCCGGCGGTGGACGGCGGGGCGGAGCCCGCCGGGAACCGCACGCCCCACGGCAGATCGGTGGGAACGCCGTAGTCGTCCCCCACCAGGAAACAACCCACGCGACCGATGGCGTAGCCCATGGCCAGGGAGAGCGACATGGCATCGGCCGTGCGCCAGGGCGGAAGCCGGCGCCGGCGGATCGTCCAGAGAACGGCGACGGCTGCCACCAGGAAGCCGCCGTACCAGACCAGTCCCGACCGGTCGAACAGCAGGCGCCAGTCCTGGTAGAGGAGGGCGTAGTAGACCTTGGCCCCGACGATGCCGAAGAAGCCGGAGGCGAAGACGAGCGCCGCCGCGTCGTCCTCGTCCCCTGCGTCGAGGCGCCGGAGGCCCCAGCGGAGCTGGAAGTACGCCGCGACGAAGGCGAGGACCAGCATCAGCCCGAAGGAGCTGATGTCGAAACCGCCGACGACGACGTCTCCGATGCGGAGCTCGGGGACGCGAAGGATGACCGGGTGCATGAACGCGGGGAGGCGGGGAACGGGCGGTGGTCGCGAGCGGCGGCAGTCTATCAGGCCGACAGGTGAACCGGGGCAGTCAGACGGTGCCCCCTACCGGTCATTGAGAGACCAGTCATAGTCCAGGTAGCGCACGGCGGGGTCGTTCTCCTCCAGGGCCCGTGCGATCTCCTCGGGCGCGTGCTCGGCGACCCACTCCAGCACCCCGCCCCGGGCGAAGAACGCCACCACCGTGCTGCCGCCGGTGAAGTCCCCCGCGTACCACTTGAAGATCGACGACAGCCAGGCGACGTTCTCGTCCGGATCGTAGCGCAGCCCCTTGCTCTCGTCCGAGAGGAACGTGCGGGTCTGATCCCGGAGCTGCGCGTCCAGGCGCTCGGCGGTGTACGGCTCGCCGCGGAGGTCCGGGCAGCTCGTCGAGGCGCAGACCACGGCGAAGTGGATCCGCTCGTCGCCGATGGCGATCCCCCGCTCCTCGATCTGGTCCAGGGTGAGCTCCTCCCCCGCCACCGGGAAGGTGAACCCGTCGAAGAAGCCGTCGACCTCCTTGACGTTGTCGATCCCGGGGTAGCGCTCCAGCACGTGGTGGAGGACCACCGCGTTGTAGGCGTTGGTCCAGAAGGCCAGGGCCTCCTGATCCGTGAGGGCCTCCGGGCGCACCGGCTCCAGGCTCGCCAGATACGCGTCGAGGTCGGACCGGTCCTCCTTCAGCGCGGCGTAGTCCACGCCGCCCTGCTCGTGGTGGCTCTCCAGGACCCGGGCCCAGGCCTCGACGTCGGTCCTGGAGCTGGTGCTCCCGGTGGTCCCCTCCCGGGGCCCGGGCTGTGACCCGCAGGCAGGGGCCAGGATCGGGAGGAGGGCGAGGGCGGTCAGGATCGGGCTCGTGCGCATGGCGTGGTCTCCTTCCAGGCGGCCGTCGTCGCCTTCCATACGGGCCTCGGCGTTCCTCGGATCGCCGGCCGCCGGGTGTCCGAGGGGGTAGAATCGTCCCTCCATGATGGAGGAGCTGACACGCAACCGCTACGGCGCGTTCGCCGAGCTGGTCCGTGACCCCCGGCGCGCCGGACGGTGGCTGATTCTCACCCACGACAACCCGGACCCCGACGCCCTCACCGCGGCGGCGATCCTGGGCCGGATCCTCCACAACGGCTTCAAGCAGAAGGTGACCCTGGCCTACGGCGGCATCATCGGCCGGGCCGAGAACCAGGAGCTGGTCCGCACCCTGGGGGTGAAGTTCAGCCACCTGCGCCACCTGAACCTCAGGGTGTACCAGCGGTTCGCCCTGGTGGACGCCCAGCCGTTCACGGGCAACAGCCAGCTCCCGGATGCGACCCTCCCGGAGATCGTCTTCGACCACCACCCGGAGCGCGAGCGGGTGCAACGGGTGCCGTTCACCGACATCCGTCCGGACTACGGCGCCACCGCCACGGTCCTCGCCGAGTACCTGGAGATCTCGGGCCTGCCCATCCCCGCGTCCATGGCCACGGCGGTGGTCTACGCCATCCGGTCCGAGACCCAGGAGTTCGGCCGGGAGTACGACGCGGCGGACAAGGCGGTCTACGACCGGTTCCTCCCGCAGGCGGACCGCCGGGCCCTGGCCCGGATCCAGAACGCCCGGCTGCCGGTCTCCTACTTCCGCAACCTCCACGAGGCCCTGGAGAACATGGAGACCGTGGACACCCTGGTGGTGAGCCACCTGGGGGAGGTGGAGCAGCCGGACATCGTCCCGGAGATCGCGGACCTCCTGCTGCGCATGGAGGGCAAGACCTGGTCGCTGACCACCGGCCGCTTCGGCGACCGGGTCTACCTCTCCATGCGCACCACCAACCCCCGGGCCGACGCCGGCGCCCTGATGCGCCGCCTCGTGGGCCGGCGGGGCAAGGGGGGCGGGCACGGCATGCTCGCCGGCGGCTGGATCCCCGTGGACCGGGCGCCCGGCAAGGACCCGGCGGCCCTCCAGAAGGCCCTGGGCCGGCGTCTGGCCCGGACGCTGCGGAAGAACCCGGAGCGCATGGTGCCGGTGAAGCTCCAGGTCTCTGCGTAGGGTGCGGCTCTGCCGCACCGCGTTCGGCGTGCGGTGCCGCCGGTGCGCCGAGGCGCACCCTACGTTTACAGCTCCGCCTCCTCCTTGAGCTCCCGGGTCATGAGCTCGTCCACCGCCCGCGCCGGGCTCTTGCCCTCGTAGAGCACCTCCACCATCTTCTGGGTGATGGGCATCTCCACGCCCTTCTCCCGGGCGAGCCTCTGGATCGACAGCGAGTTCCGGATGCCCTCGGCGACCATCTGGGTGCCGCGCTGGATCTCCGCCACGGAGCGCCCCCGGGCCAGCTCCAGGCCGGTGCGCCGGTTGCGCGACAGCCCGCCGGTGCAGGTGAGGACCAGGTCCCCCAGGCCGGCGAGACCGGCGAAGGTCCGGGCCTGGCCGCCGCAGGCGATGCCCAGCCGGGTGAGCTCGTGGAGCCCCCGGGTGATGAGGGCCGCCAGGGTGTTGTGCCCCAGCCCCAGGCCGGTGAGGGCCCCGGCGGCGATGGCGATGACGTTCTTGGCCGTGCCGCCGAGCTCCACCCCGACCACGTCCGAGGAGGAGTAGAGGCGGAACCTCGGGGTCGCCAGGCGCTCCCGCAGGTCCGCCGCCAGCTCGCTCTCCGCCGAGGCGATGACGGCGGCCGACGGCATGCCCTGGGCGAGCTCGGCGGCGAAGGTGGGCCCGGAGAGGACGGCGAAGCGCACGTCCCGGTCCGCCGCCATGCCCTCCTCGAAGGTCACCTGGCTCATCCGGGCCGACGTCTCGGTCTCGATCCCCTTGGTGGACGAGACCAGGTCCAGGGCGCCGTCCGGCGGAATCTCCCGGAGGAACCGCCGCACCACGTCCCGGAAGCCGTGGGAGGGGACCACCACCAGCACCGGCGCACAGTCCGCCAGGGCCGCCAGGTCGGCCGTGGCCTCGACCTCCGGCGGCAGCTCCACACCCGGGAGGTAGTCCTCGTTCTCGCGCTCCCGGGCCAGCCGGCGGGCGAGGTGCTCCCGGCGCGCCCAGAGCCGGACCCGGTGCCCCCCCGGCGAGGCCAGGTGGACCGCCAGGGCGGTCCCCCAGGAGCCGGCTCCCAGGACACCGATCGGGCGCGTCCCCGAGGTCACGGAGCCCCTCCCACGGTGAGCTCCTCCACCGTCGCGTAGACCGCCCCGCCGGGGCCCACGCGGCTTTCGACCAGGACCCCCGACCGGACGACGAAGGGCTCCCCGAGGGACCCCTCGAACGCCCGGGCGAACTCCTCCGACGCCCGGCGGTTCCAGGGCCGCCTCGGCCGGGCCAGGGTCACGTGGGGATGGAACGGCCGGCCCTCCGGCTCCAGACCCAGGGCGGCGTCGGCGGCCGCAGCCACCTCCCCCTGGAGCTCGTGGAGCGTCTCGCCCCCCTCGATCCCCACCCACGCTACCCGGGCCGGCCTGGCCGGCGGGAAGGTGCCGCCTCCCGCCAGCCGGAGGGTCAAGGGCTCGAAGGCCGCGAAGGCCGGGCGCACCGCGTCCACCAGGCGGGGCACCCGGTCCGGATCGGTGTCACCGAGGAAGCGCAGGGTCAGGTGGAGGTTCTCCGCCGGCACCCAGCGGGCGGCGGGAAGGCTGCGGCGCAGGGCCGCGGCGCGGCGAGCGATCTCGCGCCGGTGCGCCTCCGGCACCTCGAGGGCCAAAAACAGGCGGAGGGAACGGCTCACCGCAGGAGCCTCCTGCGGAGACCTTCCAGGGCGGCCTGGGCCGAGAGGCTCCGGACCCGCTCCCGGGAGCCCGGGAGCCGCAGCCGGCGGTGGCTCGTGCCCCCGGGGCCGGCCCAGGCCAGATGCACCGTCCCCACGGGCTTGTCCGGGCTGCCGCCGCCGGGGCCGGCGATCCCGGTGATCGCCACCGACCAGTCACCGCCCAACCGCTCGCGGGCCCCCTCGGCCATCGCCCGGGCGACGGGCTCGCTCACGGCGCCGTGCTCGGCCAGGGCGGCTTGCGGCACGCCGAGCCAGCGAGCCTTCTGGTCGTTGGAGTAGGTCACCGCGGCACCGAGGAAGTAGGCGCTCGACCCCGGCACGCGGGTGATCCGCTCGGCCAGCAGCCCCCCGGTACACGACTCGGCAGTGACCAGGGATTCGCCACGCTCGGCGAGGAGGCGCCCCACCACCGCCTCCAGCGTGTCCGGTCCCCGGCGCGTGTAGACGGCGTCCCCCAGGAGACCGGCGAGGCGCTCCTCCATGGCCGCGAGCCGTGCGCGCCGCTCCGCCTCCGGACCCGCCGCCACCGCCCGGATCTCGACCTCGCCGGCTCCGGCCAGGACCGAGACGGCCTCCGCACCGAACTCGTCGTAGACCGGCGCGATCCGCTCCTCCACCTCCGACTCCGGGAGGGACGCCACCTTGAGCACCACCCGCTCACGCCGGGCCCCGCCGGAGCGCTCCGCGAGCCACGGATCGAGACGCCCGGCGATCATCCCCTCGAGCTCCGCCGGGACCCCGGGGAAGAGGAAGACGCTCTTGCCGCCGGCGGGAATCAGCAGGCCCGGCGCCGAACCCCGGGGGTTCGGGATCACCTCGGCGCCGTCGGGGACCATCGCCTGGCGCCGGTTGACCTCGGGCATGCGGCGGCCGTACGCGCGGAAGCGCTCCTCGAGCCCTCGGAGGACCGCCTCGTCGAGCCGGAGGTCCCGCCCCACCACCTCCGCCGCGACCTCCCGGGTGACGTCGTCGGTGGTGGGGCCCAGGCCGCCGGTCACCAGGACCAGGTCGTGGCGGTCCAGGACCTCGCGCAGCACCCGGGCAAGCTCCTCCCGGTCGTCGCCCACGACCACCTTCCGCCGCAGCTCGAGCCCGTGGCGCTCCAGTGCCTCCGTCAGCCGGAGGGAGTTGGTGTCCAGGCGGTCGGTGCCGAGGAGCTCGGAGCCCACCGCGACGATGGCCGTGCGCATGGCGGCCCGATCATAGGAGCCGGACCCCCGGCAGGCAAGGTGTGCCGACCGAGCGCGCGAGCCCGATTGACAGCGCACGGGAGCCCTCCGTAGGATCTCGGGCGATGCCGCGTCGCGCCGGCGATCCAGCACCGGCTCCTCCGGATGGGACCCTGCCACCGTGAAATTTCATGTCGCCACTGCCTGCCCCCGCCCCCGCCCTGGACGGGCCGGCGACGCTTTGCAAGGGGCTGGCCGGCAGAGGGTGTTCGCCCTGGCCGTGGCCGCCTGCCTCACGGCCGGCGCCGGGATCGCCATCGCGGAGCCTCCGGTCCTCGTCTCGCGTGAGGGCACCCTGGGAGTCCGTGCCCCGGACGGCTCCCGGGTGACAGCACCGCTGGCGGCCGGGCTCACGCTCCACGCCCTCGCCCCCCTGCGCGGGGACGACTGGGTCGCGGCCGGAGTGCGGGACGGCTCGACCCTGGTGCTGCTCCGGAACGACCGGACCGGCACGGCGGACAGCCCCGGCGTCGCGCGAGTCCCGGCGCCGGAGAGCGGCGGCGGCGTTGCGGCCTCCCCCGTCCCCCTGAGCGACGGAGAGGGTGGCCTGGTGGGGCTCGCCTGGCTCGCCGGCGCCTCCCCTCGGAGCCTCGAGGTGCGCTTCGCGCCCGCCCTCGACCGAGGTCGAGGCTCCTGGGGTGCCACGGAGACGGTGGCCGCGGCGGCGGCGGGGAGCCAGCTCGCCCTGTCCGGAGCGGTGCTGGCGGACGGCTCGGCTCTGCTGGTCTGGAGCGCCTTCGACGGCGAGGACGACGAGATCCTCTGGAGCCGCCGCGACGAGGGCCGGTGGAGCGAACCGGCGACCCTGGGCGGCGGCAACCGGGTGCCGGACATCACGCCCGCCGTGGCGGCGGTGGGGGAGGGAGCGGTCGCCGCCTGGAGCCGTTTCGACGGAGGGGAGTACCGGCTCGTGATCTCGCGGTGGACCGGGGAGGGCTGGAGCCCGCCGGAGCCGGCGGGTCCTCCCGGTTCCCTCTACCCCACGCTGCTGGCTGGAGACGAGGGGGCCGTCCTGGCCTACCGGGACGCCCGGCGCCGTGCCTGGACCGCCCTGCGCCTCGAGTCCACCGCGCGGATCACCGCCCGAGCCTTTCTGCCGGTCTCGGAAGCCGGTGCCGACCCGGTCCTCCTGGGCTCAGGGGCCGAGGGGGTGCGGTTCGTCGACCCGGCCACGGAAAAGCCGACGACGGTGCCCTGGGAACAGCTGCCCTGAGATTCCAGGGCCGCCGAACCAGCCTTAGCCCGGCGCCTGGGGCAGCATGCCCTGCATGCCCTGCATGCCCTGGACGCCGGTCTCGCCGGTCTTCTCCCGGGCCGCCGCCGCGTAGGGCGAATCGCTGAACTCGTCCACCAGGCGCTGGTAGTAGATCGTTGCGTCCTCCTCGCGCCCCAGCTCCTCGAGGGTCAACGCCAGCTCGTACAGGGCCACGTCCTGAGGCAGCGGCCGGCGCTCCCGCTCGATCATCTCCCGGAGCTCGGCCGCCACCTCCTCGCCCTGTCCGGCGCCCCTCATGAGGGCGTAGAGGTTGAGCCGCACCTCGGCGGCCAGTGCGTGATCCGGCTCGTCGTCGAGGAACTCCCGCCAGTGCTCCTCGGCCTGCTCCGCCTCCCCCTGTGCCGCGGCGATCTCCCCCAGGTAGGCCCGGGCCACGCCGGCCGCGTCGCTCGCCCCGTACTCGTCGAGCACCCGGCGGAAGAGACCGGCGGCACGCTCGCGGCGGGCCTCCCGGGTGGGAAACGAGAGCTCGCCGTCCTCGCCCACGGCTCCGGCGTCCGCCCCGGCTTCCTCTTCCGGCTCGATCGGCGCGCCGTAGGCCTCCACGGCATCGGCCAGGAGCCGCTGGGCGTCATCTTCCGTCGCCTCCAGGTAGATGAACCAGCCGACGCCCGCCAGCACCGCCACGACCATGAGGACCACGGTCAGGATCAGGGCCCGCCGGTACTCCTGGACGAAGCCCAGGGCCCGGGCCATGAACACCTGGAACGAGTCCTCGCGCTTCATCTCCTTGCGGGTCAGGCGGTCGCTCATCGTGATGAGTCTCCTGGGGTGCTTCGGTCTCGGTCGGGGTCTCGGTGGGCGGAGCCCGGATGGACGGAGAGCCGCCGGAGCCCCGGGGGCGCCGGGTGGCTACTCTACCGGAAAGCCCCGGACGAGGGAACGGGTCACGGACCGGTGGGCGCGCGCGCCGGCCCGCCGGCTTCGGCTTCGCCGGCCGCCTCACCGGCCCCCGGCGCACCACCTTCGGCCGCGTCTCCGGCCACGGCGGCTGCCACCGACAGGTCCTTGCGCACCATCGTCGTGTCCGTATCCCACCCGAAGGGCAGCGGCATGAGGTGGGCCTCCCGGGGAGGCGGACCTCCCTGCCCTTCCGGGGGCAACCCGAACCACTGGGCCACGGCCTCCACCTGCGGCGCGTTGCCCCCGGTCTCCAGAACCAGCTCCGCGCCCTCGGGGGGGGGCGCGTACACCACCACCGTCAGCCGGTCCCCGGGTTCCTCCGGCAGCTCGGCCGCGCGACCCTGGACCCGGAGGCTCCGGAGATCCTCCCCGGGGCCGACGAACAGCCGCAGTCGATGGGCCCCGGCGGGGGGAATCACCCGGAGACGATAGCGCCCTCCGCCGCCGTCTCCGCCCTCCGCACCGGGCGACTCCAGGAGCTGGAGCTCCGGCGCCTCCAGCTCCAGCGCCGGCGCCGGGCCGGTGGCGAGGGGGCGCTCGGAGCCCAGGAACGCCTCCAGGGAGGCGCGGGACGGCTCCTCCGGCAGCAGGCGCCGGGCCCAGTCGCTCAGGCGGCCGTCGAAGGACGCCCAGAGCGCCTCGCCGGAGTCGGCATCCTGCGCGTAGAGGAGGGACGTGGGCCGCGGGCTCTGGGCGCTGAACCCGGTGGAGGCCCGCACCCCGCTGAGCAGCCCCAGCCCCGCCACCGCCACCACCGCCGGCAGGACCCAAGAGCGCCCGCCCGCGGCCGCCGCCAGGTCGACCTGGGGCGACAGGAGGCCCAGGAGAAGCGCGACGACGGCCGCCACCACGGGGACGGCGCCGGCCTGGAGCCCCACCGCCACCAGGGCCAGGGTCGGCGCCCAGACCAGGGCGGTGACCGCACCGGCGGCGCCCCAGAGCGTCACGGACAGGGCGTCCCACCGCTCGCCGGCGTCCGGCGAGGACTCCTTCCCCTGGCGTCTCCCGAGGTACCGGCCCACCGCCACCGCCTGGGCGGCCAGGGGCACCAGGAAGAGGTAGCTCGCCCCCGGCGCCGCCAGGGAGACGGCCACCCCGGCCGCCGCCCACACGAAGAGACCACCCCCGGCGAGGGACGCGAAGGCGAGCCAGCGCCGGACGAGCCCCTGGAGTGCCCAGACGGCGCCCAGGGCGAGGAGCGCCACGGCGAAGAGGCTCCAGGCGACGCTGCTCCCGTCCCCCCAGATCTGGAAGTCGTACCGCCTCGGCAGGAGCCACCCGGCGGCGAACGCCGCCAGGGCCCCGGCCAGCAAGGTCACGGCGAGCCAGAACGCCACCCCCGCCGCCAGGCCCCCGAACCGCAGGCGCCGCCGGGCGAGCCCGAGGCCCAGCACCCCCAGGGTGACGACCACGGCAAGGGCCACCAGGGCCGGGACCCACGACGCGGGGAACCAGACGAAGGCCTCTCCCAGGGGGTTGAAATAGACCGCGTCCCCGCCCCCACGCCACCCCCGAGCGCCTCGTCGTCGCCGAATGCCCGGGCGAGGGCCAGGGCGTTCGCCCCGTGGTGCTGGAGCGAGGCCGGGTCCAGGCGCTCCACCGTGTCCCGGGCCGTGTGGTACCCCACGGGGCCGTGGATGTGGGCGAAGTTCAGGCCCGGGACGCCCCGACCGCGGAAGATGCTGAAGTCGGTGTCGTTGGGCAGCCGGCGGTAGACCTCGTAGGAGTACGACGCCGCCACGGGGTGGGGCGCTCCGGCGAAGCGCTCCACGACCCACCGGTTGCCACCGCCGGTCTCGAACATCAGGGCCGGTCCCCGGGTCCCGCGGGCCTCGAAGTTGAGGACCAGCGCCACGTCCTCCGCCCACGGGTGGTCGTGGACGAAGGCCTCGGCTCCCAGAAGCCCCGCCTCCTCACCGTCGGAGAAGAGGGCGATCACGTCATGGCGCAGGGGCGGACCGGCCCGAAGGGCCCGGAGCGTCTCCAGGAGCACCGCCACCCCCACCGCGTCGTCGCTCGCCCCGGGGCTCTGGGGCACGGAGTCGTAGTGGGCCATGAGGAGGACCGCCGGACCCTCCCCCGCCGATTCGGTCCCGGGCAGGCGCACGAGGACGTTGCGCACCGTGCCGAAGGCCCGGCCCCAGCGGGAGCGGCCCGTCGCCACCTGGACGATGGGCTCGAGGCCCAGGGTGCGGAGCCGCTCCTGAATGGATCGCCGGGCCCGGGCGTGGGCCTCGGTGCCGATGGGGCGCGGTCCTCCCGCCAGAGCCTCGACGTGGGGCAGCGCCCGCTCGGCCGAAAAGACCGCCTCCGGAGCCGTCGCCGGCACCGGCTCCGGCGCATCCACGAGGGCCACCGCAAGCCAGGCGGCAGCCACGATGACAGCCAGCAGGGCGAGCCCTGCGCTCTTGCGCCTCATGCAACCTCCTCGGGGACTGCGTCTCGACGGGCCGCCGGTCCCGGCCCGGGGCATGGGCCGGTGGCCTCGAAGCCCCGCCGCGTCGCCGCTATACTCCGTGTTCAATGTCGAGAACACCGGGACACGACCTTCCGCCGCCACCGGACCCGGACGCCCTCGTCCGGGAGGTTCTCGAGTCGCGCCGCCGGACCCTCGCCTTCGTGACGGGCCTCGACGGCGAGCGGCTCCTGGGGCCGAAGCTGGACATCGTCAACCCCCTCTTGTGGGAGATCGGGCACATCGCCTGGTTCCAGGAAAAATGGGTCCTGCGCCACCTCGGCGGTGCAGGCCCCCTCCGTCCCGACGCCGACCGACTCTACGACTCGATGGCGGTGGCCCACGATACCCGCTGGGACCTCCCCCTTCCGGACCTCACCGAAACCGTCTCCTACCTGGAGGAAGTCCGGGACCGGGTGGTGGAGCGGATCGAACGGGCCGGCCACCGCGGCCTGTCCACGGCGGAGCTCCGCCTGATCCTCCTGTCCCTCGACCACGAGGACATGCACTGCGAGGCCTTCACCTACACCCGGCAGACCCACGGCTGGCCGGCGCCGGAGCTTTTCGGTAACGCCGCCGGCGCCTCCGGGACCGGAGCCGGTCCCCTCCCCGGGGACGTGGAGTGCCCCGGCGGGCTCTTCTACCTGGGAGCCCCGGCCACGTACGCCTACGCCCTGGACAACGAGGAGTGGGAGCACCCGGTGGAGGTGGCGCCCTTCCGGATCGCCCGGGCCCCGGTCACGCAGTCCGAGCTCGCCGCCTTCGTCGAGGACGGCGGCTACCAGCGCCGCGAGCTGTGGAGCCCCGAGGGCTGGCGCTGGCGGACGGAGACCGGGGCCGAGGCGCCGGGCTACTGGCAGCGCGACGGCGACGGCTCCTGGCGCCGCCGGGTCTTCGACCGGTGGCTTCCCCTGGAGCCCCACCGTCCGGCCCTCCACGTTTCCTGGTTCGAGGCCGATGCGTACTGCCGATGGGCCGGGCGGCGCCTCCCCACCGAAGCCGAGTGGGAGCTGGCGGCGGCCGGCGTTCCCGGCGGGGACGGCGGCCTGGGCCCCTCCGGCGGCGGTCGCAAGCGCTACCACCCCTGGGGTGTCGAATCGCCGGACCCGACCCGGGCGAACCTGGACTGGACCGCCGGCGGCACGGTGGACGTCGGCGCGCTGCCCGCCGGGGACAGCCCCTTCGGCTGCCGGCAGATGGCGGGAAACGTCTGGGAGTGGACGGCCAGCGACTTCCTCCCCTACCCCGGCTTCTCGCCGGGACCGTACCGTGAGTACTCCGAGCCCTGGTTCGGCGAGCGCAAGGTGCTCCGGGGGGGAAGCTGGGCCACCCGCGGCCGCATGATCCGCAACACCTGGCGCAACTACTTCACCCCCGACCGGCGGGACGTCTTCGCCGGCTTCCGCACCTGCGCCCTCTAGGAACGGCCCGGGCGACCCCCGAAACGCGGCTCGTGGACGTCCTCCTGGTCACACCGGCCCCCCCTGGGTCACAGCGCGGCAACCGGGTGACCGCCCGGCGCTGGGCCCGGATCCTGAGGGAGCTCGGCCACGACGTCTCCGTCGTCGAGGAGCTCGCCCCCTCATCGGAGGCGACCGGCTCGGCGCCGGACCCGGAGGTCCTGGTGGCCCTCCACGCCGCCCGGAGCGCCGGGTCCGTCCAGCGCTTCCGGCGCGTCCGGCCCGAAGGC
>JBKHJP010000029.1:0-21703 GCA_046538065.1 Thermoanaerobaculia bacterium | reverse complement strand
GGCCGCGGGACGACGTAGGCGACCAGACGCCGGTCCCCGGGGCGGTCTTCCCGGGCGATCACCACCGCCTGGGCCACCCGGGGGTGGGCGGCCAGGACCGTCTCGATCTCCCCCGGCTCGATCCGGAAGCCGCGGATCTTGAGCTGGTGGTCCATGCGGCCCAGCACGTCCAGGGTGCCGTCGGCCCGGAACCGGGCCAGGTCCCCGGTGCGGTAGGCGCGGCTCCCGGGAAGGGCTCCGGTTGCCTCCGGGAACGGTCGGGGCACAAAGCGATCCGCGGTCAGCCCAGGCTTCCGGAGGTAGCCGCGGGCCACCCCGGCGCCGCCGATCCAGAGCTCCCCGGGGACGCCCGCAGGGGGCGGCGTCAGGGCGGGGCCGACGACGTGGAGGGCCGTGTCGGCGACGGCGCGGCCGACGGGGACGCGCCCGCTTCCGGCGCCCCGCCCCTCCTCCACCCGCCAGAGGGCGGACCACACGGTGGTCTCCGTGGGTCCGTAGAGGTTCCACAGGCGGGCGACCCGGGGCCGCAGGCTCGCGGTGAGGCCCGGCGGGAGGGCCTCGCCGCCGCACAGGGCGCACAAGCCGGGGTCGCCGTCCCAGCCGCTCTCCAGGAGCATCTGCCAGGTGGCCGGGGTGGCCTGGAGGGTGGTGGCCTTCTGCTCGGCGAGGAACGCGGCGAGTCGGTGGGCGTCCACCGCCGTCTCCCGGCTCGCCACCACCACACGGGCGCCGACGATCAGGGGCAGGAACAGCTCCAGGCCCGCGATGTCGAAGCTGGGCGTGGTCACCGCCACCAGCGCGTCGTCGCTCGACAGGCCCGGTTCCCGGGCCATCGAGACCAGGAAGTTGACGAGGGCGCCGTGGGGGACGGCGACGCCCTTCGGCCGGCCGGTGGTCCCGGAGGTGAAGATGGCGTACGCCAGGCTGTCCGGGTCGATCCCCACGCCGGGCCGCCCGCCGTCGAGCTCGTCCAGGGCTGCCCCCTCCTCCGGCGAGTCCAGGACCAGGGTGACGCCCTCCCACGGGGGCGCGCTTCCGGCGTGGCGGCTCTCGGTCACCAGGAGGGCCGGCGCCGCTCCCTCGAGGATCAGCCCCAGGCGCTCCCGGGGATGGGCCGGGTCCAGGGGCACGTAGGCGGCGCCCGTCTTGAGGACGCCGAGGAGCACCGCCGGCAGATCCGTCGAGCGCCCCAGCAGCACCGCCACCGGTACGTCCGGGCCCGCCCCCAGGGCGAGGAGCCGCCGGGCGATCCGGTTGGCGCGCCGGTCGAGCTCCCGGTACGTGGAGGAACCGCCGTCGCCCACCACCGCCGGCGCGTCGGGCGTGCGGTCGACCTGAGCCTCGAAGGCGGCCGGCAGGTGGGCCACCTCCGGCCGGGGGGCCTCGGTCCGGCTCCACTCCCGCAGGAGCTGATGGGTCTCCGACGGGGCGAGCAGCGGCAGCTCCAGAGCCGGCAGGTCGGGACGACGGACGGCCGCCTCGAAGAGCCCGCGGAGGTGCTCGACCATGCGCCGGGCCGTGGTGGGATCGAAGAGGTCACGGTTGTGGACCAGCCGCCCCCCGATGCCGCGCTCGTCGTCCACGAGCGTCAGGTCCAGATCGAACCGGGCGGCGCCGCCGTCGAACCGCAGGCTGTCGGTCTCGACCCCGGGCAGGGCGGGGAGGCCCGATCCCGTGTTCTGGAGGGCGAAGAAGACCTGGAACAGGGGCGAGTGGCTCAGGCTGCGCCGGGGCTGGAGCTCGGCCACCAGGCGCTCGAACGGCAGCTCCTGGTGCGAGAACGCCCCCAGGGCGGCGTCCCGGATCCGCCGGACCGCCTCCAGGAATGACGGCCGCTCCCGCAGGTCCGCCCGGAGGACCAGCGTGTTGGCGAACAGCCCGATCAACGGCTCCAGCTCGTAACGGTTGCGGTTGGCGATGGGGGTGCCCACCGTCAGGTCCGGCTGACCGCTGTAGCGGGCCAGGAGGGCGGCCCAGCCCGCCAGGAGGACCATGAACAGGGAGCCCCGCTCCCGGCGCGCCAGCTCCGTGAGCGACGAGCGCAGCTCCGGCGGCCAGTGGAACCGGACGGCGGCTCCCCGGTAGGTCTGGACCGGTGGCCGCGGCCGGTCGGTGGGGAGGGCCAGCTCCTCCGGCGCGCCGTCGAGGTGATCCCGCCAGAAGGCGAGCTGGCCTTCCAGGACCTCGCCCGTGAGCCACTCGCGTTGCCAGGCGGCGAAGTCGGCGTACTGGATCCCGAGCTCCGGGAGGTCCGCCGGCTCCCCGGTGACCCGGGCCCGGTAGAGGGCGGTCAGCTCCCGCAGCAGGATGCCGGTGGACCAGCCGTCGGACACGGCGTGGTGGACGACGAGCAGCAGAGCGTGGCGGCTGGCCCCCAGGTCCGCCAGGGCCGCCCGGAACAGCGGGCCCCGGGAGAGGTCGAGGCGCTGGTTCCTGAACCGGTGCGTCACGCGGCGGAGGAGGCCGTCCCGCCGCTCCGCCGGCACCCGGCGCAGATCGATTCGGGGAAGCGGCCTCCCGGCAGGCGGCTGGATCACCTGGACCGGCTGGCCGTCGCGCTCTTCGAAGCGGGTGCGCAGCGACTCGTGGCGGCGGACGACGCTGGCGAGGGCTCCGGCCAGGGATCCGGCGTCCAGGTCCCCGTCGAGGCTCAGCCCGAGGAAGATGTTGTAGCCGCTCCCCGCCTCCCCGAGCTGCTCCAGGAACCACAACCGCTCCTGGGCGAACGAGACGGGAGCCGGGCCCGTGCGCGTGCGCTTCGCCACGGGCGCTCGCCCGCCGCCCCGTTTCGGCTCGACGGCCGCCCGGCCATCGCGGGACCTCCGGCGCTCCAGCGTGGCGCGGATCAGGGCGGCCCGGCGGGCTTCAGCGCTGTCTGAGGGCGGGGAGTCGTCGGCCATGGATCACCTTCGGCGGCTGCGTGCACCTAGAGGACGGCGGTACCGCTCCCGCTCCGGCCGAAGGCCGCCGTGAGCTCGCGCTGAAACACTCAGGGACACTGTCACCCCGTAGGTGTACAGCTTCAAGAAGATCGGGACATCGATGCACACCTTCGTCCAGGACCTTCGCTTCGCGTGGAGGATGCTCTCGAAGAGCCCCGTCCTGACGGCGGCGGCCCTCGCCTCCCTGGCTCTGGGCATCGGCGCCAACGCCACGCTGTTCACGCTGCTCCACGGCGTCTTCCTGCGGCCCCTGGCGGCGCCGGACCTGGACCGCCTCGTCGCCTTCTACACGTTCCAGGAGTCCCACGACCGGGCGATCCCCCGGATGGCCTACCCGAACGTGGAGGACCTGGAGGAGAGCGCCGGGGCCTTCACGGAGGTCGCCGCCATCGCCTTCGCTCCGGCGACCTGGATTCCCGAGGGCGGAGAGGCGACGGGGCTCCACGGCCAGGCGGTGACCTCGAGCTTCTTCCGGCTCCTGGGGGTGGAGGCGGTGGAGGGCCGGATCTTCCTGCCGGAGGAGGACGAGCCACCCGGCGCCCACCCGGTGGTGGTGCTCCATCACGACCTGTGGACGTCGCGCTTCGGCGGTGACCCGTCGGTCGTCGGCCGCACCCTGAACCTGGAAGGACGCCCCTTCACCGTGGTCGGGGTGGCGCCCCCGGGGTTCGACGGCACGCTCATGACGGTGCAGCCCGACTTCTGGGTGCCCCTGTCCATGCGGGGCGCCTTCGTGCCCCCGGAGCAACGCCCCTGGCTCCACAACCGGCGCGCCCTGATCACCCGGGCCTACGGCAAGATCGCTCCGGGCGTCTCCCGCGAGCAGGCCCGGAGCGAGGTGCGCGCCCTGGGGCGCGCCCTGGCCGAGGAGTACCCGGACGCCAACGGGGACCGCACCCTCGACGTGGTCCCCCTGGCCCGGGCGGTCCTGGATCCGGAGCAGCGGGCCGGCTTCGCCCGGGCCGGGGCGATCCTGGCCGTGACCGTGGGCCTGGTCCTCCTGGTGGCCTGCGGCAACGTGGCGAACCTCCTGCTGGCCCGGGCGGCCACCCGGCGGCGGGAGATCGCCGTGCGCCTGTCCCTGGGCGCTCCCAGGGTCCGTCTCGTCCGCCAGCTCCTCACCGAGAGCACGCTCCTCGCCCTCCTGGCGGGCGGGGCCGGGCTCCTCCTCGCGGCCTGGTCCCGGAGCGCCCTGTGGAGCCTGCGGCCACCGGATCTCGCCGAGCTCCACCCGGACCTCGGGTTCCACGTCCCGGTGCTGGTCTTCACCGCCGGGCTCTCGGTGGCCACCGGCGTGCTGTTCGGACTGGCGCCGGCCCTCCAGAGCAGCCGTCCCGAGCTCCTGGACGACCTCAAGCAGGAGAGCGGGCGGGCACCGGACCGGGGCGGTCCCTTCTCCCTGCGGAACCTGCTGGTCATGACCCAGGTGGCTCTGTGCGTGACCGCGCTGGTCTTCTCCGGGCTGGCGCTCCGGGGCCTGGGACGGGCGGCCCAGGTCGATCTGGGGTTCTCCCCGGACGGTCTGGCCGCCCTCCGGCTGCAGCTCGCCCGCCGCGGGCTCGACCCTCCGGAGGGCGAGCAGCTCTTCGACCGGATCCTGGAGCGGGCGGAGGCGGTCCCGGGCGTCGAGACCGCCACCCTCGCCGCCGGCATTCCGCTGGCCGAGGGGACGCCCTGGCGCTCGGTGCTCGTCGAGGGCCGGGACCCGGAGGCCCCGGACAACGCGGTCCTGACGCCGATCAACGCCGTCGAGCCGGGGTACTTCCGGGTCCTCGGCATCCCCCTGCTGGAGGGGCGCGACCTGAGCCCGCGGGACCGGGCCGACGGCCGGCCCGTGGCGGTGATCAACAGGACCGCCGCGGAGGTCCTGTGGCCCGGGGAGGAGCCCCTGGGCAAGCGCTTTCGCCTGTACGGCAACGACGCCGTCCGGGAGGTGGTGGGGGTGGTGGCCGACGCCAAGCACGCGGCCGTCGGCGAGGAGCCCCAGGCCCAGATCTACGTTCCCCGCCGCCAGAGCTACCGGCCCGACCAGTGGCTGGTCGTCCGGGCCGGCTCCGACCCCGCGGCGGCCCTCGGCGCCGTTCGCGAGGAGATCCGGCGGCTCGCCCCGTCGCTGCCGCTGGACGAGGAGGCGACCCTGGAGCAGCGGGTCTCGGAGAGCCTGGCCGGCGAGCGCATGACCACCGTCCTGCTCGGGGTCCTGGGCCTCCTCACCCTGGTTTTGGCGGCGGTGGGCGTCTACGGCGTGACCGCCTACTCCATCGAGCAGCGCCGCTCGGAGGTGGGTCTCCGGATGGCCCTGGGCGCCAGCCGGCCGGACGTGCTCCGCATGGTACTGCGGCAGAGCCTGAGCGTGGTGGCGGGGGGGCTCCTCGCCGGGTTGCTGCTGGCCGCCCCCGGAGCGCGGCTGCTCGAGGGGCTCCTGTTCGGGTTGAGCCCCGGAGACCCCGCGACGTTCGGCTCCACCGTCCTGGTGCTGCTGGCGGTGGCGACGCTGGCGACCCTGATCCCGGCGTTCCGCGCCACCGGCGTGGACCCCGTGGCGGTCCTGCGACCCGAGCGGTGAGCGATCTGTCCCCTTCCCCGGTCGCGCGGACACTACGGTAGGGATCGATGCGAACCCCCCTCCGCCGCTTCGTCGCCGTCCTGGCAGCCGGTGGGCTCGTGGTGCTCGCCGGCTCGATCGCCCTCTACTGGTTCGCCAGCGGGCGCGCCGGGCACGGGTACCGCGGGTCGGACCGGGGTTCCGGGGAGCCGTTCCGGAACCCGCCGGCCGCACTCTCCATGGCCGACGAGGCCCTGGGGGGGGCCGAAGGGCCGTTTCATCCCTCCGCCGCCCGGAGCGCCGACGGGGAGGCCGTTTCGGGCGAGCTCCTGGTGGCCTCCCGGGCGTGCGCGCGATGCCACGCCGAGGAAGCGGCCGAGTGGGCCGCTTCGGCCCACGGCCACGCGGGGCTCGACAACCCGTGGTACCGCGCCGTCTTCGACGAAGCCCGTCGCGACGTGGGCGATGCCGCGGCCCGCTGGTGCGCCGGGTGCCACACGCCGGGGCTGCTCTTGTCGGGGCGGCTGTCCGGGGAGGTCCCGCCGACGTCCGAGCTGGCGTCGGACCCGCTGGCCGCGGAAGGGGTCTCCTGCGTGGTCTGCCACGCGGCGCGCGTCGAGAGCACCGTGGGCCAGGGGGCCTACGAGCTCGACCTCCCGACGCTCCACCGCCTGGCGGCCAGCGAGAACACGGCGCTCCGCAGGCTTCACGACGTCCTCGCCCGGATCGACCCGGAGGCCCACCGGCGCGCCTACTCCGCGCACCGGGCGGGGGGCTCGGAGCTCTGCGCCACCTGTCACGAGGGCTATCTGGACGAGCCGCTGAACGGCTATCGCTACGTGCGCCTCCAGGACGACTACGAGTCCTGGCACGCCAGCACCTACTCCGGCCGCGGAACGGTCCGCTCGGTCCACGTCCCCGAGCCCTCCGGCTGCGCCGGCTGCCACATGGGGGCGCCCGGGGGCGAGGACGGCGCCGCCGGGCCGTCGCACCGGTTCGCCACGGCCAACACGGCTCTGCCCACGGTCTTCGACGACGGCGAGCAGCTCGCGGCGGTGGAGTCCTTTCTCACGGCCGGCTGGGTGACCGTGGACCTGTTCGGCATGACCCCCTCGCCGGCGCCGCCGTCCTCGGTCGGAGACGGCCAGGCGGCGGAGGCCGCGAGCCCCCTGGTGGCGCCCCTCGACCGCCTCCCCGCGGCGGTCCGCCCCGGGGACTCGGTCCGGCTGGAGGTCGTCGTCCGGCCCCACGGCGTGGGCCACTTCTTCCCCGGGGGGAAGACCGACCTCCACGACCTCTGGCTCGAGGTAAACGCGGTGGACGCCCGCGGCCGGACCGTCGCCACCACCGGCGGCGGCGAGCCCGGCGCTCCCACGCCTCCCGCCGTGCACCGCTACGGCGTGCTCTGGGTGGACGAGGCGAGCGCTCCCGTGAAGCGCCACCGGGTGTGGGACGCCCGAGCCGCCGCGTACACCCGGCGGATCGAGCCCACCGTGAGCGAGGTGGTCCACGTCCGGCTCGACGTCCCCCCGGACGCGGAGGGCCCGGTCCGGCTGACGGCCCGCCTGCGCCACCGCAAGTTCCGGCCGGAGCTCACCCGGTGGGCGTTCGAGTCCCTCGGGCGGCGCCCGCCGGAGCTGCCCGTCGTCACCCTGGCCCGGGACGAGGTCGCGCTGCGCCTGGCGGAGCCGGGCACCCCCCTGCCGGACCCCGGGCCGCCGGAGCTGGAGCTCCCCGGCGACGCCATGCGCTGGAACCACTACGGCGTGGGCCTGGCACTCCAGGGCGACCTGCGGGGCGCCCGGGAATCCTTCCTCCGGGTGGTTGAGCTGGCTCCGGAGGACCCCCGGGGCTGGGCCAGCCTGGGTCGGCTCCAGGTGGTGGCGGGGAACTTTGAAGAGGGGGTGCAGGCCCTGGAACGCGCCCTGGAGCTGGAGCCGGGGATGGCCCGGGCCCATCACTTCATCGGGCTCGCGGCCCGCAACCAGGCGGAGCCGGAGGCCGCCCTGGAGCACTTCCGGACCGGACGGGCCGAGTACCCCCGGGATCCGCTGATCCTGCGCCAGCTCGCCACCACTCACCTGCGGAGCGGCGACTTCGCCGCCGCCGCCGAGATGCTGGACGAGCTGCTGACGGTGGACCCCCACGACGCCCTGGCCCACTTCAACCGGGTTCGGGCGGCCCGGGGCCTGGGCGAATCCGCCGTGGCGGAGCGCCACCAGGCCCTCTTCGAACGGTTCCAGGCGGACGAGACTGCGGAGGAGCACGCGCTCCGGTACCTTGCCGAGCACGCCCACGACAACCGGGAGCGCCAGCGCATCCACGAGCACCGGGCGGCGCCACCCCGGGAGAACCCGGCGGAGGCCGCCGCCGACGGCACGGGAGGGGACCGGTGAGGGGCCGGGTCCACGGCGGGTGGTGGCCGGGCGGGGGCCGGAGCCGGCTTGCCCCGGCCCTGCTCTTCGCCGCCCTGTCGTTCGCCGGGGCGTGCGGCGGCGGTGAGACCTCGGAAACCGGTCCCGCCTCCGACGGTGCCGCCGGAGGCCGCGAGGCCGGCCGCGCCGGGGCCTCCTCCGGCTCCGGGGACGGGAGCCCTCCGGCGGGCGCCGGGGGGGATGTCCGCTTCGTCGAGGCCACCGAGGAGAGCGGCGTCGACTTCGTCCACAACACCGGCGCCTTCGGTGAGCGCTGGATGCCGGAGACGATCGGTCCCGGAGTCGTGGTCTTCGACGCCGACGGCGACGAGCGGGACGACCTCCTGTTCGTCAACGGCCGGAACTTCCCCGGCAGGCCGGGAGAGACCACCACCTCCCGGCTGTTCTTGAACCAGGGCGGGTTCCGCTTCGCCGACCGGACCGCCGAGGCGGGGCTCGACGTGTCCGCCTACTGCCTGGGGGGCGCCGCCGGGGACCTGGACAACGACGGCGACGCGGACCTGTACCTGACCTGCGTCGGCCAGGACCTGCTCTTCCGCAACGACGACGGCCGCTTCACCGAAGTCGGGGCCGAGGCCGGCATCTCCCGGGAGTACGAGTTCGGCGCCGGCGCCGTCCTATTCGACGCCGATGGGGACGGGCTCCTGGACATCTACGCCACCCGGTACGTGACCTGGACGCCGGAGGACGACCTCTACTGCTCCCTGGACGGCGAAAGCAAGTCCTACTGCACGCCCAGGCCCTACGACGGCGCCTCGCCGCGCTTCTACCGCAACCTCGGGGGCTTCGCCTTCGAGGAGCGCACACGGGAAGCGGGCCTGTACCAGCCGGAGGCCAAGGCCCTGGGGGTGACCCTCCTGGACCTGGAGTGGGACGGCTGGACCGACCTGCTGGTGGCCGGCGACACGTACCCGAACCTCCTCTACCGCAACCGCGGCGACGGCACCTTCGAGGAGATCGGGGGACAGGCGGGCATCGCCTTCTCGGAGACCGGCCGGGCCCGGGGCGGTATGGGGGTGGACGCCGCCGACTACGACCGGAGCGGGCGCCCGGGGGCGGTGATCACGTACTTTTCCCTGGAGATGGTGGGCCTCTACCAGAACCTGGGGGATAGCCTGTTCCACGATGTGGCCTCCCGGTCCGCGGTGGGCCGGAACACCTTTCACACCCTGGGCTGGGGCACCTTCTTCTTCGACTACGACCTGGACGGCTGGCTGGACCTGATGGTGGCCAACGGTCACCTGGACGAGCAGGTGGAGAACGTCCAGGAAGAGGTCACCTACGCCCAGCCCCAGCAGCTCTTCCGGAACGCCGGCGGCGGCGAGCTCCGGGAGGTCACCGACACCGTGAGCCCGGAGCTCGCCCGGCCCCTGGTCGCCCGGGGAGCTGCCTACGGGGACCTGGACGGCGACGGCGACCTGGACCTCGTGCTGACCACGAACGGCGGGCCGGCGCACCTGTACCGCAACGAGGGCGACGGCCACGGGCACTGGCTCCGCCTGGACCTCACGGGATCGGAGAGCAACCGGGACGCCGTGGGTGCCCGGGTGGAGGTTACCGTCGCCGGGGAGACTCAGACCTGGCTCGTGCGGACGGGAGGGAGCTATCTCTCCCAGTCCCAGGTGGAGCCCACCTTCGGCCTGGGGCCGGCCGCCACGGTGGACGAGGTGGTCGTCCACTGGCCCTCGGGCGAGGTCACGACCGTGAGCGACGTCCCGGCCGACCAGGTTTTGGAGGTCGTCGAGAGTCCCTCCGAGTGACGACGGGAGGAGGCAAGCTCCTCCCCTACAGGCACCGGGCCGGGTTTGGTTTCCGGTGGCTCGCCCCCTCCCGAAAAAGGGAAGCCCCCTCCCGGCCGGGCCTCACGGTGCGGAGGGCCCGGCGGGGAGGGGGGCGGAGGGAAGCTCGGTGGCAGTCGTCAGACGATGATCTTCGAGCCGTCCAGCTTGGTGAGGGTAAAGCCCTCGAAGGGCTCCGGGTAGGTGGCCTTCTGCTCCCGGAGGAAGCGGATGGCGACCTCCTCGCCCTGCCGGTTGCCCTCGATGCCGTCGGCCCGCCAGTGGACCCCGGACATGTCGCGGCCGTGGGTCAGGTTGTGGATCAGCTTGTTGAGCTCGCTGCCGATGGTCAGCTCGGGGCCGTCCACACCGGCCACGTAGGGCTCCAGGCTCAGCCCGTCGGCGCTCGGCTTGCGCGGGCTGGGGAAGGGCAGGTCCTCGTTGTAGAAGGCCTTGAGCGTGGTCACCGACGCTCCGGCGGTGATGGCGTGCCCCGCCGGGAAGGACGGGTGGTTGGGACCGCCCACCGGGAACATCTGGGACAGCAGGAAGGTGCCGCCACCCTGGTTGCGCTGGCCGTTGCGGGCGGCGTTGGCGTCGAAGACCCGCTGCATCAGGTCGGTTTCGTTGAGCAGGTCCTCGTGGACCGGGTAGTCGGCGCCGTCCGCCAGGACCCGGTGCACCAGGCCGCCGTAGGCTTCCGGCCGCACGAAGCGGTGCACCTGCCACTTCTGGTACCAGGTGGAGCGCTCACTCTTGCCGGCCTCGGCCAGGAGCTCGGTGATGTGGGCACGGCCGAAGGTGGAGAAGGCGGCCTGCCGGTTGGAGTTCTGGTACGGGTGGTTCGGGTCGAGGCCCGGATGGGCGATGAAGGGGATGAAGCCCTGCAGGATCAGCCAGGCACGGAAGTAGACCGAGTAGATCCGGTCGAGCTGTGCGGTCATGCCCAGGTCCCGGGGGCTCCGGATGAACCGGGTGGTGGGGTCGAGGGGCGGGAACGGGCTGGCGATGGCCCCGTTCTGGATGTTCAGCCACTCGTCGTACGCCGTCATGAAGTCCGAGCCCTGGACCGGGACCCGCATCCTGGGGACCACCGGGATGGCGTCGTAGAAGAAGTTCCTCAGCAGGAACTGGGACACCATGGGGCCGTCGAGGGCTCCCGGGTAGTCGGACCGGAACAGGACCTGCGGTGTCACCGTTCCGGTGCTGGGGTCCACCGGCCCCGTGTAGCCCGAGAAGCTCGACAGGCTGTCGGCGGCGGCCTGGACCACGGGGTTCGTGTCCCACTCGGCGAAGGGGACGTCCCGGCACAGGGCCATCCAGTAGACCTCCGCCGCCTGGGCCGCCAGCTCGGCGCTGTCCACGGACGGCGGCGGGTTGACGCCCACGGCCGGGGAGTCCGGGCCGGACATGTTGAACGCCAGCCCGCCCACGGGGTTGAGCAGCCGGTTGGGCCCGCCGGGGACCGCTTCCCAGTCGGAGAACTTCCCGCTGGCCGTGGCGGCGAGGAGCGCGTCGTACGCGGCCGGGTCCACCTCGCCGTTCGCGTCGTGAGGGAGGGTCTTGTGGAAGTTGCCGATGCGGTTGGGGAACCGGTCCTCGTCGCCGTTGCACGGATGGTCGATCCAGCCGAGCTGGTGCTCGTCGATCGCGGCGTCGTGGCGAATCTGGAGGGCGTTGTTGTGCCGCACCTGCGGGCTTTCCGGGGCGATTTCCTCGGCGTGGGCCGGTCGGCTCGTCACGCCGGACATCGCCCCGAGGCCGGTGAGGCCTCCGGCGAGCGAAGCGCCGACGGCCGTGCCGCCGACGCCGCCCAGGAACTGGCGCCGGTCGAGCTCCGGGTGGACGACCCGCTTGCCCTCCAGGGGCGTGGTCCGGGTTGCGTCGTCCGGCTCGCGGGGCTCGTCGGCAGTCGGCTTCTTGGGTCTGCGCGTCTCGTCCATGGACTCTCCTCCCTCAACCAAATGTTGTGTTATTTTCGGAATACCGTCGTTGGTTTTCCGCCTCCTCGTTTACCTTGCACGGACTTTCAACCGCTGGAGTGCTCGGAGCAAGCACGATCGGGACACAGCTGTAATAAATGTAAATAAGAATCTACAGTTTTGGCAATATCCGGATCTGTGGCGCGGCTGCCCGGTCCACTGCGCGTTCCCGGAACATCCCGGGATCAGGACCGCCTCCGGGCGCGTCAGGTGACGGGCGCCGGGGCTTCCTCCTCCTCCAGCAGCCGCTCCTCCAGCTCCTCCGCGAGGTCCCGGAGACGGGGCCGTTCGAAAAGGCTGCGCAATGGCAGCTCGATTCCGATCTCGGCCCTCAGGCGCGAGACGACGCGGGTGGCGAGCAACGAGTGCCCCCCGAGGGCGAAGAAGTCGTCGCCGGCGCCCACCCGGTCCGTCTCGAGGAGGTCTTCCCAGATGCCGGCCAGGAGCTCTTCCGCGGGCGTCTCGGGGGGGCCGAGCTCCTCCGTGACCGCGCCGGGCTCGGGATCCGGCAGGGCGGTCCGGTCCAGCTTGGCCGTGGGGGTGAGGGGGAGGGCGTCCAGGGGGACGAACGCTCCGGGGACCATGTAGGCGGGGAGCCGCCGGCCGAGGTGCGAGCGGAGCTCCTCCACGCCCGGGGGAGCCGCCCCCGTCGCGGGCACCACGTACGCCGTCAGGTAGCCGCCCTCCGGGCCGGACCGGACCACCACGGCCGCCTCGGCCACGCCGGGGTGCTCCGCCAGCGCGGCCTCGACGGCTCCGGGCTCCACCCGGAACCCCCGCACCTGGACCTGGCCGTCGGCTCGGCCGGAGATCTCCACCTGGCCCTCGGGCCGGTACCGGCCCAGGTCTCCGGTGCAGTAGATCCGGCCGCCGGCTCCGGAACCGGTGGCGAACGGATCGGGCCGGAACCGTTCAGCGGTCCGGCGCGGGTCCTCCAGGTAACCGCAGGACAGGTGGGGGCTCCGGACGGCGATCTCGCCGAGCTCGGCCACGCCTGCAAGCCGGCCGGCGGCGCCGAGGACCAGGAGCTCGGTGCCTTCGATGCCGCCGCCGATGGGGAGCGATCCCCGGAACCGCCGGCCCGCTTCGCCGGGGATCTCGAAGTACCCCAGGGCCCGGGCGGTCTCGGTGCTCCCGTAGAGGTTGACGCAGGCCACCTGCGGGGCGAGCCGCCGGAACGCGTCCGCCAGCCTGGGCGGGAGCTGGTCACCGACGAAGAACACCCGTCGCAGGGCGTCCAGCCGACGCGTCGCGGCCTCCTCGGTGCCCTGGAGCACGAGCTGCCCCATGGCCGGCGTGAGGTTCGTCACGGCCACCCGCTCCCGCTCCAGCCAGCCGGACAGCCGGTCCGGGTGAAGGATGTCGTCCGCCGGCGGCACGCACAACGTGGCGCCGAGCTGGAGAGGGGAGAAGACGTCCCGGACGAGGGGGTCGTGGGCGAGGCCCGAGAGCAGGGTGTGGCTCTCGTCCGGGCGGAGGTCCATGCGGTCCCGGAGCCAGGGCACGAAGTGAGACAGGGACCCCTGCCGGCCCACGATGCCCTTGGGTTTGCCGGTGGTCCCCGACGTGAAGCCGAGGTAGGCCTCGTCGTCCGGGTCCACGGGGACCTCCGGCGTGGCGTCCGGAGCCCCGGTACGGTCTTCCGCCGACGCCAGGGCCGCTCCAGGTCCCGGCAGGGTCAGGTCGGCGGCGGGACCGCGTCGGGCCAGGGCGTCCTCCAGCTCTCTCGGGAGGGGGCCGGCCTCCAGCAGCCGGAGCACGGCCCGGGGGCGGGCGGCCTCCACGGCCTCCGCCAGGTACCGCCCCGGGTGGGCCGGGTCGAGGACCACGAAGGCGGCTCCGGCCCGGAGGGTGCCCAGCAGGGCCAGGGTCAGGACCGGGCTCCGATGGGCGTAGACGAGCACCCGGTCTCCCCGGCTCACCCCGGCCTCCGCCAGGCGACCGGCGAGGCGGGTCGCGGCCCGGTCCAGGGCGCCGTAGGTCCAGGCCACGCCGTCGCCGGCCACCGCCAGGCGGTCCGGCGCCTCGGCGGCCCGGGCCGCGAAGACGGCGTGGGCCGGACCCTCCCACCGCCCGGCGAGCTCGGCCGTCGGGCCGGGGAGCGCGGACGCCAGCGCGGGCGTCCGGAGGGAGTAGCTCGTGTACGGCCGGTCGGGGTCGTCGGCCGCCTGGGCCAGCAGCCCCTGGAGCTGGTCCAGGAGCTCGTGCATCCGCGGGGCGTCGAACAGGTCGGCGTTGTAGACCAGGTTGCAGGTGAGACCTTCCGAGCCCTGGCTGGCGTAGAGGGTCAGGTCGAACTTCGACCCCAGGCCCGCTCCGCGGTCCATCACCTCGACGTCCACGTCCTCCAGGGGCACCGCGTTCCTCGGGAAGTTGGCCACGTTCAGGAAGACCTGGAAGAGGGGCGTCCTGGAGAGGTCGCGTTCGACCTCGAGATCCTCCAGCAGCATCTCGAAGGGGACGTCCTGGTGGGTGTAGGCCCCGAGGGCCGAGTCCCGGGCCCGCCGGAGGAGCTCCCGGAAGGTGGGCTCGCCGCTCTCGCCCGGGGAAAGGTCGAGGCGCAGGACCAGGGTGTTCAGGAACATTCCCACCAGGCCCTCCACTTCGGTGCGGCTCCGCCCCGCAACCGGCGAGCCCACGAGGACGTCGCGCTGGCCCGACCAGCGGGCCAGGACCGCATCCAGGGCCGCTAGGAGGAGCATGAAGAGGGTGGCCCCCTCGCCGGCGGCCAGCTCCTGCAACCGGTCGAAGACCGGGGCCGGGACGTCGAGCCGGGCCCGGTTGTCCCGGTACGTCTGGACCGCAGAGCGCGGTCGGTCCGCGGGGAGCGTCAGCTCGCGGGGGGCCCCCTCCAGGTGCCGGCGCCAGTAGGCGAGCTGCTCGCCGACGGCGCGCTCGCCCAGGGCCCGCCGCTGCCAGACCGCGTAGTCGGCGTACTGGACCGGCAGCTCCGGAAGAGGCGAGGGCAGGCCGCGGCCCAGGGCGTCGTAGAGGGCGGTGAGCTCCTCGAGGACGATGCCCAGCGACCAGCCGTCGGCCGCCGCGTGGTGGACGCACCAGGCCAGGCGGTGCTCCCGCTCCGAGAGACGGAGGTGCCAGGCGGAGACCACCGGCCCGGTCTCGAGGTCGAACGACTGGTGCGCGGAGCGGTGGGCCACCCGGTCGGCCTCGGAGCGCCGGGCCTCGGCCGGCAGGCCCGCGAGGTCGATCCACGGCAGCGCGTTCGGGGCGGGCGGTGTCACCCGCTGATAGGCCCGGCCGTCGACCTCGAAGAGCGTCGTCCGGAGGGCTTCGTGGCGTCGCACCACCTCGCGGAGGGCCCGGGCCAGCACCGCCGGCCGGAGGGGGCCCCGGAACCGGAACACCGCCGGGATGTTGTACACCGTGGAGCCCGGGTCGAGGCGGCTCAGGAACCAGAGCCGCTCCTGGGCGAAGGAGGCGGGGACCGGGCGCTCCGGCCTCTCCCGGCGGACCAGGGGCGGCGTGCGCGGGACGGCCTCGCCGCGCTGGAGCTCGTCGACCGCCCGGGCGAGCTCGGCGATCGTCGGCCCCTCGAAGAGGCGCCGGAGCGGGACCTCCACGCCCGTGACGTCCGCCAGGCGGGCCACCAGGCGCGTGGCCAGGAGGGAGTGTCCCCCCCGGTCGAAGAAGTGGTCGTGGACGTCCGGGGCGTCGACGGCCAGGACGTCGGACCAGACCTCGGCGACGATCTCCTCCAGGGGGCCGCGGGGCATCGTCCGTCCCCGCCGTGCCGGCGCCCCTTCGTGGAGCTCCGGCGCGGGGAGGGCGCGGCGGTCCACCTTGCCGTTCGGGTCCAGGGGGAGCTCGGACAGCCGCACCACGGCGCTCGGCACCATGTGCTCCGGGAGGCGCTCGGCCAGGTGGGTCCGCAGCTCCGCCGGTTCGGCGCCGGCCCCCTCTGGGGGGACCGCGTACGCCACCAGGCGCCGGTCTCCGGGCCGGTCCTCCCGGATCAGAGCCACGGCCCTCCGGACCGCCGGGTGCGCCGCCAGGGCCGTCTCGACCTCGCCCAGCTCGATCCGGAAGCCCCGGAGCTTGACCTGGCGGTCGATCCGCCCCAGGAACTCCACCCGTCCGTCCGGCAGCCACCGGGCCAGGTCGCCGGTGCGGTAGAGCCGGGCGCCCGGAGGCCCGCCGGAGAGGGTCGCGAAGGGGTCGGGCACGAACGCGGCCGCGGTGAGGGCCGGCCGGGCCAGGTAGCCCCGGGCCACGCCGTCTCCGCCGACGTAGAGCTCGCCGGCCACCCCGACGGGGACGGGCTCCGCCCCACCCTCGGGCGCCGGGTCGAGGAGGTAGACGCGACTGTTGGCGATGGGGCCGCCGATGGGGACGGTCCGGCACGGGCCGGCGTCCGGAACCGGGTCCACCGTGCTGCACGTGGTGTAGGTGGTCCCCTCCGTCGGCCCGTAGGCGTGGACCAGGACCTGGCCCCCGGTGCGAGCTTCCCGCATCCGCGCCATGTGGGACCGGCTCGCCACCTCGCCCCCCGTGATGATCTGGCGGACCGTGGCGAGGCGCGGGAGCTCCGCGTCCACCATCTGGTTGAACAGGCCCGTCGTCAGGAAGAGGGTGGTCACCCGGGAGGCCTCGAGGTCCCGCCCCAGCTCCCCCAGGGACGGGACTCCCGGCGCCGGGATCTCGAGCCGCCCGCCGTTGAGGAGCGCCCCCCAGATCTCGAAGGTCGAGGCGTCGAAGGGCACCGGGGCGAGCTGGAAGAAGACCTCCTCCTCCCCCATGGCGACGTACTCCGCACCCCGGACCAGGCGGGCGACGCTACGGTGCTCCACCGCGACCCCCTTCGGCCGGCCGGTGGACCCGGACGTGTAGACGGTGTAGGCCAGGGAGCGGGAGCCGCTTCGCGGTGGCGGCGGGGCGTCCGGCGCTCCAGCGGCGGGGTCCCCGCCGACCGAGCGCTCCAGCGAGAGCAGCCGCAGGCCCGGGAGGCGCTCCATCGCCGGGGCCAGGAGGTCCGCCACGCCGTCGGACGCCAGGAGCACGGGAGCCCGGGCGTCTTCCAGCATGAAGGTGAGCCGCTCCGGCGGGTAGGTGGCGTCCAGGGGCAGGTAGGCGCCGCCGGCCGCGAGGATGCCCAGGAGCCCGGCCACCTGCTCCGGCGAGCGCTCGGCGGCGAGCCCCACGAGCACCTCCGGCCCCACGCCCTCGGCCGCCAGGCGCGCCGCTGCGCGCGCGGCCCGGCGGTGGAGCTCGCCGTAGGTCCACCACCGGTCCCCCTGGTGCAGGGCCACCGCCTCCGGGCGCCGCCGGGCCACGGCCTCGAACAGCTCCGGGAGGGAGCTCTCCCGGGGATAGTCCGTCGCCGTGTCGTTCCACGCCACGAGGAGCTCGCGCCGCTCGGCGTCCGAGAGGAGGGGCAGCCGGGAGAGGGTGCGGCCCGGGTCCTCCGCGACCCCGGCCAGGAGGCTCCGGAAGTGGCGGACCATGCGCTCGACCGTCGCCCGCTCGAACAGGTCGGCGTTGTACTGGAAGCTTCCCCGGATGGCCTCCGGGGTCTCGCCCAGGCTCACCACCAGGTCGAACTTGGCGGACTCCAGGTCCGAGTCCAGGACCTCCAGGTCCACCCCGGCGACGCTCCGGACCCGCCGGGAGGCGTTCTGGAGCCCGAACAGGACCTGGAACAGGGGCGCGTGCGCCAGGCTCCGCTCCGGGGCCGTCTCCTCGACCAGGCGCTCGAAGGGGAGGTCCTGGTGGGCGAGGGCTCCGACGGCGGCCTGCCGCACGGCGGAGACCATCTCCTCGAATGAGGGGTCGCCCGCCAGGTCGGCCCGGAGGGGCAGGGTGTTGACGAACAGGCCCAGGAGCCCTTCGATCTCGGCCCGGTTGCGGCCGGCGACGGGGGAGCCCACGACCAGGTCTCGCGCGCCGGTGTAGCGGGCCAGCAGGGCCATGAACGCCGCCAGGAGGACCATGAACGGGGTCGCGCCGGTGCTCCTCCCGATCTCCGCCAGGGCCGCGCTCAGCTCCGGCTCCAGCCGGCACGGGACCCGGCCGCCCCGGAAGCTCTGGACCGCCGGACGCGGGTGGTCCGTGGGGAGCTCCAGGACCGGGGGCGCTCCGGCGAGGCGGCTCCGCCAGTACCCGAGCTGCTCCTCCAGGGCGTCCCCGGCGAGCCACCGCCGCTGCCAGGCGGCGTAGTCCGCGTACTGGACCGGCGGTTCCGGCAGCCTCACCGGCTCGCCGGCCGCCAGGGCTCCGTAGACCCCGGCCAGCTCGTTCAGCAGGACGCCCACGGACCAGCCGTCGAAGACGGCGTGGTGCAGGGTCACCAGGAGCCGGTCCTCCTCCGCTCCGTCCCCGGCCGGTCCCAGCCGGACGAGCCGGGCCCGGACCAGGGGCCCCCGGCCCAGGTCGAACGGGCGCTCCGCCTCCACCCGGGCGACGCGCCGGGCCTCCCGGTCCCGGTCCTCCGCCGGGAGGCCCGCCAGGTCCACCACCGGCAGGGGCAGGCGGGCTCGGGGGGCGATCCGCTGGATGGGGGAGCCCCCCTCCTGCGGGAGGGTCGTGCGGAGGGCCTCCTGGCGGCGGGCGACCTCCCGGAGGGTCCGGGCCAGGAGCGCGGGCCGCAGCCGGCCCGTCAGACGGACGACCAGCGGGAGGTTGTACACCGCGGAGTCCGGGACCATCCGGTGGAGGAACCAGAGCCGCTCCTGGGCGAAGGAGGCGGGGAAGAGCGCCGGAGCCTCGCCCGCCGGCCGGGGGAGCGCCTCGACGGGGGGCGCTCCGGACGGAGCGGCGGCCTCCGGAGTCTCTCCGTCCGCCCCGGCCGGGACGCCGCCGCCCCAGCGACGGGCCGCCGCCGGCTGCGTCCGGGTCAGGGTCTCGGCCAGCCGGGCGATGGTGGGCGCTTCGAACAGCGCCACGACGTGGACCATCGCCCCCAGGATCTCCTGGACGCGGTTGATCACGACGGCGGCGCTGATGGAGTTGCCGCCGAGCTCGAAGAACTCGTCGTGGACCCCCACCTCGCCGATCCCTAGCACCTCGGCCCAGACCTCGGCGACCTCGCGCTCCGCCGGGCTCCGGGGGGCGACCCGGGCGCGCCCCGGAGCCTCGCGGGGCGAAGGTCGGTCCGGCGGCGGGCGGCGGGCCAGGGCCCGCCGGTCGACCTTCCCGGTGCGGCCCCGGGGCAACGCCTCCAGGACCTCCACCGTCGCCGGGACCATCGGTTCCGGGAGGAGCCCCCGCAGGTGCTCCCGGAGCGCGTCCCCGTCCGCAGCGCTCCCGCTGTCGCTCCGGGTCGAGACGAAGGCGGCGAGGGCCAGGGCCGCGTCCGGACCGGCGTCCCTGCGTCCCACCACCACGGCCTCCTCGACCGCCGGGTGTCTCCGGAGAGCGGCCTCGATCTCGCCGGTCTCGATGCGCTGGCCCCGGACCTTGACCTGGAAGTCGACGCGCTCCAGGTACTCGATCGCCCCGCCGGGGCCCGTGCGGCAGAGGTCTCCGCTCCGGTAGAGCCGGGCCCCGGGCTCACTTCCGAAGGGGTCCGGGACGAACCGCTCGGCGGTGAGCGCGGGGCGCCGGAGGTAGCCCCGGCCCACCGGCACGCCGCCGATGGCGAGCTCGCCCGGCACGCCCACCGGGACCGCCCGGAGGTGGCGGTCCACCGGGAGGAGCCGGGCGCCGGTGATGGGCCGCCCGATGGGGACCCGGACCGGCTTGCCGGTGGGCGGGCAGGGCCACCCGGCCACCGCCACCGCGGCCTCGGCGGGGCCGTAGGAGTTGTGGAGCTCGCTGGAGAGTCGCCGGTGGAAGGCCGCCACCAGGGAAGGCGGGAGAGCCTCGCCGCCGGAGAACACCCGGCGCAGGCTCGTCAGCGCACCGACCCCCGGCTGCCCCAAGAACACCCGGAGCAGGGACGGCACGAAGTGGAGAACGCTCACGCCCTCGCGCTCGACGGTCTCCAGGAGGTATCCCGGGTCCCGGTGGCCTCCGGGCCGGGCGACGATCAGCCGGCCGCCCGTGACCAGGGGAAGCCAGAGCTCCCAGACGGAGACGTCGAAGGTCAGGGGCGTCTTCTGGAGGAAGCGGTCGTCCGGACCGGGCCGGAGCTCGTCGCGCATCCAGAGGAGGCGGTTCACCAGGCCCCGGTGGGTGTTCATGGCGGCCTTCGGCCGGCCGGTGGAGCCCGAGGTGAAGACGGCATAGGCCAGGCCTTCGGGGGCCGGGCTCCCCGCGGGGGTTCCCGCCCGCAACCCGAGCGTGTAGAGGCGGAGCTCGCCTCCGCCCATGGTGCGGAAGGTTTCGGTGGTCGCTGAGGCACGGGAGGAGACGAGCTCGTCCCCTGCACGATTCCATGGAGACTCCGGCAGGCGGAGGGCCAGGTGCTTCTGGGTGAGGACCACCCGGGCGCCCGAGTCGTCCAGCATGGCCGCCAGCCGCTCCGGTGGGGACTCCGGGTCCAGGGCGACGTAGGCGCCGCCGGCCCGGAGGACCGCCAGCAGGCCCACGACCATCTCCACCGACCGGTCCGCCAAGACCGCCACCAGGACCTCCGGCCCGACCCCTTCGGAGCGGAGCCTGCGGGCCCAGCGCCCGGACTCCGCCTGGAGGGCGGCGTAGGTGCGCTGCGCCCCGCCGAAGCTCACGGCCACGGCGTCCGGCGAGCGGGCGACCTGGCCCTCGAACAGGTCCAGGAACCCGGCCTCTCCGGCGCGCTGCCCGGCGGCGGGGCGGGTGTCGTTCCACTCCGCCACCACCTGGAGGCGCTCCGCCGGCGCCAGGAGGGGCAGGTGGGAGAGGGGCAGGTCCGGGTGGGCCAGGGCCCCCTCCAGGAGGCGCTCCAGGTGGCCGAGGAGGCGCCGGATGCGGGTTCCGTCGAAGAGGTCGGTGGAGTACTGGGCCCGGGCCAGGAGCCCCTCCGGCGTCCGCGTCAGGGCGACGCTCAGGTCGAGCTTCGTCTCCGCCCGGGCGAGCTCCAGGCGCTCGACCGCCACGCCCGGCAGGTCGAGCTGGTCGGGCCTCTCCTCCTCCACCTGGAAGCTCACCTGGTAGAGCGGCGTGCGGCTCAGGTCCCGCTCCGGGGCGAGCTCCTCGACCAGCTTCTCGAAGGGGATCTCCTGGTGGGCGTGGGCCCCCAGGACCGCTTCGCGCACCCGGGAGAGGAGCTCGTCGAACCGCACGTCCCCGCCGGCGTCCACGCGCAGGACCAGGCTGTTGGCGAAGAAGCCGATGAGATCCTCCACCTCGGTGCGGTTGCGGTTCGCCATGGGCGTGCCCACGACGAGGTCGCTCCGACCGGTGTAGCGGTGAAGGAGCGCCGCGAACGCCGCGAGGTGGACCATGAACGGCGTGGCCCCCTGCTGGAGGGCCAGCTCCGACACCGCGCCGGGGAGGGCCGGCGCCACGGGGAGGGCCTGCCGGGCGCCCCGGGAGCTCAGGATCCTCGGCCGGGGCCGGTCCGCCGGCAGGTCCAGGGACGGCGGAGCGCCTGCAAGGCGCTCGCGCCAGTAGGCCAGGAGCCGCTCCAGCCGGTCCCCGGACAGGTGGCGCCGCTGCCACGCGGCGAAGTCGGCGTACTGGACGGGGACGGGCGGCAGGTCCACCGGCCGGTGGTCGGAGAGGTCCCGGCAGGCCGCCCCCAGCTCCCGGTAGAAGACCTCCATGGACCACCCGTCGAAGGCCGCGTGGTGGAAGGTCAGGAGCAGGACGTGCTCCTCCTCGCCCAGGCGGACGAGGGCCGAGCGCAGCATCGGTCCCCGGGCGAGGTCGAAGGGGCGCCGGGACTCGGCCCGGGCCAGGGCCTGGGTCAGGGCTCGGGTCAGGGCCGGCGCTGCGGGGTGCCGCCCGTCACCGCCCACGGCCTCGGCCGAGGCCAGACTCCGAAGGTCCACCAGCGCAAGGTGCGGTGGTGCCACGTCCGCCACCTGGACCGGCCGTCCGCCCCGGGTCTCGAACCGGCTCCGCAGCACCTCGTGACGGCCCGCGATGGCGGCGAGGGCCCCGGCCAGGGCGGGAGCGTCCAGGGGTCCCCGGAGCTCCAGGG
>JBKHJP010000294.1:0-5617 GCA_046538065.1 Thermoanaerobaculia bacterium | reverse complement strand
GGCCGGATGCGCCGGGTCACCAGGGCCCGGGCCTCGACGGCGCCGCGTATCGCCACCACGGTCACCCACCCGCCGGGCTCCACCCCCAGCTCCCGGGCCAGCTCCGGGGAGATTTCCACGAACAGCTCCGGCTGGAGCTCCGAGAGCCGCGGCAGGAACCGGCTCATCCCGCCGGCGGTGTGGTGCTCGGTCAGCCGGTAGGTGGTCAGCACGTAGGGGAAACGCGGGTCGCCGGTACCGGCGAAAGGGTTGTCCGGCCGCTCGAAGCGCTCCACCGCAGGGTCGTGCTGCTGGCCGTAGAGGGCGTTCGCCACCGGCGACTCCAGGGGCTCGTAGTGGGTGGGGAGCGGCCCGTCGGCCAGGCCCTTGGGCGGGCCCGCCGGCACGAACAGGCGCCCCAGGCCCTCCGGGTGCATCAAGAAGGGTGCGTCCCCGGGATGGGCCGCCAGGCCGGTGGCGCCGGCGGTGGGCCGGTACGCCGGGGACTTGCCGGCGTCGAAGTCGGGCACGTCGTCGCCGGTCCAGCGGCCGGTTTCGCCGTCCCACCAGACGAGCTTCTTCGACTCGCTCCAGGGGGCGCCGCCGGGCCGGGCGCTCGCCCGGTTGTACAGGATCCGCCGGTCGGCGGGCCAGGCGAAGCCCCAGCCGTGGCCGTAGGGGCCGGAGGGCTCGCGCCGGAGAGCCCGGTTGACGCCGTCCGGCCCGTAGACGCCGGAGTAGATCCAGCAGCCGCAGGCGGTGGAGCCGTCGGCGCGGAGGTCGGCGAAGCCGGCCACCTGGGGGCCGTGGTGGGGCCGGCCGGCTCGGTCTCTACCGTGAAGCACGCCGTGGAGGACGCCGTCACCGCTCGGGGCGCCGCCTTCCGGTCGGGCCCCGGGTGCCGGCTCCTCCGCGGCGTCCGCCCCTTCCGAGAGGTTCTCCCGGTCTTCCGTGCCGCCCCCGCCTTCTCCTGCGGCCGGCGCCGCCCGCCAGCCGTTGATCTCCGCCAGCACCGCCTCCATCTCCGGCTCGCCGTGGCCGTCCTCCGGGTACCACCAGTCCAGGTCCCGGAGCGGGGCGTCCTCCGGGTCGTCCGAGCCTTGAGCCTTGGCCTTCAGCCGCAGGGCGAGCTGGTGGACGAACCACGCCTCGCTCCGGGCCTCCCCCGGCGGCTTTACCGCCTTCTCCCGCCACTGGACCATGCGCTGGGTCTGGGTGAACGAGCCCGCCTTCTCGGCGTGGCCGGCGGCGGGGAAGAGGAAGACTTCGGTGTCGATGGCTTCCGGGACGAGCTCGCCGCGGCGCACCTCCGGCGCGTCGTACCAGAAGGAGGCGGTCTCGATCTCCACCAGGTCCCGGACCACCAGCCACTTCAGCTGCGCCAGGGCCTTCCTCTCCAGGCGCGAGTGCTGGGCCCCCACCGCCGGGTTCTGGCCCATGACGAACAGGCCGTCCACCTCGCCGTCCGCCATCTCGGTGAAGTAGGCGAAGTGGGAGTGGTTCCGGGTCAGGCGGGGCAGGTGGGCGAAGGCGAAGTCGTTCTCCGCCGTGGCGGCCGGCCCGTACCAGGCCTTGAGCAGCGAGACCAGGTATGACGGCGTCTCGTGCCACAGCCCGCCGGCGTTCCGGTGGTTGGCCAGGTACCCCTCCAGGCTGTCCTCCCCCCGGCCGGCCCGGGGCATCGGCAGATACCCGGGCAGGATGTCGTAGAGGGTGGGGATGTCCGTCGAGCCCTGGATCGACGCGTGGCCCCGCAGCGCCAGGATCCCCCCGCCGGGCCTTCCGACGTTTCCCAGGAGGAGCTGGAGGATCGCCGCCGTGCGGATGATCTGGACCCCTTTCGAGTGCTGGGTCCAGCCCACGGCGTAGCAGATGGCGGCGGTGCGCTCCGGGCCGGAGGCCGCGGTCAGGGCGTCCGCCACCCGGCGGAAGGTCTCCGGCGGCACGCCGGCCACCCGCTCCACCATCTCCGGCGTGTAGCGGGCGAAGTGGCGCTTGACGACCTGGTAGACGCAGCGCGGGTGCTGGAGTGTCCGGTCCCGCTCCGGGCGGGCCGGGTCGTCGCCCTCGTACTGCCAGGTGGTGGGGTCGTAGGCCCGGGCCTCCGGGTCCCAGCCGGAGAAGAGGCCGTCCAGGTCTTCGGTGTCCTGGAAGTCTTCCCGCAGGATGCACGAGGCGTTGGTGTAGGCGGCGACGTACTCTCGGAAGTCGAGCTCGTGCTCCAGGACGTGGCGGACCAGGCCCCCCAGGAAGGCCAGGTCACCGCCCGCCCGGATCGGCACCCACAGGTCCGCCAGGGCGCTGGTCCGGGAGTACCGCGGGTCCACGTGGATCACCGTGGCGCCCCGTTCCTTCGCCTTCAGGACCCAGCGGAAGCCCACCGGGTGGGCCTCCGCCATGGAGGAGCCCTGGATCAGCACGCAGTCGGCGTTCGCCAGGTCCTGGAGGGCGGTGGTCGCCCCGCCCCGGCCGAACGAGGTGCCCAGACCGGGCACCGTGGAGCTGTGTCATATCCGCGCCTGGTTGGAGACCGCCACCATCCCCAGGCCGCCGGTGAACAGCTTCTTGATGAGGTAGTTCTCCTCGTTGTCCAGGGTGGCGCCGCCCAGGTGGGCGATGACCGAGGTGTGGCCCACCGGCTCGCCGTCGCCGGTGTCCCGGACCCAGCGGGCCTTCCGGCTCTCCCAGACCCGATCCGCCAGGCGGTCCATGGCCTCCTCCAGGGGGAGCTCGCGCCACTCCGTCGCCCGGGGCGCCCGGTAGAGGACCTTCGTCAGCCGCCGCGAGTGGGTCAGGAGCTGGTGGCTGGCCGCCCCCTTGGGGCAGAGCGTCCCCTGGTTGACCGGGCTCTCCGGGTCCCCCTCGATCGCCAGGAGCTTCCCGTCCCGGTGGTGGACGAGCTGGCCGCAGCCGACGCCGCAGTAAGGGCAGACGGAGCGGGCCGTCCGCACCCCGCCCTCGGCGGTCCGGGCCCGCAGGCGCCGGGTCCGGGGCGAGGCCGCCTCCAGCCCGGTGCCGTCGGCCCCGCGCCGGAGCTGCCGGAGCACCGGCCAGCGGGCCAGGAACGAGAGGAGGGACATGAGCAGCATGGCCTGGGCGGGACCTTAGCAGACCGTCGCAGGCTACTCTGAAGAGTGGAGGGGCGAAGCGCTTTCCCGTTGCAGGCTCTTGTATCGGCCTGAATGCTACACTTTTCTGGATCGGCGGCGCCGGACGGCTGTCCCTGATGCGCGCGCGGACCATATGGCGAGAACCCTTCCTGACTTCCGTCGGCCTCCACTCACCGAGGTCGTCCTCGGGGTCCAGTTCGAGCCTCTCGCGGGGTTCGGCTCGGTCCATTCCGGTCTGTTCTGGGAGCGCATTCGCGAGAGTTTTCCTCGCGTGGAGGAGCGACCCACTCTCCAACCGGTCATCGAGAGATTCGGTGGCAGACCGGCGCGGGATCTCGGCGTCCGATGGCAAGTGCTCGACGTCCCCCCTCCGATCCGGTACTGGTTCCTCACCGAGCAGGGAGACCAGCTCATCCAGCTCCAGTCTGATCGGTTCTTGCACAACTGGAGGAAGCGAGGGCCGGAGGACACGTACCCCCGCTACGAAGGGATCCGCCAGTCGTTCGAGCGCGAGCTCAGCCTCTTTCAATCGTTCCTCACGGACCACGGCCTGAGTCATCCGGAGCCGAACCAGTGCGAGGTCACGTACGTCAACCACATCTTCCCGGGCGATGTTTGGGAGCACCACAGTCAGCTTGATCGGGTGCTCACGATCACTTCAGGGCAGTATTCAGATGATTTTCTCGGTGGACCGGAAGACAGTCGCTTCGCCGCGCGCTACATCATTCCGGACCATCAGGGGACTCCGCTCGGAAGGTTGCACATCAGCGCGAAACCCGGGTTCGAGGTGAGCACCGGTCAGCCGATCATCGTGCTCGAGCTGACCGCCCGAGGGCAGCCGCAGGGGGAAGGTACCCGCGGTGTCCTACCGTTCTTGGACCTTGGAAGAGAGTGGATCGTACGGGGATTCACGTCGATCACTACTCCGGCGATGCACCAGATTTGGGAGCGAACCGATGCCTGACTTGGCCACCACGCCGAGGGCCCGAACCGTCGCGCGGCACCTCACTGAACGAGACTGGCAACCTGCCTTGTCCTCGGCTGTGGAGGGCACGGTTTCGCGCTAGGTCACTCTTGGCGCGTTCGATGCCGTTGTCTCCGCGGCGCCAACTGCTTCGCTCGGCCTCGCGGGGTCGGAGCCTGCCTGGTTGAAGCCGACCCTTCGGATTCTTGATGATCTCCTCCGCCTGGAGCCCGGTTGGAATTCGTATCGAGCCGCACCAATTCGCCCTGAGCTCGCCAGCGCTCTCCTGGAATTGCTCTTCGAGATCATGGACGACGACACCCCACCACCCTCCGTGGTTCCCACGGCGACCGGCGGTGTCCAGGCCGAATGGCACCGGAAGGGCTACGACTTCGAGATCGAGGTTCTCTCGCCGGCCCGTTTCGTCGCCCATTTCGAAGACGTCGAGTCAGGCGAGATCGAGTCTCGCGCTGTCGTTTCAGACCTCCGGCCGCTCATCGAGTGGATCGCTCTGATCTCCGACTGACCTCCGACGCAGCGTGGCATCGGACGGGTACACCGACGATCCCTCGATCGAGGACTGCGACGGGCTGTGGCGCCGGATACCGCCGCGCCACTTCGTCTTGGACGAGAACCGGGGCGGTTACCGCCCCTCCTCTGCAGCCTTCGAAGATCACCCGTCCGGCACGCCGATGTCGATCCACGTGGCGAAAGACGCCCTGGCTGAAGGCCACGCACCCGAGGACGTGCTCCGAGGGCACGAAGGCTTCGCTCTGGCTGAGTTCACTGCCGGCACGGCGCGGGAAGCGGACCAGGGCGTGGCGAGGGAGCCCCTCCCGGACCAGATCGCGCACGGCGTGGTGTTCGGGAAGAAGACCAAGGGCGTGAAGCGAAGGCTCGGACGTGCTTCCGAATGGGTCGTGCCGCCCCCTCGGCCCAGAAACGACTCCTGAGCTCGACGCGCGGGCATGGGATGAGCACTCCACTGGCCGGCCCTCGACGAGGACATCAGCGCCGAGCGCCCAGGAGCCCCTACCGCAGCCACGCGTAGCCCAGCTTGACGAACAGAGTCCGGTCGGTCTGGGTCAGGCTCACGTCCCCCAGCCCCAGGCGGTTGTCCGAGTAGCCCACGAAGACCACCGTCTGGGGGTTGACCTTGTAGGAGAAGAGGAGCTGGGTGAAGAGCCGCTCCTCGTCCGGTTCCACCGGGAGGTCGAACAGCTCCGGCGCCCGGGCCACGTCCCGGTACTGGAAGATCGCCCGGACGAACGAGCGCACGCTCAGGTTGTAGACCACCCGCAGCTCCGTCAGGTTCTCCTCCAGGATGGTTCCCTCGTCGCCCTCCAGGCGCTGGAAGCTGTGGTCGAGCCGGGTGTTGACCCGCCGGCCGAGCTTGAGCTCGACGCCGGGCATCAGCACCAGCAGGTCCGCCGGCCGGTTGTTCACGAAGTCCACGCTCTCGCCGCCGCGGGCGAACAGGCTGAAGCGGGCGGCGCCGGTGGGCTGGATCTCGAAGAAGGCCCGCCCGGTGAGCTGGTCGTCGTAGCGCTCGCCGAGGAAGGAC
>JBKHJP010000293.1:0-5631 GCA_046538065.1 Thermoanaerobaculia bacterium | reverse complement strand
GCCGTCCTCGTGCTGACGCCGCCACGGTCCGGCTCCACCCTGCTCCGGGTCATGCTCGCCGGCCACTCGCGGGTCTTCGCGCCGCCGGAGCTCGAGCTCCTGGCCTTCCAGAGCCTCGGCCGGCGGCGCGAGGCGTACTCCGGGCGCAACCGCTTCGCCCGGGAGGGCCTGGTGCGGGCCGTGATGGAGCTCGAGGGCTGCGACGCGGACCGGGCCTGGGAGCTCCTCCGGGCCCGGGAGGACGAGGACGAGCCCGTCGCCTCCGTCTACCGCTGGCTCCAGGAGCGGATCGGCGGGCGCTTGCTGGTGGACAAGACGCCGAGCTACGCCCTCCTGCCCGAGACCCTGGCCCGGGCCGAGGCCCTGTTCCGGGACCCCCTCTACGTCCACCTGGCCCGCCACCCGCGGGGCACCGTCGACTCCTACGTGGAGGCCCGGATGGACCGGGTCTACCCGGAGCTGCCGGACCCGCCCAGGCGGCAGGCCGAGCTGGTCTGGCGCCTGGCCCACCGTAACGTGCTGGACTTCCTCGCCGGAGTCCCCGAGGAGCGCTGGATCCGCCTCCGCTTCGAGGACCTGGTCCGGACCCCGGAGGAGTCCGCGGAGCGGCTGTGCCGCTTCCTGGGCCTGGAGCTCGAGCCGGACGTCCTGGAGCCCTACCGCGGGTCCCGCATGACCGACGGCCTGCGGGCCGGCACCCGGATGATGGGCGACCCGAAGTTCCACGAGCACCGGGGGGTCGACCCCTCCGTGGCCGACCGGTGGCGGATGCGGCCGGACCCGGTGCCCCTGGCCCGGGAGAGCGTGGAGCTCGCCGGCACCTTCGGCTACGCCGCCGGGGAGGACCTGCCGGAGGCGCCCCCCCTGGCGCCCCGGGCGGCGGAGGGCCGCGAGGCCGACGCGGCGCCCCTGTCCTACGCCCAGGAGCGCCTCTGGTTCCTGACCGAGCTCGAGCCGGTGAGCGCCGCTTACAACATGCCGGCGGCGGTGGCCCTGGAGGGCCGCCTCGACGCCCCGGCCCTGGCCCGGAGCTTCGCCCACGCCTTGGAGCGCCACGAGGTGCTCCGAACCGCCTTCCCGGCGGTGGACGGCCGGCCCCGGCCGGCGGTGGCCCCCCCGGGCCAGGTCCCCCTGCCCGTGGTCGACCTCTCGCGCCTGGGCTCCAGGCGAGAGGCCGAGGCCCTCCGCCTGGCCCGGCAGGAGGGTGCGCAGGCCTTCGATCTCTCCCGGGGTCCGATGCTCCGGACGGCCCTGGTCCGCCGCACCCCGGACGACCACCTGCTCCTGGTGACCATGCACCACATCGCCTCCGACGGGTGGTCCATCGGTGTGCTCATCCGGGAGCTGGCCGTCGCCTACGCGGCGATCCGCCGGGGCGAGAGGCCGTCGCTGCCCCCTCTGCCGGTGCAGTACGCGGACTACGCCGCGTGGCAGCGGCGGTGGCTGGGCGAGGGGACCCTCGGGCGCCACCTGGACTACTGGCGCCGGCTCCTGGCCGGTCCCCTGCCGCCGGTGGAGCTCCCGGCGGACCGCCCCCGGCCGCCGGTGCAGCGCTTCCGGGGAGGGCGGCGCTCGGGCCGACTGTCCCCGGAGGCGACCGAGACCGTGAAAGCCTGGAGCCGCCGCCGGGGCACCACCCCGTTCCTCACCCTCCTCGCCGCGTTCGACGCCCTGCTCCACCGCTACACGGGGCAGGACGATCTCCTCCTGGGCATCCCCGTGGCGAACCGCAACCGGGTCGAGGTGGAAGGCCTCATCGGCTTCTTCCTGAACATGGTGGTCCAGCGGGCCGACGCCTCGGGGGCGCCGCCCTTCGGGGAGCTCCTGGAGCGCGTCTCCCGGGGGTTCCTGGAGTCCACGCCGCACCACGAGGTGCCCTTCGAGAAGGTGGTCGAAGCGGTCCAGCCGGTGCGGGACCGGAGCCGCTCGCCCATCTTCCAGATCCAGTTCTCGCTCCAGAACACGCCCGCCGAGCCCCTGGAGCTCCCCGGGCTGCACCTGGAGCCCCTGGAGATCCACAACGGCACCACGAAGTTCGACCTGACGGTCTTCCTGTTCGACGAGGCGGAGGGGCTCCGCACCACGCTGGAGTACGACCGGGACCTGTTCGACGGCGCCACCGTGGAGCGGCTCCTGGCCCACTGGCACACGCTCCTCCTGGGCGCCGTGGAGGACCCCGACCGGACCCTGCCGGAGCTGCCCCTGCTCCGGCCCGCCGAACGGGCCCAGGCCGTGCACGAGTGGAACGACCCGCTGGCCGCCTACCGCCGGAGCCCGGCCCTCCACCGGCTGTTCGAGCTCCAGGCGGCGGAGCGGGGCGACGCCCCGGCGGTGGTCCACGAGCTGGACGAGCTCTCGTACCGGGAGCTCGACCGCCGGGCCGGCACCCTGGCCGCGCACCTGAGTCGCCTGGGCGTCGGCCCCGAGGTGCCGGTGGGCATCGCCCTGGACCGCTCCGTGGAGCTGGTGGTGGCCGTCCTCGGGGTCCTCAAGACCGGGGGGGCCTACGTGCCCCTGGACCCGGACCACCCCCGGGAGCGGATCGACCTGATCCTGGAGGACGTCTTCGCCGGCGCCGGGCCGGCGGTCGTGGTCACCCGGGAGCGCTTCGCCGAGCTGGTCCGGGGCGGCGACGGAGACGGTCGGCGCCTGGTCCTGGTGGACTCTCTGCCGGAGGCGCCGGAGGAGCCGGTGGCACCGGCGCCGGCGGCGGGGCCGGACCAGCTCGCCTACGTGATCTTCACCTCGGGCTCCACCGGCCGGCCGAAGGGCGTCCAGGTGACCCACGGCGACGTGGTGCGGCTGCTCCGGGCCACCGAAAAGCGTTTCGCCTTCGGCCCCGGCGACGTCTGGACCCTGTTCCATTCGTACGCCTTCGACTTCTCGGTCTGGGAGCTCTGGGGGGCCCTGGCCTACGGCGGGACGCTCGTGGTGGTGTCCGGGGAGGTGGCCCGCTCGCCCTCGGCGTTCTACGAGCTCCTGGCCACGGAGGGCGTGACCGTCCTCAACCAGACGCCCTCCGCGTTCCGGCAGCTCGTCGCCGTCGAGGAGGAGGAAGGGCCCCGGGACCTGGAGCTCCGCTGGGTGGTCTTCGGCGGGGAGGCCCTGGACCTGCCGGCCCTGGACCCGTGGATCGAGCACCACGGAGACCGGCGGCCCGGCCTGGTCAACATGTACGGGATCACCGAAACCACCGTGCACGTGACCCACCGCCGGATCCGCGCCCGGGACCTGGAGCGCCCCTGGGCGAGCCCCGTCGGCGGGCCCATCCCCGACCTCCGGGCCCACCTCCTGGGACCCCGGATGGAGCCGGTCCCCACCGGCGCCGACGGCGAGATCCACGTGGGCGGCGCGGGCCTGGCCCGGGGCTATCTGCGGCGTCCCGCCTTGACCGCCGAGCGCTTCGTCCCGGACCCCTGGGCCGGGACCCCCGGCGGTCGCCTGTACAGGAGCGGGGACCTGGCCCGACGCGCCCCGGGCGGCGACCTGCTCTACCGCGGGCGGATCGATCACCAGGTCAAGGTGCGCGGCTTCCGGATCGAGCTCGGCGAGATCGAGGCCGCCCTGACCGCCCATCCCCGTGTGGCCGAAGCGGTGGTGACCCCGCGGGACGGCGCGGACCCGGAGGACCGCCGGCTGGTGGGCTACGTCGTGCCGCGGCCGGGGCCCCGGCCCGCCGCCGACGAGCTCCGGCGCCACCTGGAGGGCCGGCTGCCGGACTACATGGTGCCCTCCGGGTTCGTCACCCTGGAGACCCTCCCCACCGGGCCCACGGGGAAGGTCGACCGCCGGGCCCTGCCGGCCCCGGAGGACAGCCGCCCGGAGCTCGAAACCGGGTTCGTGGCGCCCCGCACGCGGACCGAGCGGCGCCTGGCGGCGATCTGGTGCGAGGTCCTGCGGGTGGACCGGGTGGGGGCGGAGGACGACTTCTTCGACCTGGGCGGCCACTCCCTCCTCGCCACCCAGCTCGCCTCGCGCATCCGCGGCGAGCTCGGGGTGGAGCTTCCCGTGGCGGCCGTCCTGGAGCACACCCGCCTCGACGCCCTGGCGGCGCACCTGGACCGGCTCCTGCCCGAAGAGGACGAGTCCGGGGCAGAGCCCTCCGGCCCCCCGCCCCTGGAGCCCCAGCCCCGGGACGGCGAGATCCCCCTGTCCTACGCCCAGGAGCGCCTGTGGTTCGTGGAGGAACTCGAGGGGGAGCGCTCCCAGTACCGGGTGCCGCTGGCGCTGGACCTGGAGGGTCCCCTGGACGCGCCGGCCCTGCACCGCGCCGTGGCGGAGATCGTCCGGCGCCACGAGGCCCTGCGGACGACCTTCCCCTCCCGGGGCGGCCGGCCCTGCCAGCTCGTCCACCCGCCCAGGCGGCCGCCCCTCCCCCTGGTGGACCTGCAGGGCCTGGCCCCCCGGGCCGCCCGGGAGGAGGAGGAGCGGCTGATCCGCCTCGAACGCAGCCGGCCCTTCGATCTCGCCGCCGGGCCCCTCCTGCGGACCGTCCTGGTCCGAACCGGGGGCGAGCGCCACCTCCTTCTGGCGACCATGCACCACCTGGTCTCCGACGGCTGGTCCCTGGGGGTGTTCCTACGGGAGGCCGTGACCCTGTACGACGGATTCGTCCGGGGTGAGCCGGCGGCGCTCCCGGAGCTCGAGGTCCAGTACGCGGACTTCGCCGTCTGGCAGCGCCGGTGGCTGGACGGCGAGGCCCTGCAGGCCGAGATCGACCACTGGCTGGGCCGCCTGGAAGGTGCTGCGCCCCTGGAGCTCCCCACCGACCGCCGCCCCCGCCCCGGGCAGGCGTTCCGGGCCGGCGACCTGCCCCTGGAGCTGGACGAGGAGGCCGTGGACCGGCTGGAGGCCCTCGCCCACCAGCACGGCGCCAGCCTGTACATGGTCCTCCTCGCCGTCTTCCAGCTCCTCCTGGCCCGCCACACGGGCCAGGAGGACGTCGTCGTCGGCTCGCCGGTGGCCAACCGGAACCACCGGGGGGTGGAGGAGCTCATCGGGTTCTTCGTCAACACCCTGGTCCTGCGCTCGGACCTGTCGGGCCGGCCAACGTTCCGGCAGGCACTGGACCGGGTGCGGGAGACGGCGCTGGACGCCTTCGAGCACCAGGACCTGCCCTTCGCCCGGCTGGTGGAGGCGCTCCGCCCGGACCGGCGCAGCGGCACCACGCCCCTGGTCCAGGCCATGTTCACCCTCCACAACCACCCGATCCCGGAGCTGAAGCTGGGCCGGGCCGCTATCCGTCCCCGGGAGAGCTGGGGCCGGGACGACGCCCGGACCGCCTTCGCCCTGTCCGTGCGGCTCTGGCACGAGGGCGGCCGACTGGTCGGGGGGTTCGGCTACAACCGGAGCCTCCTGGATCCCACCACGGCGAAGCGCTGGCGGCGCCACTTCCTGGCCCTTCTGGACGGCGTGCTCGACCGGCCGGACGCGCCGGCGGCCGGGTTGCCCCTCCTGGCCGCCGGCGAGCGCCAGCAGGTGACCGTGGAGTGGCCCTTCGCCGCCGAGGCGGAGGCCGGGGGGATCCCGTGCCCGGCGGAGCCCCTGGAGGGCTCGGACCGGCCGGCCCCCATCGGGGTCTGGGGGGTGGCGCCCGCGCCGGGCGCCGGCGAGGGCGCCCCGGCCCGGGAG
>JBKHJP010000292.1:0-5654 GCA_046538065.1 Thermoanaerobaculia bacterium | reverse complement strand
GGTAGGGGATCCCGGGGGGCGAGAGCTCGACGCTCTCGACCAGGGCCGTGAGCTCGTCGGCCACGGGGTCGAGCATCGTCGAGTGGAACGCGTGGGAGGTCTGGAGCCGCCGGCAGACCACGTCCTCATCGGAGAGCTCCGCCTCCAGGGCGTCCACAGCGTCCGGCCGTCCCGCCGCCACCGTCATCGTGGGTCCGTTGACCGCGGCCAGGGACAGCCCGTGGGCCTCCAGCCGGGGCGCCAGGTCCGCCTCGGACAGGGGCACCGCCAGCATCGCCCCCGCCGGGAGCTCCTCGATCAGGCGCGCCCGGCGGGCGACCAGGGCGAGGGCGTCCTCGAGGGAGAAGACCCCTGCCAGCGCCGCCGCCACGAGCTCGCCCAGGCTGTAGCCCACCATGGCGCGGGGGCGCACGCCCCAGTGGATCCACAAGCGGGCCAGGGCCCACTCCACGGCGAAGACGGCGGGCTGGGTGAGGGAGGTCCGGTTGAGCCGTCGCGCGGCCTCGGCGATCTCCGGGTCGTCGTCCCGGCCGCCGCCCCGTCCGAGCATGCGGCGCAGGTCCGGCTCCCCGGTGCTGACCGCCTCCTGGACGTCCGTGCCCCGGGGATAGAGGACCTCCCTGAGGTCACACTCCAGGTGGGGCTCGAGGATCTCGGCGCACCGGTCGAGCTCGGCGCGGAAGACCGGCTCGTCCCGGTAGAGGCCGAGCCCCATCTCCACGTAGTGGTCGCCCAGACCCGGGAAGAGGAAGGCCACCGGGCGCTCCGGGCCCGGGCTCCGCCGGGTGACGACGCGCTCCGGCGCTTGGCCTTCCAGGGCCGCGACGGCGTCCGCCAGGTCCGTGCAGACGACGGCCCGGCGCTCGGCGAAGCCCCTCCGCCCGACCTGGAGCGTATAGGCCGTGTCGGCCAGCTCCCGGTGGGCGGCCTCCCCGTCGAGCTCCCGGCTCCGCCGTTCCAGGTGTTCCGCCAGCCGCCCGGTGGCCGCATCCAGGGCCGCCTCGCTCCGGGCCGAGACCGGCAGGAGCTGCCAGGGCCGCGAGGCGCTCGACTCCGCCGCCGGCGGCGCCTCCTCCAGGATCGCGTGGGCGTTCGTGCTGCCGATGCCGAAGGAGCTCACGCCCGCCCGGCGGGGTGTCGGCCCACGCTTCCACTCCCGGAGCTCGGTGTTGACGTAAAAGGGGCTGCCCTCGATCTCGAGCTTCGGGTTGGGCCGCTCGAAGTGGAGGCTCGGCGGGAGCTCCCCGCGGTCCAGGGCCAGGGCGGTCTTGATCAGTCCGGCGACGCCGGCGGCCGTCTCCAGGTGCCCCAGGTTGGTCTTGACCGAGCCCAGGGCGCAGAATCCGCTCTTCTCCGTGCTCGCCCCGAAGGCGTTCTTCAGGGCCAGCATCTCGATGGAGTCGCCCAGGTCCGTGGCCGTCCCGTGGGCCTCGACGTAGGAGATGGTGTCCGCGTCCACCCCGGAGCAGGCCAGGGCCTCGATGAGCACCGCAGTCTGCCCCTCCACGCCGGGCGCCGTGAAGCTCGCCTTCTTGGCGCCGTCGTTGTTCGTGGCCGAACCCCGGATGACGGCGTAGATGTGGTCCCCGTCGGCGACGGCGTCCTCGGCGCGCTTGAGCAGCACCGCCCCCACGCCGTTGCCGAAGTTGCTCCCCCCGGCCTCGGCGTCGAAGGTGCGGGACGAACCGTCGGGCGAGAGGATCCCGCCCTGCTGATAGAGGTAGCCCTTCTTCTGCGGCACGTTGATGGCGGCCCCGCCCGCGAGGGCCATCTCGCACTCCCCCAGGACCAGGCTCTGACAGGCCAGGTGGACCGCCACCAGCGAGGTCGAGCAGGCGGTGTGCAGGGCGTAGCTCGGGCCGCGGAGGTTCAGCTTGTAGGAGACCCGGGTGGCCATGGACGCCAGGTCGTTGCCCAGGGCGACCTGGAACGGATCGAGGGAGTCGAAGAGCTCGCGGTTCGAGAAGAGCCCCAGCAGGTAGGTGTTGGTCTTCGCGCCGGTGAAGACGCCGACGGGGTCGTCCACGGCCGCGGGGTCGTATCCGGCGTGTTCGAACGCTTCCCAGGCGCACTCCAAAAACAGCCGGTGCTGGGGGTCCATCAGCCGGGCTTCCATGGGGGTGTAGCCGAAGAACCCGGCGTCGAAGCTCTCCACGTCGTCGAGCACCGAGGCCCGGCGGACGTACCCCGGATGCTCCCGCACCTCTCGGGGCACGCCCGAGCGTGCGAGCTCCTCGTCCCGCAGTCGGGTGAGGGTCTCGTCGCCGCGGCGCAGAACCTCCCAGAACTCGTCGACCGTGTTCGCCCCCGGAAGCCGGCAGGCCATCCCGACGACGGCGACTTCCGATCCGTCGAAGGCGGGGGCTCTGCGCTCGTCATCCATGGACTTCACCTCTACACTGTCCTCTGCGTCCTCTGCCCATGCGTTCGCCGACACGGGTTCTCACCCTTCCGGCGGATGGGCTGGGGTTCCCGATGGTCCGCGTGTCAAGGTGACGGAGGGACCTCGGGAACGAAAACCTTGGTTGTTCGGCTGGAGCTGGACTCGGGCATGTGCGGACCAGGATGCGACGCAACCCGCCCGCCCGGAGCGCGCCGGCACGAAACCCCGGATATCTCCGGCATCCAAGAACCTACGTCAAATTCCACTTTCCCAACTCGGCCACACCTCATTCGTGCAATGAAGACTAGAAGCGTGACAGGTGGAGGGCTTCAGGCTTCGGGACGCGCCGAATGGCAAGTGAGACGATTCGTCGATATCCTTGAAGGATGAAAACGCCGAGGAGACAGGAGCGAGCGAACCGATGAAGCAGTGGACTCTGAGCGTCAACGGCCGGTCGCGCCGGGTCGCAGCCGCTCCGGGGACCCCCCTTCTCTGGGTCCTGCGAGACGGCCTCGGCCTCACGGGGACGAAGTACGGGTGCGGCAGCGGCCACTGCGGAGCGTGCACCGTGCACGTCGGGGGCCGCCCCGAGCTCTCCTGCCTGTTCCCGGTCGAGGCGGTGGAGGACCGGGAGATCGTCACCATCGAGGGCCTGTCGGGGGACCATCCGGTCCAGAGGGCCTGGGTGGCCGAGGTCGTCCCCCAGTGCGGCTACTGCCAGGCGGGCCAGATCATGCAGGCGGCCGCCCTGCTCGCGCGCAACCCGGCCCCCGACGACGCCGAGATCGACGCGGCCATGGCCGGGAACCTCTGCCGGTGCGGGACCTACCAGAGGATCCGGTACGCCATCCACCGCGCGGCCCGGGGGGAGCGATGAGCGCCCCGCAACGCCCCGCGGTCGTCTGGACTCGCCGCGGCTTCCTCCGGATCGCGGCCGCCGGCGGCGGCCTCATCGTCGCCTTCCCGGTCACCGGCTGCTTCCGCCCGGACGAGCCGGACGCCGGGTCCGACGCATCGATCCCGCACCGGCTGCACGCCTTCGTCGCGATCGCAGGTGACGGCACCGTCACTCTCACGGCACCGCTTCCGGAGATCGGCCAGGGAGTGCGGACGGCGCTCCCCATGATCATCGCGGAGGAGCTGGCCGTCGCGTGGGAGGACGTTCGGGTGGAGCAGGCGGCGGCCCACGATCGATTCGGCTCGATGAGCGTCGGGGGAAGCGACAGCGTCCACGACTACTGGGAGCCGCTCCGGCTCGCCGGGGCCACCGCACGGCAGATGCTGGTCCAGGCGGCCGCCGAGCGCTGGGGCGTGCCCGCCGTCGAATGCCGGGCCGAACGCGGGACGGTGCGGCACCCCGAGACCGGGCGCAGCCTGGGGTACGGCGAGCTCGCCGCCGCGGCCGCGGAGGTGGAACCCCCGGAGGACCCTCCCCTGACGCCCCCCGAGGCGTTCGACGTCGTGGGACGCCGCCTCCCCCGGGTGGACCTGGAGCCCATCGTCCGCGGCCAGGCCGTCTACGGAATCGACGTGGAGGTACCGGGGATGCTGTTCGCGGTCCTCGAGCGGCCGCCGGTCATGGGGGCCGTGCTGGAGGGGTTCGACGGCTCCGAGGCCCTCCGGGTCCCGGGCGTCCGGGAGGTCTTCGCCCTGGAGCCCCTCATGGTGGAGGGGCAGCGCTACGGGCGGGTCCCCGGAGGCGTGGCCGTGGTCGCCGACAGCACCTGGGCGGCCATGGAAGGCCGTCGGGCCCTCCGGGTCCGCTGGCGGGAGGGAGAGGCGGCCGAGGACGGCTCCAGCCGAGTGCGGGATCGGATGAGGCGCCTCGCCGAGACGGCGCCCTCCCAGGTGATCCGGGACGACGGCGATTTCGACGCCGCGTGGGAGGCGGCAGGCGACGGCCGGCGCTTCGAGGCCGAGTACGAGCTCCCCCTCCTGGCCCACGGCTGCCTCGAGCCCATGGTGTTCACGGTCCACGCCCGGGACGAGGGTTGCGAGGCGTGGGGCCCCACCCAGGTGCCCCTGCGGCTGAAAGGGATGCTCGCCACCGCCCTCGACCTGCCGGAGGACAGCGTCGAGGTCCACACCACCCTGGAGGGCGGCGGCTTCGGCCGGCGGCTGTCGTGGGACTACGCGATGGAGGCGGCCCTCGTCTCCCGGCGCGTTGGAGCGCCGGTGAAGCTCCAGTGGACCCGGGAGGACGACATCCGGGGTGACTTCTTCCGCGCCCCCAGCCTGCACCGGCTCCGGGCGGTGGCGGACCCGGGGGGGCGGGTCACCGGGTGGTCCCACCACCTCCTGAACCCGTCGCTCAACGTCCACATCCGGGGTCCGGGAGTGGACGAGCCCGCCCGCTACGACGCCGAAGGGGGAGCGAACCTCCCCTACGGGATCCCCAGCGTACGCTTCGCCTACACACCGGTGGACATCGCCCTCCAGATGGGCTCGTGGCGCTCGGTGTCCCACTCCTTCAACGTCTTCGCCGTCAACAGCTTCGTGGACGAGATCGCCGCGGGACTGGGAGTCGATCCCCTGGAGCTCCATCGGCGCCTGCTCGGTGAGCCGCGGGACGTGGAGATCGCGCTGCCGTTCGAGGGCCGCCGTGGCAGCCCCCGGTGGAACACCGGGCGGCTCCGGAGGGTCCTGGACAGGGCGGCGGAGGCCGCCGGATGGGGCCAGGCGCTGCCGCCCGGCCGGGGCCGCGGTATCGCCTGCAGCTACTTCAAGGAGACGTACAACGCCACGGTGGCGGAGGTGGAGGTCGGCGCGGACGGGACCGTGCGAGTGCCGCGGGTCGTGGCCGCCATCGACTGCGGGATCGTGGTCAACCCCGACGGCGTGGAAGCCCAGGTGGAAGGCGCGGTCATGGACGGCGTCGCCACGGTGCTCCACTGGGAGGTGAGCTTCGAGGAGGGCCGGGTCCGGCAGAGCAACTTCGACGACTTCCCTCTCCTCCGGATCGACGAGGCGCCCCGGGTGGAAGTTCACATCGTGGAGAGCTCGGCACCGCCGTCCGGGACCGGGGAACCGCCCTACCCGTCGGTGCCTCCGGCCATCACGAACGCCCTGTTCGCCGCGACGGGGAGACGCCACCGGCGCCTGCCGATCCGGATCTGAGAGCTTGTGAATCAATCGCCGCCCTACTCCGGGCGCCCCCGAATCGCCGCTGGCGGCGTTGCGCCTCCTCGACGTAGGCCCTGCTACGCCTGCGTCGGCGCGCCTTGCCAGCGGCGCCCGGACCACCGCGCTCCGCGCGGCGGTGCCCACGCCC
>JBKHJP010000291.1:0-5658 GCA_046538065.1 Thermoanaerobaculia bacterium | reverse complement strand
GGTCCTCGGTCGCATGGGGCTCTCCTCTCTCGGGCGGTAGACGGTCGGCCGGAGTCTACCGGCCCGGAGGCCGGGGAGGAGGCAAGCTCCTCCCCTACACGGTCTCCGGCCGGCGGTCGTCGAGAAGAGGCAAGCTCCTCCCCTACACGGTCTCCGGCCGGCGGTCGTCGGGAGGAGGCAAGCTCCTCCCCTACACGAAAGGGGGCCGGTCGGGGTTCGGGAGGAGGCAAGCTCCTCCTCCGAAGGGTGAAGTTCCCGGCGGCGTTCCTCCGCGCGGTACAATCGAGTCCCGCCGAGCCGGGGCGGCCCGCCCGCCCCCTCCCAGCGCAGATCCCCGGCCGCCCGACGGCGCGTTCCGGGGCCGCGACACCCCAACCCGAGGACGTTCACCTCCATGACCCGCCGCATGCTGATCAACGCCCGGAGTGCCGAAGAGGCGCGCCTGGCGATCGTCTCCAACTCCACCCTCGACGACTACCAGCTCGAGGTCGCCGACCGCAGCCTCCTGCGGGGCAACATCTACCGGGGCACCATCGTCTCCGTCCAGCCCAGCCTGAACGCCGCCTTCATCGACTACGGCGGCGAGCGACACGGCTTCCTCTCCGCCCGGGACCTGGTCCCCGAGGCGTACTACCAGCAGCCGAAGGACCCCAGGCGCCCGGGGATCGACGAGGTCCTGGAGCGCAACCGGCCCATCGTGGTCCAGGTGGCCCGGGAGAGCGAGGGGACCAAGGGCGCCGTGCTCACCACGGACCTCTCCCTGGCCGGCCGCTACCTGGTCTTCACCCCCTTCAACGACACCCGCGGCGTCTCCCGGAAGGTCGAGGACGAGGACGACCGGCGACGCCTGAAGGAGATGGTCCGGGGCCTCGACGTGCCGGAGGGCAGCGGGGTGATCGTGCGCACCAACGCCCTGGGCCAGAACAAGGCCACCCTCCAGCGGGACATGGCGGCCCTGCTCCGCCTGTGGAAGCAGGTCTCCCACGAGGCCCGCCGGGGCAAGGGGACGAAGCTCCTCTACAGCGACCAGGACCTGATCTACCGGGCGCTCCGGGACTCCCTGGACAGCTCCATCACCGAGATCCTGGTGGACGACGACGACGTCTACGCCAAGGCGGACGAGTACCTGAGGTCCTTCATGCCCCGCAGCCGCCCCAAGCTGGTGCGCTACGAGGAGCGCACGCCGCTGTTCTCGAAGTTCGGGGTCGAGGAGCAGGTCTCGAACATCTACGAGCGCCGAGTGCCCCTGCCCAGCGGCGGCTCCCTGGTGATCGACCGGACCGAGGCCCTGACCGCCATCGACGTCAACTCCGGCCGGGCGACCTCCGCCTCGTCCCAGGAAGAAACGGCGGTCCAGACGAACCTGGAGGCCGCCGCCGAGGTGGCCCGCCAGCTCCGGCTCCGGGACATCGGGGGCCTGGTGGTGGTGGACTTCATCGACATGCGCTCGAACAAGAACCAGCGCAAGGTGGAGAAGGCGCTCCGCGACGCCATGAAGCCGGACAAGGCCCGCTCGTCCGTGGGGCGGATCAGCCCCAACGGCCTCCTGGAGGTCAATCGCCAGCGCCTGCGCCAGGCCCTGTCGGTCCGGACCCACGAGCCGTGCCCCACCTGCAGCGGTACCGGCCGGATCCCGAGCCCGGAGCTGGTGGGCCTGAACCTGCTCCGCCAGATCGAGGCCCGGGCCGCCGCCGGACCCCTGGGCCGCGTGCGGATCGAGCTCCACCCGGAGTACGCCGACGCGTTCCAGAACGTCCGCCGGCGCGAGATCTCCGAGCTCGAGTCGGACCTGGGCGTGGACGTCGAGGTGATCGCCTCGCCGAGCCTGCACCGGGCGGAGCACGCGGTGGAGTGGCTCAAGCGCCAGCGCCGCCAGGAGCCCGACCGCGCCCGGGAGCCGGAGCCCTCGGTGCGCCCCCACGAGCTCGCGCGGGTCGCCGAAGAGGTGGAGACGGTGGAGGCTTCGGGCTCCGGTGGCGCCAAGTCCTCCCGGCGCCGGCGGAGCGGCCGGGGCGGCGGCGGGCCTGGGCGGAGCAGCGGAGGTTCCAGGAGCTCCGCCGGCCGTTCGCCCAAGGGCCAGAGTGCCGACCCGGGCTCCGGCGACGGCGGTGAGGGCGACGGGTCGAAGGGCAAGGGACGCCGACGCCGCCGGGGCCGCGGGCGCGGCCGGCGCAAGGGAGGTGAGGGGTGAGCGCCGGGGCCGATCGTCTGCTCGCGGAAACCAGGGCCTGCCTGGCGACGGTCCAGGACCTCCACGCGGCCCTGGCGCTCCTGGAGTGGGACCAGCAGACCTCCATGCCGGCGGCGGCCGCCGAGGGGCGGGCGGAGCAGATCGCCACCGTGTCCCGGCTCGCCCACGAGCGCAGCATCGACCCCGCGCTGGGCCGGGCCCTGGAGGAGCTGGAGGGCCAGGTGCACCCCGACTCCCAGGAGGGAGCCCTCGTCCGGGCGGCCCTCAGGGACTTCCGTCTCGCCACCCGGCTGCCGGCGGACCTGGTGGAGGCCACCGCCCGGGCCACGGCCCGGGCCGAGCCGGTCTGGGTCGCCGCCCGGAGCGAGGCGGACTGGAGCCGGTTCGCGTCCCACTTCGAGCGCATCGTCGAGCTCACCCGGGAGACCGCCGAGGCCTACGGGTACGACGAGCACCCCCTCGACCCCCTCATCGACCTCCACGAGCCCGGGATGACCCGCGGCCGGCTGGAGCCGGTCTTCGAGGGCCTCCGCCGGGAGCTGGTGCCCATGGTCCGGGCGGTGGCCGAGCAGCAGGACGGCCGGGAGGCGCCCCTCCACGGGACGTTCGACGAGGCGGCCCAGGAAGCCTTCGGCCGCGACGTCGTGGCCCGCTTCGGCTACGACTGGGGCCGGGGCCGCCAGGACCGGGCGGTCCACCCGTTCTGTACCGGTATCGGTCCGGGCGACGTGCGGATCACCACGCGCTTCGACCCGTCGTTCCTGTCGACCGCCCTCTTCTCCACCCTCCACGAGGCCGGCCACGCCATGTACGAGCAGGGGATCTCCGGGGAGTACGCCCGCACGCCGCTGGCCGACGGCGCTTCCACCGGCGTCCACGAGTCCCAGAGCCGCCTCTGGGAGAACCACGTGGGCCGCTCCCGGCGGTTCTGGCAGGCCTTCTACCCGAGCCTGCGGGAGCACTTTCCGGGGGCCCTGGACGGGGTCGGCCTGGAGTCGTTCTACCGGGCGGTCAACCGGGCCGCTCCCAGCCCGATCCGGGTGGAGGCCGACGAGCTGACCTACGACCTCCACGTCCTGCTCCGGTTCGAGATCGAGGCCGATCTCCTGGACGGGTCCCTGCCGGTCGCCGACGTGCCCGACGCCTGGAACGCGAAGATGGAGGAGCTCCTGGGGCTGACCCCGGCGGACGCCGCCGAGGGCCCGCTCCAGGACATCCACTGGTCCTCCGGGGCCTTCGGCTACTTCCCCACGTACACCATCGGCAACGTCCTCTCGGCGCAGCTCTACCAGGCGGCCCTCGACGCCCGGCCCGGGATCCCGGACGAGATCGCCCGGGGGACCTTCGACTCGCTGCGGGGCTGGCTCGCCGAGACCGTCTGGCGCCACGGAAGGCGCTACCTTCCGGACGAGCTCGTCCGCCGCGCCACCGGCCGGTCCCTGGAGACCGGTCCGTACCTCCGCTATCTCCGGGGCAAGTTCGGGGAGCTGTACGAGCTCCCGGCCCCGGGCGGGGCGTAGCGAGCGCAGAGCGAGGAGCCGGGTTCGGGGCTGGAGAGACGAGAGGTCGAAGGCTTCACCATCGATCTCGTCCCTGCGAGCGTGTACTGCTACGGAGTCGATCGGGGCCTGGTCGAGCGGAGAAAAATGGCGGCTTGGGCTGCACCGTGACGCCGTTCGAAGTACGATGAGGCCGTGGGATTCCTGAATCGACTCTTCCGCAAGGACCCCGCCGCCGACGTGGCCCGGGCCGAGGAGCACCTCGGCTCCGGCCGGGCTTACGAGGCGCTGCTGGCCGCCGGGCGGGCGGCGGAGGCGGCGCCCCGGGACGGTGCGCCGGACCACCGGCCCCACGCCCGGGAGCTCGCCGGCCGGGCCCGGGAGCTCCTGGCCGCCTCCGCCCTCACGGAGGCCGACCGCTCGGAGGCCGACGGCGACTACGACGACGCGGCCGAGTGGGTGGCGTCGGCCCTGGAGCACCTGAAAGCGAACGGGGAGGCGGGTGGCTCGGCCGGTTCGACCGCCGCGGGTGGCGGGGGCCGCGATCCCCGGGTCGCCGACCTGAAGCGACGCCTGCGGGCCCTGCGCTCCCGGGCGCGGGAGGCGGCGCGACAGCCGACGCTGCTCCGGCGGCAGGAGGAGGGTGGGGGCGCACCGGAGGAGCCGGCGGGTCCGGACCCCCTCGACCTCGAGACCCACTACGGCACCCTGGTGGGGACCCTGGACGAGGAGGTGGCGGAGCGCCACTACCTCCACCGTCCGCTGCCCTTCCAGCAGGCCTACGTGGACCTGAACGAAGGACGCCTGGAGGAGGCCCTGGCCACCTTCGACGCCCTGGCGGCGGCGGAGCCGGACGATCCGGCGGTCCGCCTGGAGCGGGGGCGCTGCCGCCTGCTCTCCGGCGATCCGGCGGGCGCCCGGGAGGACTTCGAGGCCGCCTGGCCCGGCCTGGGAGACCGGCCCCTGGACGCCTCCGGGGAGCTCTCGGTGCCGGCGCTGTGGGCGGAGGCGGTCCTGGCCCAGGGCGACGCGGGGACGGTGGCGGAGCGCCTGGCGGAGCTCGCCGGCGACGAGGCGAGTGACCCGGAGCTGGTGGCGCTCCGCGGGCGGGCCCTCATCGAGGTGGGCCCCACCGCTCACCCGGAGGCCCGGGAGCTCCTGGCTTCGGCGCAGGCCCGGCACCCGGGACGCCAGGACCTGCCGTACCTCCTGGCGGTGGTCCTGGAGCGGATGGGTGAGACGGACCGGGCGATCGCCACCCTGGAGGCCGCCGTGGCGCCGAGCTGCGCCACCGGGAGCTGCAAGAAGCCGCCCCTCCACCGGCCGTCGGCCCGCCTGCTGGTGCGCCTCCACCTGGACCGGGCGGCGGCCGCGAGCGGCGCCCCGGGGGCGGCGAGCGGTCCGGACCCCGCCGACGCCGCCCTCGAGCGCGCCGGGGACCCCCTGGCGCACCTCGTCCAGGCCGCCGGCGACCAGCCCGCCCCCGAGGACGAAGCCCTCCGCGCCCGCCACCAGGAGCTCACCGGCGAAGCCCCACCGTAGGGTGCGGCTCGCCCCGCACCGAGGCCGGTGGGCCGAGGCGCATCCTACGCATGCTGTAGCCGCTCGCCGGTGGAGGGCGATGGAGCCCGGGAGGAGGCAAGCTCCTCCCCTACGCTCAGGAGGGGACGCCACCAACCCCCACATCCGTCCGTCAGCAAGAGTTCCGGGCGGGGGCGTCCCTCTCCCACCTCCGAGGGTGGGAGAGGGATCGAGGGAGAGGGGGGTGATCCGGAAGAGCTCTGCTTGGGTGGATAGGCTCGGGCCGCTTCTGCTGTGCGCCGGTCGGCGACCGGGGTGGGGGCGGCGATGCGAGCCGAAGCCGGTAGCGTTGACGTACCGCGAACGGAGCTCGAAGCCCCCGAGGCGAAGAGGAGGGATCGAGGGAGAGGGGGGTGATCCGGAAGAGCTCTGCTTGGGTGGATAGGC
>JBKHJP010000028.1:0-21872 GCA_046538065.1 Thermoanaerobaculia bacterium | reverse complement strand
ACGAGATCAGCTCCAGCCCGTGCATGCCCGGCAGGTCCAGATCGATGACGGCGAGATCGGGGACGCCACCCTCCAGGGTGGCGAGGGCGTCCTCACCGCTCTCGACCGCGTCGCACACGTTCAACCGGCCGTCGGTCTCCAGCAGCTCGGCCACCGCGTTGCGCATGGCTCGTTGGTCCTCGACCAGGAGGATCCTCTGCGGCGGCAACGAAACTGCTGGGATTGCCGTGTTCCAACTCATGATCACCTCCCGGAGAGGGCGTCATGCAACGGTCGTGCCGCAGCGTAAGCCCCCGGGATCTCGAAGGTTTGAGCCCTCACACACCTCCGGTATGCTCGGGAGCGCCATGCCTCGACAGCCTCCTCGTCTCCAGGTTCGTGCCGGGCTCGCCTCGGTCCTGCTCCTTCTCGCCGGGCTCGCGCCGGCCTCCTCCGCCACGCCCGAAGCCCTCGCCCTGGCCGGCGGGACGCTGGTGGACGGGACCGGCGCCGAGCCCGTGCCGGACGCCGTGGTGGTCGTCCGGGACGGCCGGATCGCCTGTGCCGGGAGGGCGCCGGAGTGCCCGGTGCCGGATGGCGCCCGGACCCTCGACGTGACCGGCGGCTGGATCACGCCCGGCCTGGTGGACGCCCATGTCCATTTTTCCCAGACCGGCTGGGCCGACGGCCGGCCGGACTCCCTGGACGTTCGCGAGCGCCACCCCTACGCCGGGGTGGTGGAGCGCCTGGCGGACCGGCCGGACCGGTTCTTCCGCAGCTACCTGTGCTCCGGTGTCACCGGCGTGTTCGACGTGGGCGGCTACCCCTGGACCCTGGACCTGGCGGAGAGGCGGCGCGAGCGAGGGGACGCGCCGCGCATGGCGGCCACCGGCCCGCTGCTCTCGACGCTGGACTTCTGGCTCAACCTGCCCGCGGAGCGCCAGTTCCTCTACCTTGGGGAGCCGGAGGACGCCCGGGAGGCGGTGAGCTACCTGGCGGCCCGGGACGCCGATGCCGTCAAGGTCTGGTTCATCCCGACCCAGGAGCGCCCCTTCGACGAGCTGGAGGCGGTGGTGCAGGCGGCGGGGGAGGCGGCGCGGGACGCGGGCCTTCCTCTCGCGGTCCACGCCACGGGGCTGCGCGAGGCGAAGGCCGCCCTCGCCGCCGGCGCCCGGGTGCTGGTCCACGGAGTCACCGACCGGCCGGTGGACGCGGAGCTCCTGGAGCGGGCCCGGGCCAACGGCACCGTCTACGTCCCCACCCTGACCGTCTCCCGGGGATACCTGCGGATGTACCGCGCGGCCCTGGCGGGGCGGGAGCCGGAGCTCGAGGATCCGAACGGCTGCGTCGATCCCGTGACGCGCGCCCGGGTGGCCGAGACGGCGGAGCTCACCTCTCTGGCGCGCTCCGAGGGCCTGGACCCGGAGCGGATCGAGGCCATGGAACGACGGATCACGCGCCAGGAGGAGCTCTCCGCCGAGAACCTCCGCACCGTCAACGAAGCCGGCGTCCCGGTGGCCCTGGGGACGGACGCCGGCAACCCCCTGACCCTGCCCGGAGCGTCGGTGCACGCGGAGCTCGAGGCCATGGCGGCGGCAGGCCTGAGCCCCGGGGAGGTCCTGGTGGCGGCCACCCGGGGCGGCGCCCGGGCGATGGGTGCCGGCGGCGAGACGGGCACGGTGGAGCCGGGCAAGGCGGCGGACCTGCTGGTGCTCGGTGCGGATCCCACGGCCGGCGTGGACGCCTTCCGGGAGCTCCGGTGGGTCGTGCGGGCGGGCCGGCTCCACCGGCCGGAGGAGCTCTCGTACCGGGTCCGGTGACCGAGGATCCGAAGGTGCCCGGAGGCCGGCCCGACCCCGGCTCGGGCGGCCGGAGCGACCTATGACGACCCGTTCCCCCCTCGATCACGACCACAGCACCGAGGCGATCCGCCGCCGGCTGGCGGAGGACCCGCAGATCAGCTACCTCCGGGATTGGGTCTACGGCGGCATCGACGGAGCGGTGACCACCTTCGCCGTGGTCTCGGGGGTCATGGGCGCCCGCCTTTCGGCGACGATCATCCTGATCCTGGGCATCGCCAACCTCCTGGCGGACGGGTTCTCCATGGCGGCGAGCAACTTCAGCGGGACCCGGACCGAGCTCGACGAGCACGAGCGCCTGCGCGACGTGGAGCGCCGCCACATCGAGGAGAACCCGGCGGGGGAGCGCCGGGAGATCCGGGAGATCTACCGCCAGAAGGGCTTCACCGGGGAGGACCTGGAGCGCGCGGTGGAGGTGATCACCGCCGACCGGGAGCGCTGGATCTCGACGATGCTCCGGGAGGAGTACGGGCTGCCGCACGAGGTCCGGTCGCCACGGCTGGCGGCCCTGTCCACCTTCGGCGCCTTCGTGGTCTGCGGGGCCGTGCCCCTGGTGCCCTACGTCCTGGACCGGTTCCTTCCGGTGGTCGCGCCCTTCGCCCTCTCCTGCATCCTGACCGGCGGCGTGTTCTTCAGCATCGGCGCCGGGCGGAGCCGCTGGTCCCTCGCCCCGTGGTGGCGCACCGGCCTCGAAACCTTGTTCACGGGTGGAATCGCCGCGATCCTGGCCTACCTGGCCGGCTGGGTCCTGCGCTACTGGTTCGGGGTGTAGCGGGCATGACATCGGCCCAGGCCGCCCTGCTCCTCGTCGTCGCCACCGGATCGCTGTTCGAAGGGGAGGTCGTCCTGGTGGGCTTCGGCGTGTTCGCCGCCGCGCCCGGCTTTCCGCTCCATCCCCTGGCGGTGGCGGCGGCGGGCCTGCTGGGGACGGTGGCCGGCGACCAGGGGGTGTACTGGGTGGGGCGCCTGGTGCGGGACCCGGCGAAGGTCCGCTTCCGGGGCCGACCCCTCCTGCCGCTGGAGCGGTTCCGCGAGCTGGAACGCTTCTTCGGTCGCCACGGGGGCAAGACCGTCTTCCTCCTGCGCTACGCCTTCGGCCTGAGGACCGTGGGCTACTTCTTCGCCGGGGCGGCGCGCATGGAGTGGCGATCGTTCTTCCTGGCGGACACGGCGGGCGCCGCGAGCTGGGTGGGCCTCCTCGTCGGCCTGGGCTACCTCGTGGGGCGGCCGATGCTGCGGCTGGTGCGCGAAGGCGGGGAGGTCTTCCTGGTGGTGCCCCTCACCGCCCTCCTGGTGGTTCTGGTGATCTGGGCCCAGCGGCGCTTCGAGGCCCGGGAGACCTGATCGACCGGCGGCGACGCACGCACCGGTCCCTCAGGCCGTGAGGCGGTCGATCCGCCCCTTCTCGATCGCCAGTACCGCCGCCCGTCCGCAGGCCCGGACCAGGGCGCCCAGGGCCGCGAAGCGCGGGTCCTCGGTGTAGCCGCGGCGGTACCGGAAGTAGATCTGCTGGACGATGCCGGCCAGCTTGAGCTGACCGTAGACGTAGTAGAAGACGGCGCCGGTGGGGAGCTCCAGCCCTCGGGCTCGGAGGTAGGCGTCGACGAGCTCGCTCCGGCGCAGGTTCCCCGGCCGTGCCGTCAGGTGCGGCACCGCCGGGGAGAGGAGCTCCTCCGGGTCGTCCGGGTCGATCCAGTAGGCCAGCGACGAGCCCAGGTCCATGAGGGGATCGCCCACGGTGGCCATCTCCCAGTCGAGGACCGCGACGATCCGCGTGAGGTCGTCCGGGTCGAGGACCAGGTTGTCGTACTTGAAGTCGTTGTGGATGAGGGCCGGAGGGCCCCATTCCCGGGGCAGGTGCTCCCCCAGCCAGGCGGCGGCCCGCTCGACCTCCGGCACGTCGTCGGTCCGCGCCGCCATGTAGCGCTTCGTCCAGCCCCGGACCTGGCGCTCCACGTAGCCTTCGGGCCGGCCCAGGTCCCCCAGGCCCGCCGCCCGGTAGTCCAGGCCGTGGAGCTCGGCGAAGGCCTCCACGAAGGAGCGGGAGAGGCCCTGGAGGGTTTCGGGGCCGAGCTCGACCCCCGGCGGCGGCCGGTCCCGGAGGATCACCCCGGCGACCCGCTCCATGACGTAGAACGGCGCCCCCAGCACCTCCGGGTCGTCGCACAGGAGGAGGGGCCGGGGCGCCCGGGGCCAGACCCGGGCGAGAGCGGAGAGCACCCGGTGCTCCCGGCCCATGTCGTGGGCGGTGGCCACCTCGGAGCCGAAGGGCGGCCGGCGGAGCACCAGCTCCCGCTCGCCGGCCTCGGTGGAGACCCGGAGCAGGTAGGTCAGGTTCGAGTAGCCGGCGGGGAACTGGAGCACCTCCAGCGCTCCGGAGAGCTCCGGCAGGTGCTCCTCCAGGTAGGCGCCCAGGCGCTCCAGGTCCAGCTCCTCGCCCGGGCGGACCCCCGCCGGGCGGTCCACGGGGTCGTTCGTCTCGGCCATATCGGGAGCAAGGCTATCGTGCCAAGACCTGCTCCACGTCCCGCCGGATCCGCTCCACCAGCTCCCGGGCCGCGTCGAGCTCTTCCCGGGCCCCCGCCTCGTCGACCACGAAGGCCCGGGCGTAGTCGGCCTCCTCCCGGAACTTCTGGAGCCGGGCCAGGAGACGGGACGTCGCCGCCTCGTAGCGTCCCCCCTTGACCAGGTGCAGGTTCCACAGGTGCTGGACGCCGGCGTGGGTGCGCGGCTCCAGATCCTCGGCGTAGAGGCGGGCCCGGGCGGCGTGGAAGGCGGCGAAGTAGGCCCGGGCCAGGGCGATCCGGGGGAAGCCGGAATCGAGGAGCTCGGCCGCCGCCTGGAGCTCCTCGTCCGCAAGCTCCAGCTCCGCCTTCGCGGCATCGTGCCGGCCATCGCCGGTCACAGGGCGATCCCCTCGCGTTCGACGTCCATGACCAGGGGGCGCTCCTGGGCGTGCCAGCGTTCGTACGTCTCCCGGTCGAAGACCGTGGGGGAGAGGCGCAGGTCGTGGGGAAGGCCCACGTCCGTGGCGAGGTCGATCACCGCCCGGCGGGTCTCCCAGTCGGCCCGCTCCAGGACCACGGCCACGTCCACGTCCGACTCCTCGTGGGCCCCACCCCGGGCGAAGGACCCGAACAGCCGGACGCTCACCACCGCCGTGCCGTACCTCTCTCGGAGCTCTCGGGCGAACCGGGTGACGACTGCCCGGACCAGCGACGCCGGAGCCGCCTCAACTTCGACCATGGCGGGATGCTAGCACCGGGCGGCGTGGCGTAGGATCGGTGCTCCATTTCAACCTGAGCTCTCGGAGGTGCTTCGAGATGGGATTCGTGTGCGGCACGCCCCGCGATGGAGTGATCGTCCTGGCCCTCGCTCTGGCCGTCGCCCTGGCCGGTGGCCTCAATGCGGATCCGGCCGGGGCCGGTGCCGCCGGAGGCGACCCGCCGGATGGGGTTCACCAGGAAGGCCGGGAAGGTGGCCTGCCGCCCGAGGCCCCCGCCGCACCGCGGACCGCTGCGGACCCCGCCCCCTCGCCTCCTCCCTCGCCAGCCGCCCCGCTCTACGACGAGGTGACCGCCGCCGCCGGCATCCGCCACGTCCACGCGAAGCCGGTCCTGGACCCGAAGCTCACCGGCGTCATGCCGTGGATGACCGCCCTGGGCGCCGCCGCCTGCACCGCCGACTACGACCGGGACGGCCGCCTGGACCTCTTCGTCACCAGCTCCAGGAAGGGCGAGCCCAACTTCCTCTACCGTAACGACGGTCCCGGCCCGGCCGGGGTCGCCACCTTCACCGAGGTGGCGGCGAGGGCCGGCGTCGCCGCCTGGAACGACGAGGGCGGCGTGGCCATGGACTGCCTCTGGGGGGACGTGGACGACGACGGCTGGCCGGACCTGTTCATCGCCCGGTGGGGCAGGAACCTCCTCCTGCGCAACCGCGGCCCCGGCCCGGACGGGTTGTCACCTTCGAGGACGTCCCCGCCGACCAGCACCTGACCATCCGCCAGGAGCCGGCGGAGCCCTCTGAGGCTCTGGCGCGGGCTCCCGCCCCCAACCCAGGCGTGTAGGGGAGGAGCTTGCCCCTGGCCTGAGCGAGCGTGGCGAGCCGAACGGCTCCGCCCGGGGTGAGGAACGGCTCGGTGGTCGCCGGGGCACGGGAGGAGACGAGCTCCTCCCCTACACGCTTCCAGGGAGAATCCACGCGCCGCTCGACGATTCGCGGGAATCGTCGCTCAGACCTCCACGTCCACGCCGTAGCCCTTCAGCACCCGGCGGGCGACCACGCTCTTGTGGACCTCGTCCGGGCCGTCGTAGATCCGGGCCGCCCGCTCGTGGCGGTAGATGAAGGACAGCACCGTGTCGTCGGTCACCCCCAGGCCACCGTGGACCTGGATCGCCCGGTCCACCACCCGCTGGAGCACCCCGGCGACGTGGAACTTGATCGCCGAGATCTCCACTCGCGCCGCCCGGGGGCCCTCCCGGTCGATCTTCCGGGCCGTCTCCAGAACCAGGAGGCGCGCCGCGTCGATCTCCGCCCGGCCCTCGGCGATCCAGTGCTGGACCGCCTGGCGGGAGCCCAGGGGCCGGCCCGGGGCGAGCTCCCGGCGGGCCGCCCGGTCGCAGGTCTCGTGGAGCGCTCGCTCCGCCAGGCCGATCCAGCGCATGCAGTGGTGGATCCGTCCCGGGCCCAGGCGCTCCTGGGCCAGGGCGAAGCCGCCGCCCCGGGGGCCGATCAGGCTCTCCGCCGGCACGCGGCAGCCCTCGAACCGGAGCTCGCCGTGGCTGAAGTGGCCCCGGCCCGTATCGCCCATGACCGGGAGGTTGCGGACCAGGCGGAAGCCCGGGGTCTCCGCCGGCACCAGGATCATGCTCGCCCGGCGGTAAGGGCTCTCCTCGCCGGGGTCGGTCACCGCCATGACCACGGCGAAGGCCGCCCCGTCGGCGGCGGTGGCGAACCACTTGTGGCCGTCGATCACCCACTCGCCGCCGTCGGCCCGGGCGGTGGTGGCCAGGTGCACCGGGTTGGAGCCGGCGTGCTCCGGCTCGGTCATGGCGAAGCAGCTCCGGATCTCGCCCCGGGCCAGGGGGCGGAGCCAGCGCTCCTTCTGCTCGTCCGTCCCGTGGTGGAGGGCCAGGAGCTCCAGGTTCCCCACGTCCGGAGCCTGGCAGTGGAAGGCGTAGTGGCCCAGGGGCGAGCGGCCCAGCTCCTCGGAGACCCGGGCGAACTCCGCCAGGGGGAGGCCCATGCCCCCGAGCTCCCGGGCCAGCCAGGGCGCCCACAGCCCCTCGGCTCGCACCCGCCCCCGGACGCGCTCCAGGGCCGGCTCCAGCTCGTCGAAGCGCTCCGCCAGGAAGTGGGGCTCCAGGGGGAGCACCTCCTCCCGGACGAGGCGCCGGATCCGGTCCAGCAGGCTTTCGAGGGCGGCGGGATCGTCGTCGGGCACGGGTTCGCTCCAGGCTCCAGGAGGTCGCTACAGGCGATCCTACCCCGGCCGGAACCGTCCCGCGGTCCCCCTCGGGGTACACTCAGCAGACGACATGGAAAGGAAGGAGATCGTCCTCGAGGGCGTGGCTCCTGCGGAAGTGGCCGCGGACCTCTACGAGGAGTACCTGTCCCAGGGCTGGCGGATCGCCGACCAGGAGGTGCTGGGGACCCGCGACGGCCGTCTGGACCTGAAGGTGATCCTGGAGCGGGAGGGGGACGGATGAGCCGTGGCGACGGCCCGGTTCTGCCGGGCATCAACCGGGTCTTCGAGCACGAGGGCTCCCGGTACCTGATCGAGTGCGAGGACCGCGGCACCGGTGAGGCTGCCTTCGAGCTCCGGGTGATCCGCGGCGGTTCGCAGCTCTGGTCCCGCCGGGTGGAGTACGGCGACCTGGTGGCGAAGGAGCTGGGGGAGGGCGAGCTGGAGCACGAGCTCACGGGGCGGGTGGAAAAGGCAATCCAGACCGTCCAGGCGGCGATCGCCCGGGGCAAGCTGGGGTAGGATCGGCTTTCGCGCGATGGCGAAGGCGAAGCGATCCACAATCATGGCGGACCCGGCTCGAACCCTGATCCCGGCTCGGCTCCAGGGGCTGAGCGGGGTACCGGTCCCGGTTCTGGCGGTCCTGGTCCCGGTCCTGGTCCCGGTCCTGGCGGTCCTCGGCCTCCAGGCGTGCTCCCGCGGGGGGGAGGAGCCCGGGCCGGGACCGGAAGCGTCGGCGCCCGGGCCGGGCGTGGCGTCCTCGTCCCCTCCACCGGGGGAGGGGCGGGCGGACGGAGCCGCCCCCCGGCCGCTCCCCCTGCCCGAAGGTCCCCTCTTCGTCGACCGCACGGAGCCCGCCGGCCTCGACTTCCACCACTTCAACGGCCGGACCGGCGCCTACTACATGCCGGAGAACATCGGCTCGGGCGGCGCGCTCCTCGACTACGACGGGGACGGCGACCTGGACCTCTACCTGGTCCAGGGGACGCTCCTGGAGCCCGGCGACGGGGCGGGCGCGTCGATGGCGGACGCCGTGGAGGCGCCCCGTCACCCCGAGCCCCTGACCGATCGCCTGTACCGCAACGACACGGCCCCCGGGCCGGACGGGCGGCCGGTCGTGCGGTTCACCGACGTCACCGCCGAGACGGAGCTCCCGGAGGCCCTCTACGGCATGGGGGCCGCCGCCGGCGACTACGACAACGACGGCCGTCCGGACCTCTACGTGAGCGCATTCGGCCGCAACCGCCTGCTCCGCAACCGCGGCGACGGGACCTTCGAGGACGTGACCCGGGCGGCGGGGGTCGACGATCCGCGCTGGAGCGTGCCGGCGGTCTTCTTCGACTACGACGGCGATGGCTGGCTCGATCTCTGGGTGGGGAGCTACCTCGACTTCCGGTTCGAGGAGCACCGCCTCTGTACCACCCTCACCGGGTCTCCCGACTACTGCGACCCGTCGGTCTACGATCCGCTCCCGGACCGCCTGTTCCGGAACCTGGGCGCCGCGGGCGGGAGCGGGGACGGTGCCGCCGGAGGCGGAGCCGGGGAGAGGGGCGGTGTGACGTTCGAGGACGTCACCGCCGCCGCCGGCCTGGCGGAATCGGAGGGCAAGGCCCTGGGAGCCCTGGCGGCGGACCTCACGGGCGACGGCCGCCTGGACCTCTACGTGGCGAACGACGGCACGCCGAACCACCTCTGGGTCCGCGGCGGCGACGGGACGTTCCGGGACGAGGCCCTCCTGGCTGGCTGCGCGGTCAACGGCGCCGGGCTGCCGGAGGCGGGTATGGGCGTGGACGCCGGGGACTTCGACGGCGACGGCCACGACGACCTGGTGATGGTCCACTTCACCGGCGAGACCCACACGCTCTACCTCGCCGACGGCACCGGCGGCTTCCTGGACGCCACCGACGCCTCGGGCCTGGGGCCGCCGAGCCTGGAGGCCAACGGCTTCGGCGCCGGGTGGCTCGACGTGGACAACGACGGCCTGCTGGACCTGCTGGTGGCGAACGGCGCCGTCCGCGCCCTGGAGGAGCAGGTCCGGGCCGGGGATCCCTACCCCTTCCGGCAGCGCAACCAGCTGTTCCGGAACGTGGGCTCCGGTCGCCTGGAGGAGGTGACGGACCGGGCCGGAGAGGCCTTCGAGCCCGCGCACGTCAGCCGGGGAGCCCTGTTCGGCGACCTGGACGACGACGGCGACACGGACGTGGTGATCACCAACTCCAGCGGCCCCGCGCGCCTGCTGGTCAACGCGGTGGGGCAGGACCGGCCCTGGCTCGGCGTCCGGGCCGTGGTGCGCACGCCCTCCGGCGCGGTGCGCGACGCCCTGGGGGCCCGGGTCGGGCTGATCCGGGCCGGGCGCCCGGTCGCCTGGCGCCGGGCCGCCGCCGACGGGAGCTACGCCTCGTCGAACGATCCCCGGGCCCTGTTCGGCCTGGGGGAGGGTCCTCCGCCCGAGGCGGTGCGGATCGTCTGGCCGGACGGCGCGATGGAGGAGTGGGACGCGCCGGAGCCCGGGCGGTACGTGACGCTGGAGAAGGGCACCGGGAGGGCCGTCCGGTGAGGCCAGCTCGTGGCGTCGCTCCCGACGGGCGGAGGCAAGCTCCGCCCCTACAACCTCCGAGGATCGGGACTCCAGGTTCGCGTGTAGGGGAGGAGCTCGCCCCTGGCCTGAGCGAGCCTGGCGAGCCGAACGGCTCCTCCCGCGGGCGGAGGCGAGCTTCGCCCCTACAGGGTCCGAGGGGTTGGCCGGGCCGCCTGACGGGGGTGCTGCTGGGCCTCCTGCTCGGGCCGGTTGCCAGCTCCTCGCACGCGGCTCTTCCGGAGCTGGAGCCGGTTCCGGCGCCGGGCCCCGACGTGGTGGAGGCCTCCGTGCGGGACCAGCTCCAGGAAGCCCACCGGGCCGTCACCGAGGCCGAGGCCCGCGGGGTCGCCCCGCCGGATCTGGCCCGGACCTTCGGAGAGCTCGGTCGTCTCTACTCCGCGTACGAGCTCTGGGACGCCGCCCGGCCCTGCTTCGCCAACGCCCTGTCCCTGCTGGAGGCGGGTCCGGACGGTCCCGCCGCCGCCGAACCGTCCGGGGACGCCGCCCGCTGGCGCCACCTCCTGGCCTACGTGCTGGAGCGCCGCGGCGACCTGGAGGCGGCGGCGCGCCACTACCGGCAGGCGGTGGATGCCGGCTCCGGCGAGGACGACGGCCCCGAAGCCACGGCCGCCCGACTCCGCCGGGCCGAGGCGCTCCTCGCCCTGGGCCGTACCCGAAAGGCGGAGGAAGCCTTCAGCGCTCTGGCCGGCGGCTCCGGCGCCGCCGCCGGCGCGGCCCATTTCGGGCTCGGTCGGGCACTCCTCCGCCAGGGCCGGGCCGAGGCGGCGGTTCCCCACCTCGAGCGGGCCCTGGAGCTCCAGCCCGAGGCGGGGCAGGTCCGCCATCCCCTGGCCCAGGCCCTGCGCCGCGCCGGCCGGCCGGAGGAGGCCCGGCGCCACCTCGAGCGGGTCTCCGGCACCGCCGAGCTCGGGCGCGTCCGGATCCCCGACCCCCTGGTCGACGCCCTCGCCGGAGCCGCCCGCGGGGGCGCGTTCCACAAGTTCCAGGGGGACCAGGCGGTCCTGGCGGACCGCCTGGAGGAGGCTACGGGGCACTATCGCCGGGCCGTCGAGTCGGAGCCGGAGACCTACGCCTATCGCAAGTCCCTCGGCCTCACCCTCTACCGCCTCGGCCGCTCCGAGGCAGCGGCCCGGGAGCTCGGGGAAGCCCTGAAGCTCGAGCCCGACCTACCGGCGGCCCAGGTGCCCGGGGAGCGGGCTCGGCTCCACTACGCCCTGGGCGGCATCGCCGCCAACGGGGGACGGGCCGAGCTCGCCCTGGAGCACTTCCGGGAGGCGGCCCGCCTGGACCCGGGCTACGCCGACGCCCACCTCCAGCTCGGCAACCTCCTGGGGGCGGCAGGCCGTTTGGAGGAGGCCCTGGCCGCCTTCGACCGGGCGGTGGAGGCCGCCCCGGAGAACGCCGAGGCCCGCCTCCAGCGGGCCACGACCCTCATGGACCTGGGCCGCTTCGCCGACGCCATCCCGGACCTGGAGCGCCGCCTGGCCCTGGAGCCCGGCGACGAGCGCGCCCGCTGGCTCCTGGAGACCGCCCGCCGAGAGGCGGAGTGACTGCGGTCCGTGCCGGGCCGTCCCGGCCCGGCGGCGGTCAAACGCGCTATGCTCCTTCCGCGCTCCGGGGCCGAAGGCTTGTCGGCCCCGGGGCGGCGGGCGCCCCCGAGGGTGCCGACCGGCTCGATGCCTGCCCCTGACGCCAGCCAGCTCTCCGAAGACCACCTGGGGTACGTCCGGCGGCTCCTCGACGGTGCTCGGGATCCCGACGCCGCCGAGGAATTCCTTTACGCGATCCGCACCGAGGGCAAGCCCGGGTTCTGGGAGCTCCTGGGCTTCCGGGTCTCGGGGCTCTCCTGGGCCCTCGTGGGGGCCGCCCACTTCCACGCTCAGAGCGACGATCCCCTGGTCTTCGCCCGGCGCTCCCTGGGGCACTTCCTGTCGTCGCCGCCCCAGGTCGTGGGCATCGACCGGGCGAGCTACCCGGCGGACCTGGTGGAGCTCCGGGTATCCCGGGCGGGGGAGAGCCTCCCCGACCTGCTCGGACGGCTCCGGTACGGCCGCCCCACCGCCAGCGTCTACCTGGATGCGGGGCTGGTGGACCTGGCGTTCGACTTCCGGCCCCGGGCCGGCGCATTCGTCGTCCTCACGGGAGTCCAGCAGCTCCTGCCGGACCGAGCCCTCCGGCTGCCCACGATCGTCGTCCACCGGACCTTCCTGACCATAATCGCCGAGGCGCCCGCCGAAGGCGACGACTCCGCCCTGCCGGTCCCCCTCTCCCCCGACACCGCCAACCCGTTCCACCTCCTCGACCCGCGGCTGGGGACGTGATCCCACACCATCGCCACAGCCTGCCTCCGGATCGCCCGAGGGGCGCCCCCGCCGGGGCAGGAGGGTGCTCCCCAAAGAGACCCATGGAACGAACGACCCGTCGTGGTCCCTTCCCGCCCCGGCCGGCCCGGATCGCGGCCCTGGGGCTGTTCCTGGCGGTGGCCGCCGCTGCGCCGGCTCGGGCGGACCAGGCCGGTCCCGGCGCCCTGGAGGTGCTCTCGATCCAGCCGAGCGGCGAGGACGTGCCGGCGGGCCGGCAGATCGTCGTCCAGTTCGACCGGCCGATGGTCCCCCTGGGACGGATGGAGCGCACCCCCCGGGAGGTCCCCGTCTCCATCGACCCCGCGGTCCCCTGCGAGTGGCGATGGCTGGACAGGGCCGCGCTCTCCTGCCGGCTCGGGGAGGACGAGGCCCTCCAGCCGGCGACGCGCTACACCGTCGTCCTGCGCCCGGAGCTCCGGGCCCTCGACGGCTCCACCCTGGCCGCGGCGGTGCGCCACACCTTCGTCACCGAGCGGCCCAGGGTGCGGTCGGTGAGCTTCGCCACCTGGCGAGGTCCTGGGAGCCCGCGTCTCGACGTGACCTTCAACCACGAGGTCGTGGCCGACTCGCTGGTCGATCACCTGGCCTTCAGCACGGCGAGGGACGGGCGGATCCCGATCCGGCTCGTCGAGGAGCCGGAGGCCGAGACACCGCCGCCGGCCCCCCGGTACCGGATCGAGCCCCTCGTGGCGTTGCCCCTCGGCGAGCAGGTCCGGCTCGTGGTCAGGCCCGGTGTCCGGTCGGCTCGCGGGCCGGAGGCCGGGGTGGAGGAGCGCACCGTCCTGGAGCTCCACACCTACCCCCGCCACGCCTTCCTCGGCGTCGAGTGCACCGACCTGGAGGACGAGCGGGTCCACATCCGGCCGGGCGGACCGCCCCAGGCCGAGGGCCGGGCCTGCGACCCCCTGAAGGGAGCGCGGCTGCTCTTCTCCACGCCGGTCGCCCGGGACGTGCTTCGGGACCACCTGCGGGTGGACCCGGACCTGGCCGGGGGGCGCGACGACTACGACCCCTGGGAGCGGATCCACGACGGCCGCTGGCTCGATCGCCCCCACCACGGCCGCCCGTTCGCCGTGACGCTTCCCGAGGTCCTCGAGGCCCGCAGCCGCTACCGTCTCGAAGGGTCGGCGGAGGCGCTGCGGGACGTCTTCGACCGGCCCCTGGAGGAGGACGTCGCCCTCGATTTCCTCACCGGCGACCGGCCGCCCAACCTGGTGCTCACCCACCCGGTGGCGGTCCTGGAACGGGACGTCGACACGCACCTCCCGGCGGTGGTGACCAACCTCGACGGCCTCGACGTGCGCCTCGATCGCCTCACCGCCGGTGGGCACGAGTCGGAGCGCCTCGACGTGCCGGTGGTCCCGGCCTTGAACGTCGCCTACCGCACCCCGCTGGAGCTGCGCCGCTGGCTGGGCGACCACCGCTCCGGGGCGGCGGTGGCCACGGTCGAAACCCGGCCTGCCACGCCGGATCCGCCGGAGTGGTTCTTCGCCCAGGTCACCCCGTTCCAGGTCCACGCCAAGCTCGGTCACCGGAGCAGCCTGGTCTGGGTCACCGACCTGGCCACCGGCCGGCCGGTCTCCGGTGCCCGGGTGCGGCTCTACAGCGGCGGGCTCTTCGAGCTGGAGCCGGACCCGCGCCCGCTGAGCGAAGGGATCACCGACGGCGACGGCCGCGCGACCCTCGACGGAACCGACCGGGTCGACCCGGACCTGACCATGCGCCGCTGGATGGGGACGCCGGAGCATCCCCAGGAGCCCCTGTTGATGGTCCGGGTGGACCGGGGCGACGACCTGGCCCTGCTGCCGCTGGTGGGCCGGTTCGAGGTCCGGTCCACCGGCACGGGCGAGACCTGGATCCCCCGGAGCCTCCGGGAGCGCCACCACCACATCCGCACCTGGGGGGCGACGGCCCAGGGGGTTTACCGGCTCGGCGAGACCGTGCGGTACAAGATCTACGTCCGCGACCAGGACGACCGCCGGCTGGTCCCTGCCCCGGCGGATTACTGGACCCTCGAGGTGGTCGACCCCCTGGGCAAGGTGGTCGCGCGCTTCGAAGACCTCCTCCTCGACGACTTCGGCGCCCTGGACGGCGAGGTGAAGATCCCGGCTCGGGGGGCGGTGGGGCGGTACCAGTTCCGGCTCACCGCCTCGTTCGCGGACGACATCGAGTGGACCCCCTTGACGGTGATGGTGGCGGACTTCACGCCGGCTCCGTTCCGGGTCCTCTCGGAGCTCTCTGCCGACCTCGTCCGCCCCGGCGACGAGCTCGCCGTCACGACCCGGGCCGAGCTCCACGCCGGCGGGCCCTACACCGACGCCCAGACCCGGGTGACGGTGACCCTGACCCCGCGGCCCGTCCCCGCCGCTCCCGCCCTGGCCGGCTTCCGCTTCGACGTCGGCGGGAGCTCCGCCCAGCTCCACCAGAGCACCGGCGAGCTCGACGGCGGCGGCACCCAGGAGACCCGCTTCACCGTCCCCCTGCCCGAGATCGTCCACGGCCGCCTCCAGGTGGAGAGCGCGGTGCGGGACGACCGGGGCAAGTACGTCGCCGGCAGGAGCGGCACCCGCTACGTCGGCCGCGACCGCTACGTGGGGATCCACCAGCCCGATTGGCTGTTGACCGCCGGGGAGGCCGCCACGGTGGAGGGGGTCGTGGTGGACGCCACCGGAGCGCCGGTGGAGGGCACGGAGATCGAGACCCGGGTGAGCTACCGCGAGACCGTGGCCTCCCGGGTCAAGGGCGCGGGCAACGCCTACCTGACCCGCTACGAGCACCGCTGGGTCGAGGTCGCGAGCTGCCGGACGCCGTCGCGGTCCGAGCCCGTTGCGTGCTCCTTCGTCCCCGAGGAGGCGGGGCTCTACCGGATCGAGCACCGGATCACCGACACCGCCGGCCGCCGCCACGCGAGCACCCTCCAGCGGTGGGCCCGGGGGAGAGGCTCGGTCGTGTGGGAGACGCCGCCGGGCCACCAGCTCCCCATCGTCCCCGAGCGGACCGAGTACCGGGTCGGGGAGACCGCCCGCTTCCTGATCCAGAACCCGTTCCCCGGGGCCCGGGCCCTCCTGACCGTCGAGCGCTACGGGATCCAGCGGAGCTGGACCCGCGTCCTCGAGACCGCCACCGAGGTGGTGGAGGTCGAGGTCACCCCGGAGCACCTCCCGGGGTTCTACCTCTCGGTGGTGGTCACCTCGCCGCGGGTCGAAGCTCCGCCCGGCGCAAGGGACGAGCCGGGCGAGAGCGGCGAGAGCGGCGAGAGCGGCGAGGGGGACCAGGGGAGCCAAGGCGGCCAGGCGGGCGAGGGAGAGGTGGACCTGGGCAAGCCCGCCTTCCGGATGGGATACGCCCGGATCGAGGTCCGCGACCCCTACAAGGAGATCGAGGTCACCGCCACGCCGGAGCGGGCCACCTACGAGCCGCGGGAGACGGTCGCGGTGGACCTGGCGGCGCGGCCGCGGCGTCCTCCGCCCGGGGATCCCCTGGACCTCCAGCTCGCGGTGGCGGTCCTCGACGAGGCGGTCTTCGACCTGGTCGAGGGCGGGAGCGCGGCGTTCGATCCGTACCGGGGGTTCTACCGGCTCGAGCCCCTGGACCTTTCGAACTACAACCTCCTGACGCGCCTGATCGGGATCCAGGAATTCGAGAACAAGGGAGCCGACGCCGGCGGCGGCGGGCTGGGGGACGGGGGGCTCCGCACCCTGTTCGACTACGTCAGCTACTGGAACCCGGCGCTCGAGACCGACGCCTCCGGACGGGCGCGGATCGAGTTTCAGGCGCCGGACAACCTCACCGGTTGGCGGGTGCTGGTGATGGCGGTCAGCCGCGGCGACCGGATGGGGCTGGGCGAGGGGCGATTCGCCGTCAACCAGGCGATCGAGCTCCGCCCGGCGCTGCCCAACCAGGTCACCGAGGGCGACCGCTTCGAGGCCCGGTTCACGGTGATGAACCGTACCCACCGGGAGCGGACCCTGCGGATCGACGCCGCCGTGGCGGGGCAGGGCCGGTCGGCGGGCCTGGACGGGCTCGAGGTCGTGGCACCCCCCTTCGAGCGGGTGCCCCTGAGCTTCCCGGTGGAGGTCCTCGAGGACGGCGAGATCCGCCTCACCGTGCGCGCCGGCGACGGGACCGAGCGGGACGGCCTGGAGGTCCCGATCCCGGTGCGCCGGCGCCAGGCCCTCGAGGCCGCCGCCACCTACGGCACCACTACCGACGACCGGGTCCGCGAAGAGGTCCTGGTCCCCGAGGGGGTGCGGACCGACGTGGGCCGGATCAGCCTGGTGGCGAGCCCGTCGGTGATCGGCGGGGTCGACGGCGCCTTCCGCTACATGCGCGACTACCCGTACACCTGCTGGGAGCAGAAGCTGACCCAGGCGGTCATGGCCTCCCACTACGCCGAGCTCCGGGCGTACCTCCCCGAGGACCTCGAGTGGCCGGGCCACCGGGACCTGCCCCAGGAGATCCTCGACCTCGCCACCGAGTACCAGGCGCCCAGCGGCGGGATGGTCTACTTCATTCCGGAGGACCGCTACGTCAGCCCGTACCTCAGCGCCTACACCTCCCTCGCCTTCGGGTGGCTCCGCCAGCGGGGCGTCACCGTGCCCGCCGGGGTGGAGGAGAGGCTCGACGCCTACCTGCTCCGGCTGCTGCGGCGCGACGTCTTCCCGGACTTCTACAGCCGTGGCATGGCGTCGAGCGTCCGGGCGGTGGCGCTGGCGGCCCTCGCCGAGCACGGCGCCGTTACCCGCGACGAGCTGGAGCGCTACCGGCGCCACCTGCCGGAGATGGACCTCTTCGGCAAGGCCCACTACCTGCTGGCGGCGATCCGGCTCGGGGCCGGCCCGGAGCTGGTGGAGGAGGTCGAGGCCGCCATCCTCGCCCACGCCGACCGGAGCGGCGGCACGATCGCCTTCACCGAGAGCCTCGACACCGGCCACGAGCGCATCCTCCACAGCGGCGAGCGCACCCAGTGCGCGATCCTGACGGCGCTGGTGGAAGGGGGCGAGGCCCCGGCCGGAACCGGCGTGGCCGATCTCCCGTTCCGCCTGACCCGCGCCATCACCCAGGCCCGCCAACGCCGCGACCGGTGGGAGAACACCCAGGCGAACGTCTTCTGCCTGAACGCTCTCGTCGACTACAGCCGGGTCTACGAGAGCGAGCCGCCGCGGATGGAGGTCGAGGTCTCCATGGACGGCGAGCGCCTCGGGTCGACCCGGTTCGAGGACGTCCGCGACGCCCCCGCCGAGATCGAGAGGCCCCTCGGCCCCGGCGACCCGGGGCGCGGAACCAGCCTCGGGATCGAGCGCCGGGGGAGCGGCAGGCTCTACTACGCCGCCCGGCTCTTCTACTCGCCGCGCGTCCTCCGGACCGAGAGCGTCGACGCGGGGCTGGAGGTCCGGCGCGAGTACAGCGTCGAGCGGGACGGCCGCTGGGTCCTCCTCGAGGACCCGATGGAGGTGCAGCGGGGCGAGCTGGTGCGGGTCGACCTCTACCTGTCGCTCCCGGCGCCCCGGAGCTTCGTGGTCGTGGACGACCCGGTCCCCGGCGGTCTCGAGCCCGTCGACCGGAGCCTCGCCACCGCGTCGGAGGTGGATGCCGCCGAGGGGGACTTCCTCCGCTCCCACGCCTCGTACTGGTACACCGTCGACGACTGGGTCGGCTTCGGGGCGTCCCGGTGGTCGTTCTACCACCGGGAGCTCCGCCACCACGCGGCGCGCTTCTACTCGGATTACCTCCCCGCCGGCAACTACCACCTGAGCTACACCGCCCAGGCCGTCGCCGCGGGGGAGTTCCAGGTGCTGCCCCTCCACGCCGAGGAGCTGTACGACCCGGACGTCTTCGGCCAGGGGGTCCCCGCCCGCCTGGTGGTGGACGGGGGAGGGCGGTGAGAGCGCCGGGCCGACCGCGAGCGGGAAGCCGCCGGCGGCGCCGGGGCCGGGTCCGCTTCCGGTGGTGGCGGACGCGCTCCCGCGGCCAGGTTCGGTCCCGGCGCCGCCTGGCCGTCCGGCTCTGTGCCCTCGCCCTGGGAGCGGCCGTCCTGGGCGCCGCGGGGCTCGGTGTCGCCACCGCCCGGGGACTGCGGGAGATGCCCGCCACCCTGCCCCCCGCCACCGGGGAGGCCCCGGTCCCCCGGGTGACCGACCGCCACGGGACCGTCCTCTCGATCACCTTCCGCAACCGCTGGAACCTCCACGACACGGTGGCCTTCCACGAGGTCCCGCCGCTCCTGCGCCAGGCCTTCGTGACGGCGGAGGACCGGCGCTTCTTCTCCCACCGCGGGGTCGATTGGCGGGCCCGGCTGGCGGCGGTGGTCCAGAACCTCCGGTCCTTCTCCGCCGTGCGGGGCGCCAGCACCCTCACGGAGCAGGCGGTGCGCATCCTCCACCCCCGGCCCCGGACGCTGTGGTCCCGGTGGCTCGAAGGGTTCGAGGCGCGGCGCCTCGAGGCGCGGTTCAGCAAGGCCGAGATCCTGGAGTTCTACCTCAACCAGGTGCCGTACGCGAGCCGGCGCCGGGGGGTGGCCGCCGCCGCCCGGGCCTACTTCGACCGGGACCTGGGGACCCTGAGCCCCAAGGAGATGCTCGCCCTGGCGGTCCTGGTGCGGAGCCCGTCGCGGCTGGACCCGGCGAGGGGCACCGAGGGCGTCGAGGCGCCCCTCCAGCGCCTCGCCGACCGGATGCACGAGGACGGGCTCCTCGGCGACCCGGAGAGGCGGGCCATCGCCGCCACCCCGTTGACCGTCGCCCCCTTCGGGATCCCCGTCGATGCCGGGCACTTCGTACGCCACGTCCACGACCGGCTGGAGGGGTATGGGACGTCCCACGCGACGGTCGCCACGACCCTCGACGGATTGCTCCAGCGCCGGGTCCAGGCGATCCTCGACCGGCGGCTGGCCGACCTGGCCGGGAGTCGGGCGGCGGACGGCGCGGTGCTGGTGGTGGAGCACGGCAGCGGCGAGGTCCTCGCCTGGGTGGACAGCGGCGGCTCCGGCGACCACCCCGGCGGGCGCATCGACAAGGTCCTCATCCTCCGCCAGCCGGGCTCGACGCTGAAGCCCTTCCTCTACGCCCTCGCCCTCGAGGACGGCTGGACCCCCGCCACGCTCATCGACGACGAGCCCCTGGTGGAGTCGGTGGCCCACGGCCTCCACGACTACCGCAACTACGGCCGCCACTTCTACGGTCCCCTGCGGCTGCGGGAGGCCCTGGGCAACTCGCTCAACACCCCGGCGGTGCGCACGGCCCAGTTCGTCGGCCGCGAGCGCTTCTTGACCCGGCTCCGGGAGCTGGGGTTCGGCTCCCTCCGGGAGCACCCCGACGTCTACGGGGACGGCCTGGCGCTGGGCACCGGCGAGGTCCGCCTGGTGGACCTGGTGTCGGCCTACGCCACCCTGGCCCGGGGCGGGGAGAGCCGTCCGCTGGTCTGGTCCCTGGACGGGCCGGCGCCGGGGGCGGGGCGGAGGGTGTTCTCCCCGGAGGTCGCCTCCCAGATCACCGACGTCCTGGCCGATCCCGCGGCGCGCCGCCTGGAGTTCGGCGAGGCGTCGGTCCTCGATCTGCCGATCCCCGCCGCGGTCAAGACCGGGACCTCCAACGACTACCGGGACGCGTGGGCGCTGGGGTTCTCGGAGCGCTACACCGTGGGCGTGTGGATCGGCAACGTCGACCGCACGCCGATGCACGAGGTCACCGGGGCCGGCGGGCCGGGGTTGGTCCTGCGCTCGGTCTTCGCGGAGCTCCACCGCCACGAGGACGCCGGGCCGCTCTACCTCAGCCGCGGGCTCGAGCGCCGGCCGATCTGCCGGCAGAGCGGCGCCCGGCCGGGGAGCTCCTGCCCGATCACCCAGGAGTGGTTCCGCCCGGGGCGCGAGCCGGCCGGGCGCTGCCCCCTCCATCCGGACGGGGATCCGGAAGGGCACCCGGAGGAGGCGAACCCGGCGCCTGACGGCGTGGCTTCGGAGGCTGGCGCCCGGGACGGCGGGGCGGCTCCGGCCGTCTCGTCGGAGACTCCGGAGGGCGGAGGGCCGCCCCGGCCCCGGCTGGAGAGCCCCACCCCAGGGCTTCACATCGCCCTCGATCCCCGCCTGCCCGACGAGCGGGAGCGCTTCCCCTTCCGGCTGCGGGGCAGCCCGGAGGTGGACCGGGTGGAGTGGGTCCTCGACGGCCGGACCCTCGTCACCACCGCCCCGGAGCTCCTCTGGCACCCGGTCCGCGGCCACCACACCCTGATGGCCCGGGTCTGGTTTCGGGGCTCCGAGGAGCCTGCGCCGACCCAGACCGTCGGCTTCCTGGTGAAGTGAGGCTAATACGTAAAATGCTTGATCTGTTCTCCCATTTCGCCGATCTCGGTCATCGCCTCGATCCCGATCTCCAGGTGGACCCTGGCCCAGCGGCGGGTCACCGCCAGGTCCGACACGTCGGTCTTGACCCCTTCCGGCGTCATCGGCAGGTCCGAAACCAGGAGCAGCGCCCCCCGGGCGATGGAGTTGTGGTGGCCCACGATGAACAGGGTCGCCGTCTCCATGTCGATGGCGATGCAGGTGAGCTGCCGCAGGCGTTCCAGGAAGAGCTGGTCGTGCTCCCACAGGCGCCGGTTGGTGGTGTAGACCACGCCGGTGCGGTACTCCAGGTCGTGGGCGACGATCTTCTCGGAGACGAACTTGTGCAGCTTGAACGACGGCAGCGCCGGCACCTCCGGCGGGAAGTAGTCGGCGCTCGTCCCCTCGCCCCGGATCGCGGCGATGGGGAGGATGAAGTGGCCGATCTCCGTGGAGTGCTTGAGCCCTCCGCACTTGCCCAGGAAGAGGGCGCCCTTGGGCATGCGGGCGGTCAGGAGGTCCATGACGGTGGCCGCGTTCGGCGAGCCGATGCCGAAGTTGACGATGGTCAGCCCCGCGTCGTTGGTGGCCGCCTGCATGGGCCGGCCCTCGCCGTGGAGATCGCACGCGAAGCGCTCGCAGAACGCTTCCACATAGCTGTGGAAATTCGTCAGGAGCACGTAATCCCCGAAGCGGTCCACGGGCAGGCCGGTGTAGCGGGGAAGCCAGTTCTTGGCGATGTCCAGGCGGCTCTCCACGGCGGGGGCCAGCTTATCCCGTGCCTCCGGGCACGGGACTCGGGGACCCCCGGCGGGCCGGGGCGCACCGCGGAGTCGTGCCGCTGCGTCCAGCCCCGAGTGGCCCGGAGTTTGCTACTCCATGGGGCGAGGAGGCCTCATGCGACTCGATGCAACCCCAGAGCCGTCCGCCACTCCGGCTCATCCCTCCGAGGCGCCGGCGGTGCTGGACCCCGTGGCCCGGCTGGAACGCTGGCGGACCGCGAACCGGATCGTCGGCATCTACGAGGAGGAGATCACCAAGGAGATCCGCGGCCGCACGGTCACCCGGCACGGCACGGCCCAGGACCCGGCGGTGCTGGTCGAGGGCCGGAACGGGATCCTCCAGCTCCGGCTCGCGAGCGAGCTGGACGTGCTCTAGATCGGAAGCTACTCATTTTGCGCTTGACAGCTCGGGGGTTCCTTCGCCCTCGACTGGATTTGGATCGGATCTCAAGGACCTCTTCGAGGAGCAGCTCATGGAAGAGCGGGCTCTCCTGAGGGGGGAAAAGAAC
>JBKHJP010000290.1:0-5722 GCA_046538065.1 Thermoanaerobaculia bacterium | reverse complement strand
GTGTAGGCCTCCTCCCCGGAGGCGCAGCCGCAGCTCCACGCCTCGAGGGTCGCGTTCCCGGTCTCCAGGGCGGCGCCGGCCAGGGCCGGCAGCACCGTTTCCTCCAGCGTCCGGAACGTCCCCCGGTCCCGCCAGAAGCGCGAGATCGTCACCCGGCAGAGCCGGTCCAGCTCCCGCCATTCCCCCGGCTCCGCCTCCAGGCGCTCGCGGTACTCCCGCAGGCTCCGCAGGCCCAGCTCCCCCATGCGCCGGGTGATCCTCCGGCAGACCTGGCGCCTAACCTTCCGGAACCCGGACCAGCGCATCCCCAGGCGCGGCAGCGCCCACTGGAGGAACCGGACACAGTCGTCGTCCCGCACGGACGCGATGGTACGCCGGGCGCTATACTCGCCGCCTGGAGTCACGAAGAGGGTCGGTGGTCGAGGATCGTGTCGGTTGAGCTGAAGTGCACCCCCCGCGTGACGCGGGCCGCCCTCCTGCGCGTGGCCGCCTCCGCGAGCCTCCGCGGGGCGTCCCTCCAGACGTTCGCGCTGCGGCGGCCGTCGCCGGGCCGGCCGGGGCTCGGTCTCCCGTTCCTCGGGGGGTCCCTCGAGTCCGAGCACTGGCTCGCGGAAGGCCCCGTCTCCCGGGGCCGCTACGGTGAGGTGGCCTGGCGCCGAGCGGAGGGGGTCGTGTTCCTCGCCTTCGAGGGCGACGACAGCCACGACCTTGCCGCCCTCACGGAGACCGGCTACCGGCAGATCCTCGAAACGGCCGCCCGGCACGGCTGTCCCCACCTGCTCCGGGCCTGGAACTACATGCCCCGGATCAACGAGGGGTGCGGCGACGACGAGCGCTATCGCCGATTCTGCGAGGGGCGGAGCCGGGCCATGGAGGCCGCCGGGATCGCCGAGGAGACCCTGTGCGCCGGCACGGCCATCGGCGGCGAGGATCCGGCCCTGCGGATCTACGCCCTGGCGGGCGCCGAGGCCGGAATCCCCATCGAAAACCCGCGCCAGCTCAGCGCCTATCGCTACCCCCGCCGCTACGGGCCGCGCAGCCCCTCGTTCGCCCGCGCCACCGCCCTACCCCAGCCGGACGGGGAGGTGCTCCTCCTCGTCTCGGGCACGGCCAGCATCGTCGGCCACCGGACGGCGCACCCCGGCCGGCTCGACGCCCAGCTCCACGAGCTCACGCTCAACCTGAGCACGCTGGTCGGGCACGCCGCCCGGCGCCTCGGTCGCCCCGCCGTGGAGAGCTTCGACGAGGAGATGCTCCTCCGCGCCTACGTCCGCCACGCCGCCGACTGGCCCCGGGTCCGGGACCACCTGGCCGGGACCTGGCCCGGCGCCCGGATCGCCGGCCTGCGCGGCGACGTCTGCCGCCGCGAGCTCCTGGTGGAGATCGAGGCGGTGGTCCGGATCTAGCCATGAAGAATTGACACGGGACCGCGAAATCTTCCGGCCTGCTTCGCCACTTGTGGGTGAGCCTGAATGGAAGGCCCCCAGTCCGGCGTTCCGGGGAGCCGGTCGCCCAGGAGATCACCCATGCGCACCGAAGCTGCACTCGCCCTCTGGTTGCTGCCCCTCGCGGCCCTGGTCGCCGCCGGTCCGGCCGGCGCCGAGATCGGGACGCTGGATGACGTTCCGGCGGCGACCTTGCTGCTGCCCTACTTCGAGGTCGATCCGACCGACGACGTCCCCGGCGCGACGACGCTCTTTTCGATCCGGAACGCCTCGGCCGCCCCGGTGGTGGCCCACGTCACGATCTGGTCGAACCTGGGCGTGCCGGTGCTCAGCTTCGACGTCTACCTGACGGGGTACGACTCCGAGTGGATCGATCTTCACGCGGCACTCGTCGACGGCTTCCTGCCACTGACGGCACCCACGGACGACGTGAGCCCCCGAGGGGATCGATCGGAGCCCCACGACGACTTCGGTGGCACGTGCAGCCGGCTTCCCTTCACAGAGCCCGGGCTGCCCGCGCTTCCGGCGAGCTTGAGAGCTCACCTCCGGTCGTGGCTCACCGGAGAGGCGTCCTCCGTGTTCGGGGGTTCGTGCGCAGGCGCTCCGACGGATCTGATGACCGGGTACATCACCGTGGACGCCGTCGACGAGTGCAACCTCCTCTTCCCGTCGGACGCCGGCTACTTCGAGCCGGGCGGCACCGGAATCGCCAGCAACCGCAACGTCCTCTGGGGGGACTGGTTCTTCGCCGACGTCTTCGACGACTTCGCCTACGGGGGCAGCCTGGTCCACATCGAGGCGTCCGGGGAGGACCCCAGGACGAGCACGCCCGGCGCCCGGACGTTCTACGGCCGCTTCGTGGAGGGCTCCGCAGCGGACAACCGGGAGCCCCTGTCGTCGACCTGGCTCGCGTCCATCGCAGGGCTCGACCTCCCCGACGGCGACACCGAGCTGCTCGTCTGGCGCGACTCCGGGGTCGCGCAGACGGACTTCCCCTGCGGGTCTCTACCGGCGGAGTTCCCCCTGCCCACCGAGGGCAGCACCGTCTATGACCCGGAGGGCGGCGCCGCCCCCTTCCCCTCCGACGCCCTCCCCTGGGAGACCCAGCGGATCCCCCTGGAGGAGCCGTCCGGGAGCGGCCTCGCCCTCGACCTGGACGCCTCCACGGGAGGGCCGTTCGGCCCGGACCAGCAGGGCCACGTGACGGTCCTCCAAAGCGGAAGCGGGCTCTTCAGCACGGCGAGCGGCGCCGTCCAGGGCGACCCCGGGGTCCTGGGCACCCCGGACGCCGCCCCGGGGGCGACCCTCCTCCTGCCCTACTTCGAGATGGACCTGGAGGACCCCACGAGAGTCCGGACTCTGGCGAGGATCCACAATGCGGCCCCCGAGCCGGTACTGGCCCGGGCCGTCCTCTGGACCGACCTGGGAATTCCGACGCTGGGCTTCGACCTCCACCTCCCGGGCCACGGATCACGGACGCTCGACCTGGCGGAGCTCTTCACGGAGGGCGAGCTTCCCGCGAGCGGGCCGGCGGCGCGTCCGAGCTGCTCCGGCCGGTTGCCGCCGGCGCCCCTCGCGGCCGGAACCCTCGACGGGCTGCGGGCGGCCCACAGCGGACAGGCCTCCGGACTCTTCGACGACCGCTGCGCCGGACACGACCATGGAGGCCGGATGGCTCGCGGCTACCTGACCGTCGACGTCACCACGGCCTGCACGGATTCCCTCCCCGGCGACCCCGGGTACTTCGGGCTCCTCGGTTTCGAGGACGTCCTCTGGGGAGAGGGCGTGACCCTCGACGCCGAAGAGAACTCGGCCCGGGCCGAGCGACTCGTTCCGCTGCAGGCGTCCACGGACGATCCGCTCACCACCGCGGAGGCACGAACGTTCTACGGCCGCTACACCGCGGGTACGGCAGCCGATCACCGGGAAGCGCTCCCCAGCCGGTGGAGCACGGGATTCTGGGAGAGCGGCTTCCAGGAAACGGAGGCTCGGATCTGGCGGGACACGGGACGGCTCGTCGAGCCCTTCGACTGCGACCTCGGGCCCTCCGGTGTCCCGCTCGGCCAAGGGGTGAGCCTGCGCTTCGACGAGGACGGCTTCGACGGAGCCCTGCCCTCCCCGGTGGCAGCCCTGGCCACCCAGCGGACCGTCGTCCCGCAGCCGTCGGTGCCCGGCCCCTTCGGCTGGCTCTTCCTCGACCTCGACGCCTGGACCGGCGGTCCTTTCGGCACCAGGCTCCAGGCCCACGTCGGCTGGAGCGTGCGTGACTTCGGGCGCTTCGACGCCAGCATGGGCTCGGTTCACCTGCCGATCGCCTTCGGCTCGGCGGCGGCCGCGGTGGCCACGGACCCGGAAGCGGTGGAGGGAAGCCCGGGCACCCCGGGCACCGCCGACCCCGGCGAGATCTCCATCGGCCGAACGGGCCCCGTCGACCAGGCGCTGGAGGTCTTGGTGGGGATCTCCGGGACGGCTGAGCACGGTACGGATTACGAGCTTTTCGCCGACGGGTCCGATCCCCTTCCCGTGGGCGGGGGACCGATTTCGCTCACGATTCCCGCGGGCGCCTCCACGTTGCCGATCCGGATCGCCCCCCTCCCGGACTCCGACATCGACGAGAATGAGACGGTCGTCCTGACGGTCGAGCCCGGCCTGGCCTACACCGTCGACCTCCCTCCTTCGGCCACGGTCACGATCTTCGAACGCGGGTCGGGAGGCGGGGGCGGTGACGTCCTCGAGATCCCCGTGCTCGGCACGGCCGGCACCGCCGGGTTGATCCTGATCCTGACCGGAAGCGGCCTCTGGCTCGCCCGGCGACTCTGAGCCCCGGCGGGGAGCCGCTTGCGCAGGACCGCGGGGTAGGATGCCCAGGGGCGGCCACCGCCCCGAGACTTTCCCCATGGGCCTGCTAGCAAAGATCCTGGGCCGCAGCCCCGAAGCGCAGAAGGCTGCCGTGGCGAAGGAGGCCCCCCGCCGCCGATGGACCGGGGGCGGGGGCTGGAGGTCTCGCTCTTCGTGGGGGAGATCGTCGACGCCCCGGCGGAGGCGATCTGCACCTCCACCAACCCGCGCCTCAGCCTGGGCGGAGGGACCGGCCGGGCGGTGATCGAGGAGACCGGCTGGGAGCTCAAGCGCCGCCTGGAGGCGGTCGTGGAGGAGGAGGCGCGCCGCACGGGCCGGGACGAGCTGCCGGTGGGGTTCACCTGCGCCACGCCGGGCGGCCGGGCGCCCCACCGGCTGATCGTCCACTGCGTGGCCACCGACCGGCGGCACCACTCCTCCGCCGAAGCGGTGCGCCGCTGCGTGACCGGCGCCCTGGGCCACGCCGGGGACGCAGGGTGCGAGAGCCTCGCCCTGCCCGTCTTCGGCGCCGGCCACGCCCGTCTGCCCTTCGACCTCGCGATCCGGGCCATCGCCGAGGCCCTCCGGGACGCCTCGCCCTCGACGGTGCGGCAGGCCCTGATCGTGGTCCTCCAGCCGGACCGGGCCGCCAGGGCGGAGACGCTTCTGGACTCCGTGCTGACGCAGGCCGGCCGAGGCGGCTGACCGCGCTCCCCGCAGGCGGACGGCAGCCTACCGCCCGAGCCACAACGTGGCCCGGACGTACTTGCCGCCCTCGTCCTGGATGAGCTCGGCCTCCGTTGCGTTGAACTCCTTCATCGCGCGGCGGATCACCGGCCAGCCGCGCCCCCGTTGCTCCATCAGCCCCATGACCAGGAGGTAGTTCGCCATGAGCTCGTTGCGTGAGCGCGGGTGGCCGCCGGAACGAGCACTCTCCACGGTCATGTGGTTCGGGAGGAGCCCCGGGCTCGTGACGTCGATCCGGTCGGAGAAGACCTCGAGCAACACCTTGGAGCCGGTGATGGCGTAGTCGCGGTGGACGACGGCGTTGACCACCGCCTCTCGGAGGGCCTTCGGCGGGACCAGGGGGATGTCCTCCCGCTTCAAGTCCTCGTATCTCTCGAACTTCCCCAGCCCCCGGACCCACGCCACCGCCTTGCGGACCTGCTCGTCCAGCCGCCCCATGGCCTCGCCGGTCAGGAGGACCTCGGACGCGCGATCCGTCCCGTCGTAGGCGACGCACTCCACCCAGAAGGTCCTCGTCTGCGGGTACGCCTGGGGATCCTTCCCGAACGCCATCACCCCGTACAGCGTCGGGTGCAGGGCGTCGCCGAGCTCGGCCAGGACGCCCCGGTTCCTGAGGTCGTCTTCGGTGGCGGGCGGAAGAGCTTGTGAATCAATCGCCGCCCTACTCCGGGCGCCCCCGAATCGCCCCTGGC
>JBKHJP010000027.1:0-22112 GCA_046538065.1 Thermoanaerobaculia bacterium | reverse complement strand
AGGAGGGTCTGGGCCAGGGTGAGGCGTCGTTCCCGTTCCGCGTGACGATCGTGCGGACGCCGGCGAGTCAGATCTGCACCAGGGTCCCTGGTACTCTGCCTCCATGGCGAAGGGCGAGGGGGTTCGTAGGAAGGGTGCCCCGCGGAAGGCGCCTCCGCCACGCGGGGCCCGCCCTCGAAGTGCACACCCCGCGGTGTACCTCACGCTCGAGAGCGTCCTCATCGTTCTCAGCGTGTTCCTCGCCTTCGGCCTGAACGAGTGGCGCTCGCAGCGAGCGGAACGGGCCCGGGCGGCCAGCGTGCTGACCAGCTTCAAGCACGAGATCGAGTCGAACCTGGAGCGGATCGAGGCGTCTCGACCGCGGCATGCGCGCCTGGCCGAGGCGATCGCCGCCCGGACCGCCGAGGGCGTGGGGGAGCGGGCGGCGATCTCGGTGGTGACGGAGGCCCGTACCGGCGACGGCCCGGTGATCCTGATGCCGGCGGAGGCCGCCTGGCAGACCGCGACGAGCACGGGAGCCCTCGGCCTCCTGGACTACGAGACCGCCGCCATCATCTCCCGGGTCTACTTCGGCCAGCTTGACCAGTTCGGGCAGACGGCCGGGCGCCTGACGGACCTGGCCTTCGATGCGCGGATGTACGACTCGGACACCGCGGCCGAGTCGCTCGAGATCTTCGGCGCGTTGATGGACAACCTGGTGGTCCAGGAGGCGTCGCTCATCGACGAGTACCGCCTCGCCCTGGCTCACCTGGAAGAGCTCGGGATCTGACGGCCGAGCGGTTGCGAGGTGTGACCGATCACCCGCTGCGGGTACGTACCCGGCGTGGACCTGGAAACGACGGTTCGGGGGCTGGCGCCGCGGCTGCTCCGGTACTGCCTGGGGCGGACCGGATCGGCCGAGCAGGCGGAGGAGGTCGCCCAGGAGGCGCTCGCCGCCCTGGTGGGGCGCTGGCGGCGCCACGGGCCGCCGGACTCCCCGGAGGGGTTCGTCTTCGCCGTCGCCCGGCGCCGGGCCGTCCGCGCCGGCCTGTGGCGCCGGCTGCTCCTCCCCCTGAGCGCCCTCGGCAACGGGCACGACGACGCCCCGGATCCCCGGGCCCCCGCTGCCCGCGATCCCGCCGTGTCGGCCGGCTCCGCCGGCACCGACCCGAACCCCCTCGAACGCCTCGACCGGCGCCGTGAGCTGGCCCGGGTGCTGGCGGCGCTCCGCCGACTGCCGGGGCGGGACAGGGAAGCCCTGCTCCTGGCGGCCGCCGGGGAGCTGAGCACCCCGGAGGCGGCCCGGGTGCTGGGGATCTCCACGTCCGCGTTCAAGATGAGGCTCCACCGGGCGCGCCGGCGCCTGGCGGCACTGCTGGAGGACCGGAATGACCGATCGCCGAGACGCTGAGAGGACGGCCGAGGTGCGCCTGCGGGGCGTGCTGGAGCCGGACGAGGAGGCCCTGGACCGGGTGGTGGAACGGGCCCTCGAGGGCGACGGGAGCGGCCGGAGGTTGTGGACCGGACGAGCGGGCTCCGGCCCGCGGCGGGTCCTGTTGCCCCTGGGGGCGGGCCTCCTGGGGACGGCAGCGGTCGTCGCCGTCCTCTTCGGCCCCCTCTCCGGTCCCCGCCCGGAGCCGCCGGAGCTCGTCACCTCGGGTGCGGACCCCGGTCCCGATCCCAACTCTGCTTCGCTGATTCACCGCGATGGTGTCCTGATCGTCCGCAGGCTGGACGGGGGCACCTCGCTCCTCGACGCCCGGGGTGGCCGGTCGGCCGAGCCCCGGGGAGCCACGATCATCCTGACGAAAGGGGACGGACCATGAACCGGACCATGACCGAGATCGCCAGGCGGCGGGACCGCGTCGCCACCGTGCTCATCGTGACCCTCCTGGCCGGCGCGCCGACGGCCACCGCCGCCCCGGCCGGATCTCCTGGCACCGCCGTCGCCGAACGAGGGCCCGCGGCATCGGCCGGCCCCGGCACCTCACCGGCCGCCGCTGCCCGGGACTGGCTGAACGAGCGGATCGACATCGCCTTGGAGGACGCCGCGGCTCCGGAGTTCTTCCGGTCCATGGCGGAGATCGCCGATCTGGAGGTGGCCCAGATCCCGGAGCTCGAAAGGACGATCTCCATGGAGCTCCACGACGTACGCGTCGCCACGGCCCTGACGGCGGCCTGCGAGAGCGTGGGCTGCCTGTGGCGGGTGGAGGACGGGCGGCTGCGGATCCTGGAGGACCCGGAGTCGCCGGTGCGGGGCCACGAGCCGAAGGAGACCGTGCGGTCCTCGGGGGAGGTTATGACCGGTGAGTCGGCACCGGCCGGTTCCGCGCAGGCGCTCGACGAGCGCATCAACATCGACCTGAAGGACGCCAAGGTCAGCCAGGTCCTCCGGGCCTTCGGCGAGGTGGCCGGGGCGAGGGTCGAAGTGGACCGGGCCCTCGAGGGCGACCTGGAGATGAGCATCCAGGTGGACGACGCACCGATCCGCGCGGCCCTGGAAATGATCTGCCAGCGCCACGGCTGCACCTGGGAGTGGCACGAGACCGGCGAAGGCCCGGTCCTCGCCTTCGCGGCGGAGTAGGGCCCGGAGACCCGACCCTGCAGGCGTCGTAGGGTGCGATCGCATCGCACCGGAGCGGGTCCGCCGGAGCCCCTCGGTGCGAAAGGGTCGCACCCTACGGTTCGGCGTCGGGCTCCATGGTGAACAGCGCCGCCATCAGGTCGATGCCGTACCAGAGGTTCGCGATGCGGAGGTTCTCGTCCGGGGCGTGCTGGTTGTTGTCGTGGTTTGCGATCGGGACGATCACGATGGGGGTGTCCAGGACCTCCTCGAAAAGGTAGAGGGGGAGGGAGCCCCCCAGGGTGGGCAGGAGGACCAGGTCGTCACCCGCCGGTCGCCGGGCCGCCGCGATCACCCGGCGGGCCACCGGCGTGTCCATGGGGGTCCGGGCGGCCCGGTAGGCCGGACGCCGGTCGATCCGGGCGATCTTCGGGTGGGCCAGGCGGGTCTCCGGGTCCGGCTCGTCCCGGACGATGTGGTAGCCCTGCCGCCGGACGTGGGCCTCCACCAGGTCGAGCATCTCCACCGGGTCGTTGCCCTTGGCCAGGCGGATGTCGATGGAGGCGGTGGCGGTGGTGGGGATGACGTTCCGGGCCTTGTCGCCGACGGCCGCGCTCTCCATGCCCCGGATGTTGAGGGACGGGTGGAGGATCCGCTCGGCCAGGGGGGCATCGTCCATCTCGCTGGCCGCCAGGCCCAGCTCCCGCCGGAGGGCGCCGTCGACGGCCGGCAGGGCGGCGATTGCATCGAGCTCCGCCTCGGTGGGGGGCACGGTGGAGTCGCCGAAGCCCTTTACCAGCACCTCTCCCTCCGGCGTCCGCAGGCTCGCCAGCAGGTGGGCCAGGCGCAGGCCGGGGTTCGGCGCCCAGTTGCCGTAATGGCCGCTGTGGAGGTAGCGCCGGGCGCCGTAGACGGTGATGTCGAGGCCCGTGTAGCCGCGGACGCCGAAGACGAGCTGGGGCCGGCGGCTCTGGTGGACCGGGCCGTCGCAGATCAGCCAAGCGTCCACCCGGAGCTCGTTCCGGTGGGCGCGCATGTAGCGCTCCAGGTGCGGCGAGCCGGCCTCCTCCTCGCCCTCGAAGAAGAAGACCAGGTTGGCGGTGCGGGGGACGCCGGCCGCCTCCAGGGCGTCCAGGGCGGTGAGGATCGCCGGGATCGGCGCCTTGTCATCGCCCGAGGCGCGGGCGTAGAGGCGCCACTCCGGGTCGACGGGCTCGCCGGCCTCCGGGAAAGCCACCGGCTCGCCTCCCTCGTCCACGGCGGCCGAGTAGAGGGCCGGCTCCCAGGGCGAGGTGGCGGTCCACTGGGAGGGATCCACCGGCTGGCCGTCGTAGTGGACGTAGACCCCCAGGGTGGGGGCGTCCCCGGGGGCGCCGGCGGTCGCCTTCAGGCGGCCATAGACGATGGGCGGGGCCTCCGGGGTGTCGGGCAGGGTCCAGAGCTCGGCCTCGACGCCCCGCTCGGACAGGAGGTCCCGGATCACCTCGGCGTTGCGGCGGATGCTCTCCGTGTCGGAGGCGACGTTGGGGATCTTCAGCAGCTCGGCGTAGTCCCGGAGGATCTCCGCCTCGTGGGCCTGCCGGTGGGCGCGGGCGGCGGCCACCGCGGCGTCTTCGCCTCCAGGGTCCTGGCCGGCCGCCGGCGAGGCGGCGAGCGGCAAGGTGAGCGCGAGGACGGCGAGGGCGGCGAGTCCAGGGGAGGTGGTGCGGCAGGGCGTCATCGGTGTCTCCTCGTCTCGGTGGTGTCTCAGGCGGCGCCGGAGCCCTCGTCGCCCCGGGTCTCTCCGCCCTGTTCCTCGATCTCCGGGAGCTTGCCGTGGCGGGCGGCGGCCACCGCGGCGGTGAAGAGACCGGACACGACTGCGAAGGTGAGCACCCCGGTGATCTCCAGCCAGTCCGTGAGCTCCGAGGGCACCACCAGGTCCCGGAAGGCCGAAGCCAGGTGGAACGTCGCCTCCGGGTCGCCGTAGGCGTTCAGGGCCTCCAGGGTGAGGAGGCTCACCACGGCCAGCCCGAGGCCCACGACTCCCCCGGCGAGCCCTCGCCAGGCGAGGCCCCCGGCGCGGAGCGGCTCCGGGCTGACGATCTCCCGCACCTTGAAGTGCGGCTCGCGCACCCCGAGCGGGACGAACCGGTGGAGGAGGATCAGCCCCGGGATCCCCGCCGCCATGGTGAGCCAGAAGAAGTGGGTCCAGCCCATGCCGAAGACCAGGAACCCGGCCATGGGGGAGGCGAAGAGCCGGGGCAGCCCGAAGAGGCTGGAGAAGAGGGCGTACTGGGTGGCGGAGAAGCGCTTCTGCGTCATGCGCAGCAGGAGCGCCATGAACGCCCCGGTCCCCAGCCCCTGGGTGAAGGTCTCGAAGCCCATGGCCCCGTACATGAGGGGGCGGTTGACCGCCGCTTCCGCCACCAGGATGTAGCCGATGTTGGAGAAGATCTGGAGGAAGCCGAAGATCCACAGCGAGTGGCCCAGGCCCCAGGCGGTGGTGAGGAGCCCTCCCAGTAGGGCGCCGCCCACCATGCCCACCAGGCCGATGGTGCCCACCGCCACGCCCCGGTCCACGGCGTCGTAGCCCATGTCCACCAGGAACGGCCGCAGCAGCCCCTGGGCCAGGTTGTCGGCGAACTTGTAGAAGAAGACGAAGGCCAGGATCTCCAGCGACCGGTGGCGCGACAGGAACCCGAGGAAGGGGTGCCACACGGCCTGCTTGAAGGTCTTGGGCGAGACGACGGGGACCTCCGGCTCCGGCGCCTTCCAGGTGACGAGCAGCATGGGCAGGTAGAGGGCCGCCAGGCCCACCGCCGTCCACTTCCAGGAGTAGAGGCCCGCCAGGGTCACGCCGCCGGCTCCGGCCAGAAACATCGCCATGCGGTAGGTGGCGATCTTGGCGCCGGCGGCCACGCCGTGCTCCTCCTTGCGCAGGACGTCGACGGCGTAGGCGTCGTAGGCGATGTCCTGGCTGGCGGAGGCGAAGGCGATGGCCAGGGCCAGCGCCCCCACCACCCAGACCACGTCCGGGTCGTTGCCCACCCCGGCCAGGGCCAGGGTGGCGACGAGCAGCGCCACCTGGGCCAGGGCGACCCAGCCCCGCCGGCGGCCCCAGAAGGGCGGCGCGTAGCGGTCCATGAGCGGCGACCAGAGGAACTTGAAGGTCCACGGCGCCTGGGCCAGGGTGATGAGGCCCACCGCCCGGATGTCCACGCCGATGGAGCGCAGCCAGTCCGGAATGGCGATCCAGACCAGGCCCAGGGGCAGCCCCGAGGCGAAGGAGAGGATCGCCACCGAGGCCGTGCGCCAGGAGCGCATGGCGAGCCAGAGGGCGCGGAAGGTGCCGGGGCGCTCCTGCGCCTGCGGGGCGGGCGAGCTCATCGCGGGGTCAGCCTCCTACGTATCCCAGGCTCTCCAGGGCCTCCCGGGCGTCCGGGTCGAGCCCCTCCGGCCCGGGGAACTCCTGGCGCGGGCGGTACCACTCCTCGAGCTCGGGCAGCATCCGCTCGACGCGCTCCGGGTCGTCGTCGGACAGGTCGTGCTCCTCCCCGGGATCGGCCTGGAGGTCGTAGAGCTCCAGGTACGGGCCGCCGGCGCCCGGGTAGGAGATGAGCTTCCACCGCCCGGTGCGGAGCGAGAGGATCGGCCGGTCCTTCGAGAGCTCGTAGCCGCGGTCGTCGTGGCGCTGGTCGAACGGATAGGCGGTGCTGAAGGCCCGGCGGGCGGCCCCGGCGTCTCCGTCCCCCTGGAGCAGGCCCACGAGGCTCCGGCCCGCCAGGTTGGAGGCGACCTCCTCGGGCGCGGCCACGCCCCCGAGCTCGAGGAGGGTCGGCATCAGGTCGACGCCCCGGACCAGGCCCGGCAGCTGCCGGCCCCCCTCGATCCCCGGCGCCGCCACGATCAGGGGGATGCGCACCTGCTCGTCGAAGACCTGGCCGCCGTGGTCGAGGATCCAGTACCGCTCGTCCAGGGTCTCCCCGTGGTCGGAGACGACCACCACCGCCGTCTGCTCCAGGTCGACCCGCTCCAGGAGCCACGAGATCAGGTCGTCCTGGTAGCGGATCATGGTGTCGTAGCGGGCGATGTAGCCGTTCAGGTCCAGGAGCGGACGCCCTTCCCGGTCGTAGGCGAGCTTGTACTTCTCGAGTCCCTCCACGAGCCGTGCCGGCTCCTCCGGCGGGAACCGCACCGGGTAGTCCGGTGGGGGTAGGTACGGATTGTGGGCGTCGTAGAGGTGGAGGAAGAGGAACCAGGGCTCGTCCGGGTCCTGCTCGGCGAGCCAGGCGACCGCCCGCCCGACGGTCTCCTGGCCCCGGCGACGGGGCCCCTGGAAGGCGTCGTCGTAGACGGCGAACCCCCGGTCCAGGCCGGAGTCGGCGGCCCGCATGGGGTAGCCGGAGACGAAGGCCGCCGTGGCGAAGCCGCGCCCGGCGAAGAGCTCGGCGGCGGTGGTCACGCCTTCGGCCATGGGCGTTCCGTTCCTCTCGCTGCCGTGGACGTGGGGGTCGAGACCGGTGAGGAAGCTCCCGTGGGCCGGCGAGGTCTGGGTGCTCGACGTGATCGCCTCCTCGAACACCACGGCGCGCTCCGCCAGGCGCTCCAGCCCCGGCGAGGTCGGGCGCTCGTGGCCGTAGACCGAGAGGTGGTCCCGGCGGACCGTGTCCAGGGAGATCAGGAGCACGCTCCGGCCCTCCGGGGCGCGGCAGCCCGGGGCCCCGGCGAAGAGGAGCGCCAGCCCGAGGGCGGCGAGCGTCCTCCTGGAGCCGAGCCGCCTCATCGCGCTCGGGCCTCCGCGAAGAGCGCCTTCGTCCGGGCGGCCCGGGCCCGGTGGTCCACCACCGGCTCCGGATAGGCCAGGCCCCGCGGGCGGCCCTCCAGGGCGTGGACCTCCCCCGGAGCGAGGTCCCGGAGCTCCGGGACCCAGCGGCGCACGTAGGCGCAATCCGGGTCGTGTCGTTCTTGCTGGCGCCACGGGTTGAAGATCCGGAACCAGGGCTGGGCGTCGGCCCCGGTGGAGGCGGCCCACTGCCAGTTGCCGTTGTTCACCGCCGGATCGTAGTCGATCAGGTGGGTGGCGAACCAGCGTTCCCCCCGGCGCCAGTCCACGCGCAAGTCCTTGACCAGGAACGAGGCGACCACCATGCGGACCCGGTTCGGCAGGTAGCCGCTCCCGGCGAGCTGCCGCATCCCGGCGTCCACCAGGGGAAAGCCGGTGCGGCCGGCGCACCAGGCCTGGAACAGCCGCTCGTCGTCCTCCCAGGGGATGGCGTCGTACTCCCGCCGGAAAGCGTTGCCGAAGACTCGCGGCTCGAACCAGGCGAGCTGGGTGAAGAAGTCCCGCCAGTAGAGCTGGCGGGCGAGGTCGTGGTCCGGCCCCAGGGTGCGGACGACGGCGTGGTGGACCTCCCGGATCGAGACCGTGCCGAACTTGTTGTGGGGCCCCAGGCCGGTGGCGCCGCCGGCCGGATTGCCCGCCGGCGCCAGGCGGTTCCGCTCCTCGGGATAGGTCCTGAAGCGCTCCAGGCGCTCCAGGATGCGGAGCGCCTCCCGGCGGCCGCCCCGGGCGTGGAGCTCCCGGCGCTCCGGCAGGAGCTCGTGGTCGAGCTCCCGGGACCGGGCGGGGGCGATCTCCGGCCGGGCGAAGCGGATCTCCGGGACCCCGGCGGGCCCCGGGACGGGCTCCTTCCGCGCGGCCCGGTGGAAGGGGGTGAAGACCCGGTAGGGGGTGCCGGCGCCAGTGGTGACCTGCCCGGGGCGGGTCAGGAGCAGGTCGTGGCTCCGGTGGAGGGGGATCTTCCGCGCCTCGCAGGCCTCCCGGTTCCGCCCGTCCCGGGCCTCGGAGAAGGGCGTGTAGTCCCGGTTGACGAAGACGGCGTCCACACCGTGAGCGTTCAGGAGCTCGCCGATCACCTCCGCCGGGTCCCCGTGGAACCGGTAGAGCCGCCCGCCGGCCGCTTCGAGCTGACCGTCGAGGTCCTCCAGGCTCTCCAGCATCACCTGGAAGGCCGGCGCCCCGAAGTAGGGGTTCCGCCCCGGGTCTGCCTGGGCCGGGTCGAAGATGAAGCAGGGCAGGACCTCCTCGGCCATCGCCGCCGCCCGGGCCAGCCCCGTGTTGTCCGCCAGCCGCAGGTCCCGGCGGAAGACGAACGCGGCGCGGCGGTAGGGGGCAGGCATGGGTGGAACCGAGCGTAGCGCGCCCCGAGAGGACATTCCAATGTAGGTTCTTTGGGTATAAGATGGCATCGCAATGGATCTTGCCGGCCTCGTGCGAAGTCAGAACCCCTGGTGGACGACGCCCGGTGCGCGGGCGAGCGAGGGGTACCCGATTCGCCGGGACGTGCAGAGAGTTCTGGCCCGCCAGGTCCAGCGCCTGGAGGACCGCCGCGCGATCGCTCTCGTCGGACCTCGCCAGGTCGGGAAAACCGTGGCCCTGCTCCAGACTGTAGACGAGCTCATCGAGAGTGGATGGCGCCCCGGAAACGTCACCTACTTCGACTTCTCCGACGCCCGGCTGACGCGCCAGGTCATTCCGTCCCAGGTCGCGGAAGTCACTCCCCCGAGCTTCCATGCGGAGCAGCCGAGAGTCCTGCTCTTCGACGAAATCAGCCAAGGGGTTCGCTGGGACCTCTGGCTCAAGAACGTGGTGGACCGGGGAGGCTTCCGCGTGGGGGTCACCGACTCGGCTTCGAGCCTGCTCCGGGAAGGTACCCGGGAGTCCGGCCAGGGCCGATGGGACGAGGTGCGGGTCGAGGGGCTGTCGTTCTCCGAAGCCCTGCGCTTCTTCGGTGGAGCCGACGACCCACCGGAGCGCATCTTTGCCGCGAATCCCGAGTCCCTCGAGCGCTACCTGTGGACCGGTGGCTTCCCGGAGCACTTGCTGGAGGCCGCCGAGACTGCCTTCGGGCGGCTGGAGATCGCGCGGAGGCTTCGAGAGGACGTGGTCGAAAGCGCGGTCTACCGGGACTTCGCTCGCTACGAAGTGTCTGCGGAGTCCGTGAAGAACCTGTTCATCTACCTCGTGGAAGAGTCCGGCGCGATCTTCAACGCCGCCCAGCGGGCGCGGGACCTGGAGCGCGACCCGAGGACCGTCCAGAAATGGCTGTCCCTCCTCGAGGACGGCGGCCTGGTGGCGCAGCTCCCTCGCTTTGCCGTCCGCCCGAGCCGACGGTTGCGGGGTACGAGGTCACCGAAGGTCTTCGCGGCGGATCACGGAATGGTGGCCGCGCTCTCCACGCTCGAGGTCACCGAGCCGGAGATCCGGGGCCGGCTCTTCGAAGCCGCCGTCTTCAGGCATCTGCGCGATCTGGCGAGGAGGCAGCTCGCGCGCCTCTCCTACTTCCGGGCTGAAGACGACCTGGAGCTGGACTTCGTCTTCGAGACCAGGGGCCGTAAGCTCGCCCTGGAGGTCACGAGCTCGTCGAGCGTCCGTCCACGCAAGCTGGCCAGAGTCCGGCGGGCGGCGGAGGCCCTCGGGGCGGAGCGCGTCTTCATCGTCCACGGCGGGATCTCGGAATCGGAGGAGGGGGGGCTGGTTCAACTGCCGCTGTCGCAGTTCCTGCTCGCGCCGGAGAGGATCCTGGAGGACGGAAAGGAGGAGGGCCTGTGAGCACCTTGATCGGCCGGCAGGAGGGACAGCGGCTCGAGCTCAAGGGCCGGGACAAGCTCCGGGATTCCAAGGAGCTCGCCCTGGAGGTCGTCGCCTTCCTCAATGCCGAGGGTGGAGATCTCTACATCGGCGTTCGTGAAGAGGACGGTCGGGCGGTGGCGATCGAGGGGATCGAAGAGGTGGATGCCGAGATCGCCAAGCTGACGAATTCCCTCGTGGACGACGTCGAACCGAGCCCGGGCGCCGAGGAGCTCGAGCTCACCGGCGAGGCGTCCCATGGAGGAGGCCCGGTCATCCGGGTGCAGGTGAACCGAGGGTCGCGTAAGCCCTATGCCCTGAAGGGAACGAAGGACGCGCGCAGGTTCTATACACGGATCGGAGCGCGCAAGCGCTCCATGACGCGGGAAGAGCTTGCTGCGGCGTTCGCACAGGTGGAGGTCGAGGAGGACGTCGTGGAGAACGCGAAACGGCGGTTGGTTTCGGACCGCGACGACCTGCAAGCGACCTCCGAGGAGTGGTTCTGGGTCGGCATCCAGCCGGTGGGCGATGCGGGGCTGGACGTACAGGAGGCCACCTTCAAGAGGTACCTGACCGATCCGGAGGCCATCGGAGTGCCCAGGGACCTCCCGAGCTTTCACGTCCCCTTCGAGCCCGAGCTGAAACAGGGGCGCCTCATCGCCCGGGCGATCCCCTCCGATCGAGTGGTGAAGGAGACCGTGCTCCGGGCGGACGGCGGCATCCGCTTCCGCAGCGTCATCCACCACCTCTACCAGCATGCGCGGGGAGCGTCGCCGCGATGGATCAACCCGGAGGTGTTGATCGGGGTGCCGCTGTCGCTGTTTCGGCTGGCGGCGGCCGTTCTCGATGGGAAGCTGGAGCCAACGGATCCCCTGGCGGTGGACGTCGCTCTGCTCGGGGTCGGCCGGGAGGAGGCGCGACTGATGCCCGGGCGCTGGCGTGTCCCCGGGCCCGGCCGCCGGGCGGGCACCTTCGACGACGGGGAGGACCTCACGCTGCTCACTCCCCTCGTGCTTTCCTTCCAGGAGGTCGTGGAGGAGCCCGAGCGCTGCGCCTTCCGTCTCCTACGCCCGGTCTACGAGAGCTTCGGCCTCCCGGAGGAGGCGATCCCGATCTCCGCGGCGCGTGCGGCACGGATGGCCACTACCATTCAGAACTGATCGGCCAGTCCCTGCTCGTCCCGGATGGCGGTGCAGAGGGCTCCCGCTCCCGCGCGCTCCAGGTGGGGCGTCCGAGGGGCGGCGGGAGCGAGGGTCTCTATCCGCCCGCTCAGGGACGGTGGGCGCGGCCGGTGGCGAGAACGATCCGCCCCGGGCCGGCGGGCACCGGCCCGGACCATGCTCGCTCGAGGGGGCCGGGTCGTCTCGGGTTTGCGAATTCCGGCGCAGGGTCGAGACCGGACCGGGGTCCGCTCTCGGTCGATTCGACCTTCGCGAGGACGGGCGTGGGAAAGGGCGGGGCGAAGCCGGAAGCTCGTCCCCACGGCCCTGCCGGGCGCCGAGGCGCTGGGGGCAGGCTTCGGTCCCGTGGGGTCCCGTTCGGCTGGCACGGAGCTTGGAAGAAGGGGGGCCGACTCCGGGAGGGACACGATGAGAACAACCGAGCATTCGCCCAGGAAGAGACCTCCGGGCCCGGTCGTCGGCCGGGCCTTCCCGCGCCTGGTGAGACCCGGCCTCGCCCTTTGGGCCGCCTTCGCCCTGTCGGCAGCCGGCCCGAGCGCGGCCCAGCCGGCGATCTCCGTGGACGGCGTGGTCGAGTCCCGCGCCGGTGGCTTCCGCTTCCCCGACGGCTCGGTGCAGTCGTCGGCGGCGTCCCCGGGGTTCGCCCCCGTCGCCGAGACGGGCCAGGACCTGTGTTACGACCCGAGCGGGGCGAGCAGCGACGCCGTCCCCTGTGCCGGGACCGGCCAGGACGGCGACGGTCGCCCCGGCGTCGAGTGGCCGGTCGACCGGTTCGTCGACAACGGCGACGGGACCGTGACCGATCACCTGACGGGATTGATCTGGCTGAGGGACGCCGACTGCGCGACGTTCCTCGCTCCGATCTCCTTCGACCAGGCGCTGGCCGAGGCCGACGCCCTCGCCGACGGCACCTGTGGGCTGACCGACGGATCGACGGCAGGAGACTGGCGCGTGCCGAACGTCCGCGAGCTGGCGAGCCTGCTGGACTACGGCGAGCTCGACCCCGCCCTACCGTCGGGGCACCCGTTCACCCAGGTCGAGCTGGACTTCTACCACTCGTCCACCTCCTTCCAGGGCGCGACGGAGAACTCCTGGCAGGTCTTTCTCGGGACAGGAGAGGACCGGAACCGCTCCAAGGACAGCACCACCGCCTTCCTTTGGCCGGTCCGAGGTGGCCGATGACATCCCCGGGAGAGATCCACGTGCGAAAACCGACTCGGCCCTCTTCACGTCGCGACGCCGTTGCACCCGGTTCCCGCCCTGCGTGGCACAAGGCGGCCGAGCGCCTGATCCGGGGCGTGGCGACGATGGCGGCGTTGAGCTTCGGCTTGCTCGCCGGAGCCGCCCCCGTCCATGCCCAGTCCTCCCTGTCGGCCGACGGCCTGATCGAGACGAGCACCGGCGGCCTGCGGTTCCCGGACGGCACCGTGCAGGCGACCGCCGCCGCCGAAGCCGCCGCGCCCCTGCCGGACACGGGGCAGCGGACCTGTTACGACTCCACCGGCAGCGCGGGAGCTCCCGTCCCCTGCTCGGCCACCGGCCAGGACGGCGAGACGCAGGCCGGCGTGAGCTGGGGGACGCCACGGTTTGCGGCGGCCGATGGAACCGTCGAGGACCGCCTCACCGGGCTGGTCTGGCTGCAAGACGCCGACTGTTCCACGTTCAACGCCTCCCTCGACTTCGCCGACGCCCTCGACGAGGCCGCCACGCTCGCGCAGGGTTCGTGCGGCCTGACCGACGGCTCCGTGGCCGGTGACTGGCGTGTGCCGAGCATCCGGGAGCTGCTCAGCCTCGTGGACTACAGCCAGGTGGATCCCGCGCTGCCTGGGGGGCACCTGTTCGAGAACACGATCCAGACCACCTACTGGTCGTCCACCACGTATCTCCCGGACCCGACCCGGGCCTGGGTCGTGCTTCTCGGCGGCGAGGGATTCGACCAGTTCACCGCCAAGGACAATGCAGCGACCGCTTTCCTCCTGCCCGTCCGGGATGCGGACTGATCTCGCGCAGCGGTGGTGAGCAGCGGCGCGCGCCCTCCTCCCGGCGCGGGCGGCGCCTGCTACTCCTCCTTCCCGGCTCGCGGAATATCGCCCGAGCGCCTCCCGGCGCCGGGCGTTTGCTCGTTGCGTTCGCCTCGACCCTCGGCGGCCCCTCCGATAAACTTGTGGCCATAGGGGACTCAGCCGGCGCCGGGGACCGATGGCCTGCTTCGCCGAGGGGCGAACCGCAGGAGCCGGGGAAGATCCGTACCAGAGCGAACGAAGAGCATGCCCATCGCAGCACAGCCGGAAGGCCCGTCCCGTCGGCGCCTGGGGCGGTTCGAGCTGGAGGAGCGCCTCGGCCGCGGCGGGATGGGCGAGGTGTTCCTGGGCTACGACCGGACGCTCGACCGTCACGTGGCCATCAAGGTGTTGCGCGAGGGGCGGCGGCTCGACTCCGCGACGAAGGCGCACCTGCGGCGCGAGGCCCGCCTGATCTCCCGGCTCGACCACCTCGGCGTCTGCCGGATCTACGACTTCATCGAAGAGGACGACCGCGAGGCGATCGTCCTCGAGTACGTCGAAGGGCGGACCCTGAGCCAGGCGCTCCGGGAGGGGATCGAGGCGGCGGAGAAGCTCCGGATCGCTGAACAGATCGCCGCGGTCCTCGCGGCGGCCCACCGGGAGGGGATCGTCCATCGGGACCTGAAACCGGGCAACGTGGTCCTCCGGCCGGACGGCGAGGTCAAGGTGCTCGATTTCGGCTTGGCGCGCCTGCACGCGATCGAACCGGGCGCGTCGATGCCCCTCGATGAGGGTGCGGAGCGAAAGCCGACCCTGAAGCTTGTCGCCGGTGCCGTGCGGGAACCGGACGCCACGGTCGAAGCGACCATGACCGTCTGGGAACCCGGCGGCGACGCCGTCGAGGTCGGCCGATTGCTCGGCACGCCGGCCTACATGAGCCCGGAGCAGGCCCGCGGCGAACCGGTGACCCCGGCGAGCGACCTCTTCGCCTTCGGCCTGCTGCTCCAGGCGATGTTCGCCGAGCGCCCCGCCCATCCGCCGGAGCTCGACCCCCAGGCGATCCTCGAGCGGGCCGCGCGCGGAGAGCGCCAGCCGGTCGAGGGGGTGCGCCGGGACCTCCGGGAGCTCATCGAGAGCCTGCTCGAGGACGATCCCGTGCGCCGGCCGTCGGTGGACGCCGTCCAGGAGCGCCTCCACCGGATCCGCACGCGGCACGTGCGCTGGTTGCGCCGCGGAGCCGCCCTCGCCGCCGGGCTCCTCGTCGTCCTCTTCGCGACCGGGTACGTGCTCGACCTCCGCCGGGAGCGCGCCTCCGCCGAGCGCGCCCGGAGCCAGGCCGAGAGCACGATCGCCTTCCTGACGTCGATGTTCGGGGAGGTACGCACCGGCTCGACGCCCATCGACCGGATCACCGTGCGCGACCTGTTCGCCGGGGCGATCGACTCGCTCCCCGAGCGGCTGCCGGACGATCCGGAGACGCGGGGCCGGATCGTGGTCTCCCTGGCGGAGGCGATCTTCGCCCTCGGGCTCCTCGGAGAGATGGACGACTTGCTGTCGAGCGATTCCGCGCGCGCCCTCGACGGCCGCCTCGACGAGGCGACGGAGGCCGAGCTCCAGTACCTGCGCATCACGTCGGCCCGGATGAACGGGCGCTTCGAGGAGGCGGAACGCCTGGCCCGGCGGGAGCTCCGGCGCCACGACTCCGGGTCGGTCGAGCACGAGCGGCTCCTCCGCGCCCTCGGGTCGTCTCTCCGGCGCCTGGACCGGCTGGACGAGGCCGAGGAGCTCGCGAGGCGGAGCCTACCCCTCGCCCGGCGCCTGGCGGAGCGGGGCGCAGAGGGCGCCGACGAGGCGGTCGCCAACGGCCACCTGCTCCTCGGCAACGTGCTCCTGCATCAGCACCGGACGGCCGAGGCCGCCGAGGTCTACACGGCCGGTCGCGAGTGGACTCGCGAGACCCTGGGAGAGGAGGACCTGCTCTACCCCACGTTCTCGCTGCAGCTCGCCAACGTCTTGGCGCGGGAGGGTCGCTACGAAGAGGCCGAGCGCCTGTACCGGGAGGGCTACGAGATCCAGCTCGCCCACAAGGGGCCCGACCACCCGGGCGTCGCCATCTTCGCCAGCAACCTGGCCATGGCTCTCCAGCAGCTCGGGCGCCACGAGGAGGCGGAGCCGATCGCCGAGCGGGTGCTCGCGGTTCGGGAGCGCGTCTACGGACCGCGGAACGTGCGCACCGCACACTCCCTCGAGACCCTCGGATGGTCGAGGTATCACCTGGGTGAGGTCGACGAGGCGAAGCGCCTGATCGAGCGGGCTCTCGCGACCCGGATCGAGCTCCAGGGCCGGGACAGCGAGCAGCTCAAGCAGAGCCTGGTCTACCTCGGAGAGATCCACCGGCTCGAAGGGGAGTACGCCGAGGCCGAGAGCCACTTCCGCCGGTACGCGGAGCTCCTCGCCCGCCGGGGCGCGCGGGGGCTCGCGGTGCGGGATCCCGCCCACCCGTTGCGCCTCCTCGCCGAGCTGGCGGTGGAGCGCGGCGACGGCGAGCTCGCGGCGGAGCGCTACGAGGAGCTCCTGGACGTCCGCGTGCGGGAGCACGGGATCGAGGATGCGCGAACCCGAGAAGACGCGGTCGCATACCGGAACCTGATGTTGCAGCAGGGCGAGCCGGAGAGGGCGCGCGACCTCGAGGTTCGCTTCGCCCTCGACCCCGCGGCAGCCGGCTCGGGCCCCTGACCCCGGCGAGCGCGCACGGCGATGTGGCGGCTGGTGGGCACGGTGAAGGGGCGGGAGGTGGTGGCGCGGTTGCCCCCCGGCGAGCACACGATCGGCACCGCCCGGGGGGTGGACGTTCGGCTCCGGGACGCCACCATCTCGCGGCGTCACGCGATCCTCAGGGTCGGTCCGCGGGGCGTCGAGGTCGAGGACCTGGGCTCGAAGAACGGGACCTGGGTCGATGGCGAGAGGGTGACGCGCAAGCTCCTGGTTCCCGGCGACGGGCTTCGCTTCGGGATGGTCGCGCTCGAGCTCCAGGAGCTCGACGACGCCGACGGCGAGGTGGCGATCCACTTCCCCGACGACCCGGCACCGGAGGCCCGGTCCGGCTCCTGGGAGCCCGGGACCCTGGAGGCGTCGATCTGCGAGACCTGGCTCGGGCATCGGCTCCCCGCCCTCGTCGCCCAGGCTCTCCACCGGGACCCGCAGGAGATCGCCGCGGAGGGCGGCGCCAGCCTCGCCTCCCTCGGGGTGCTCGACCGGCTCCGGATCGAGAGAACCGCCGGCGAATCGTCCCGCCGGGCCGACGGCGGAGCAGTCCTCTACCTCGGCCCCGAGCCGGCGGGGGGGCCCGCCGGCCGGCCTTCGGTCGAGGTGACGGTGCGGCAGGGGGACTTCGTCCTGACGGCGCACTGCCGGAGCCGGGCGCTCGGCCCCGGCATCGAAGCCGCCGCGCGCTGCCTCCTCGTCGCCCTCCAGGTCGCCGACGAACGAACCGCGGAGCCGAGGCCGGCCGGCGAGGTGCCGCCGCTGCCGGAGCCGGCGACGACGGACCCGGGCCTGCTGGCGATCTACCGGCGCGCCCGGCACGCCGCCCGCTCGGAGATGCCGACCATCCTCTTCGGCGAGACGGGGACGGGAAAGGAGCTCCTCGCGCGCTACATCCACGAAGCCTCGCCGCGCCGCGGCCGGCCCTGGGTCGCGATCAACTGCGCCGCGCTGCCCCGGGATCTCCTGGAGGCCGAGCTGTTCGGCATCGAGCGTGGCGTGGCGACGGGCGTCGAGGCCCGGGCGGGGCGCTTCGAGCAGGCCCACGGCGGCACGCTCTTCCTCGACGAGATCGGGGACATGCCGCTGGCGACGCAGGCGATGATCCTGCGCGTCCTGCAGGAGCGGGAGGTCCGCCGGATCGGCGGCGAGACGGCGAGGCCGGCCGACGTCCTGGTGCTCTCGGCCACCCACCGTGACCTCGCGCACGAGATCGCCCGCGGGCGGTTCCGCGAGGACCTCTACTACCGCCTGGCGGGCTGGACCACCGAGGTCCCGCCGCTGCGGGCACGCCGCGGCGACCTCGCCGCTCTCGCGAGCTGGTTCGCCGGGCGGGAAGCCAGACGCCTCGGCAAGTCGATCCAGGGGATCTCGAAGGCGGCGCTGGAGCGCATCGCGGCCTTCGATTGGCCCGGCAACGTCCGCCAGCTCGAAACGGAGATGCGGCGAGCCGTCGCCTTCGCCCCCGACGGCGGCCTGATCGACACCCGGGCGCTCAGCGTGGAGGTGCTCGCGGGGCCCGGGGAGCCGGCGGGAGGCGACCTGGCTCAGCGGCTCCGGCGCTTCGAACGGCTCGAGATCGAGCGTGCGCTGGAGCTCACGGGCGGGGACGTCGGCAAGGCGGCGGAGCGCCTCGGCGTGTCCCGCGCGACCCTCTACCGCCGCTTCAAGTCCCTCGGCATCGAGCCCCGGTAGGCCGGTCGCAACCCTGCGAAGGGTGGCTCGTCCGTGCGACGGACGCGGGCCGCTCCCACGCCGTCGGTCCGGGTCGCCGCAGGGGTCCCCTCCATGCCGCTCCCCCCCCGTCGCCAAAGGCTCGCCGGCCCGTCGTCCGTCCCGTCCTCCGAGAGGGACCACCCGAGCTGACCCCTTGGCACGGAACTGGAAGCACGCCAGGGCACACGCCGAAGGCTGCAGCCGATCGCCCGGTTCGCGCCGACCGACCACAGGAGGAGGACCACCCAGATGAAGACCGTTGTTGGAACCGTCGCGTGGTGTCTCATGACGCTCGCCGGCACGTCGCTGGCGGCCCAGGGGCCGGAGAGCGTCTCGCCGGGCCATCCATCGCACGTCACCGGCGTCGAAAGCCGTTGCCCGACGTTCAGCTTCGGAGGGGCGGCCGGCGCACGCAGCTACGAGCTGGCCGTGTACGAGCTCGACGAGGGCCAGGGGGAGGAGGAGGACGAGCGCCTCGTCCTGCGGGAGGAGATCCCCGGCCGGGCGACCACCTTCACCCCCGCCCTCGAGAACTGCCTGGAACGCGGGCGGCGCTACGCCTGGTCGGTGCGCGCGATCGACCCGAAGGGCCCGGGGGAATGGTCGACGCCCCGGCTGTTCGAGGTCGCGGACGCGCCCGGCGAGGCCGAGCTGGCGGAGGCCCTCGAGGTGGTCCGGCGCTACGCGGCGGCGCACGGGGAAGCGTCCCCGGCGGCCGGGCTCGCGCCCGATGAGGATTCCGGCGGAGAGGAGCCGACCTCGGCAGCCGGCGGCGGTGTCGAGCGGCTCCCGGTCACGGCGAGCGCTACCGAGACGGCGCTCAGCGTCGACGGCGGCGTCGCCGCGAGCTTCTTCGCGGGGGACGGCTCGGCGCTGGTGAATCTGCCGCCGGCGAGCGACGTCGCGTGCTCGGGCTGTGTCAGTGGCTCCGAGGTCGCGAACTTCAGTCTGACGGGAGATGACATCGCGACCGGCAGCCTGACGGGGACCGACATCCAGAACGGGAGTATCGGTGAGGCCGATCTGGGGTCGATCTTCCCGGTCGCCGTCGAGTGTGACGGGAGCTGCCACGACGTTTCCCTCGGCCAGGTCTGCGACGCGTCCGCCTTTGGCTCTCGCCCCATCGCCGTTTCCTGCGGCAACGTCCAGGAACACAGCGGCGGCCTCACCTGTGGCAGCGGAAATACCTGCTACGGGCTCAACGAGCTGAAGCGCAGCCACTCGCTCGGGACGTACTGCGACGACGGCGGCGGGGCGGACGTCCTGGTGTTCTGCATGTTCCCCTGACGCGAGAGCCCGGCGTCTCGTCAGCGGGCATCGCGATCCTGGCGGATCAGGTCGGCGGCGCTCGGTGCACCCGCGCGTGCCTTGCCCCGGGTCGTTTCGATCCGGGCCAGGAGCTCCTCCCCACCCAACCCCAGGTCCCGGTAGACGGCGGCGCAGAGGGCGTCCATGCGCTCCAGGTGGGCCGGGTCCGACGGGGTGCCGTTGGTGGCCAGGGCGACGGCCAGGCGGTGCTCGGGGTCGGCGAAGGCGGTGGAGGAGCGGTAGCCGGAGTGGCCGTAGGTGCGCCGGGAGGCGTGGGGGCCGTACGCGTAGGGCAGGTCCGGCTCGTCGTAGAACGCCGAGTTGACGATGAAGCCCAGGCCCCAGTCCATGGTGTGGCGGAAGGTGTGGTCGAACAGGCCCACCCGGTGGCGGGCGGTGAGGGCCTCGACGGTCTGGGGGGTGAGGACCCGGTTGCCGGTCCGGGGGGAGACGCCGCCGGCCAGGAGCGTCTCGTAGAAGAGCCCCAGCTCCCGGATCGGGCCCCGGCCGTTGCCGCCGGGCGACGGCCGCGTGACCCACTCCTCCCGGTGCCAGCGGTGGGGCGGGGGACCGTCCTCGCCCGGCGGGACCTCCGTGTTGTACATGGGGACGATCCGGTCGCCGTAAGCCCGGTAGCGCTCCACCGGCATGCCCACCCAGGAGTCCTCCATCCCCAGGGGGCCGAAGAGCTCCTCCCGCACGAAGCGCTCGTACGGGCGCCCGTCGATCCGCCGGACCACCTCCCCGAGGACGAACCAGCTGGACGACAGGTGGTACCCGGCCTTGTGGCCCGGGACCCACCGCGGCTCGAGCTTCCGGGAGGCGATCCGGGCGATGATCGCGTCCCAGTCCTCCCGGGGCCAGCCCACGTCCAGCATCCGGATGCCGCCGGTGTGGGTCAGCAGGTGCCGGAGGGTCACCCCCTCCTTGCCGCCGGCGGCGAACTCCGGGAGGAAGCGGGCCACGGGGTCGTCCAGCTCCAGGGCTCCTGCCTCCCACAGCCGGGCCAGGGCCACGGCCGCCGTGGGCTTGGTGGAGGAGAGCCAGACGACCAGGTCGCCGGTGGCCAGGGGGCGCCCGGGCCGGGCCTCCCCCACGGCCAGGTCCGCCACCGGCTCGCCGGCGACCGAGACGTAGAGCTGCGCTCCGGGGTGGAGGCCCCCCTCGATGCCCTCCTCGAGGAGGGCGACGGTTCCGGGCAGGGGAGGGCTCATGCTCCGCGTCCCACCGGCTCGTGCACCGGCCCGGCGGGCGGCTCGGCTTCCCGGCCGTCCCTCCGCTCGTTCGGCGTCTTTGCGTCGGGCCAGCCTGTGGCCCCGCCGTCTCCGTCCCGGCAGTCCACCTGGAACACGGCTCCGTCCTCGAGGCGCAGGGCCGTGAGCTTCCCGCCCCAGACGCACCCGGAGTCCAGGCACCGGAGGCCCGGGGCGGTTCGCAGCCCCAGGGCGGCCCAGTGGCCGCAGACGAGCTCCGGGGCCGGCGTTCGGCGCGTCCGGTGCTCGCCCGGCCCGTGCCGCCATCGCGCCCCGGGCGCCTCGAACCAGGGCAAGGTCCCGCCCGGCGCCTCCTCCGGCGGGCCGGTGAACCCGTAGCGGGGCCGGCCTTCGGCGTCCACCACCCGGAGGAGGGTGAGGACGGCCAGGGCCCGGTCGGCGGGGCCGCAGCCGGCGTCTGGGTCGGAGGGCTCCGGGCAGGGCACGCGGCAGTCCGGCGCGGCGGCTCCGGGGCAGCCGGTGCGGGCGGCGTAGCGGGCGAGGAGCTCCCGGGAGCCGGGGCGGCGCAGCCGGCGCTCTGCCTCGCGAGCCAGGTCTTCCGCCTCCTCGGCGGTCCACGAGGGGAGCAGGCCGGCGTGGACCAGGAGCCTCGGCCCGTCCCTGTGGAGGAGCGGGCGGCGCGCCACCCAGGCCAGGAGCTCGTCCCCTTCCGGAGCGGCCAGGACGGGGTCCAGGGTGTCGTGGGGCCGTGCGGCTGCCACGCCGGCTGCCCGGGCCAGCAGGTGGACCTCGTGGTTGCCCAGGACGCAGGTGAAACGTTCCCCCAGCTCCTCGTCCATGCGCCGGGCCCAGCGGAGGACCTCCAGGGAGCCCGGCCCGCGGTTCACCAGGTCGCCCACCAGCCAGAGCCGGTCCCGCTCCGGGCGCCAGGGGAGCCGGTCCAGGAGGGCCTGGAGGCTCTGCCAGCAGCCGTGGACGTCGCCGATCGCGTAGGTGGCGGTGGCAGCCATCGGGGCGGAACCTTCCCGCAACGGCGGCGCGAGCGCAAGCCCGCGGCGCCGTTGTAGAGTACCCCTCGAACGATGCTGGCTTCGATCCTGGAGCTCCTGGGCCTTCGCGCGGCCGGCGGGGGCGCCGCCGCGGCGCCGGACGCGGTGCGGGAGATCGTCGCCACCCTGGAGCGCCTCGACCCGCAGCGGGCGCGCTACGTGGCGGCCTTCGCCATGGTGCTCTCCCGCGTGGCCCACGCCGACCTCCACATCGACGACCGGGAGCGGGCGAAGATCGCCGAGGTCCTGGTGGAGCGGGGCCATCTGACGCCGGAGGAGGCGGAGGCCGCCGCGGAAATCGCCACCGCTCGGAGCCACGTGACCGGCGGCACCGAGCACTTCCTGGCCACCCGGGAGCTGGCCGAGATCGCGACGCCGGAGCAGAAGGAGGAGGTCCTGGACTGCCTGTTCGCGGTGTCGGCGGCGGACGGGGCGATCTCGACCCAGGAGGAGAGCCAGGTCCGCCAGGTGGCGAGCGAGCTGGGGTTGGCTCACCGGGAGCTGGTCCGGGTCCGCTCGCGCTGGAACGAGTACCGGGAGATCCTGCGGTAAGGCCGAAGACGTCGAGGGCAGGTCGCCGGGCGTGGCTCTGGCCGGCGCCGGCCCCCCGCCCCGGTCAGCTCACGCGGCGAGCCCGAGCCGGCCCGAGCCTATCCACCCCCGCAGAGATCCTCTGGATCACCCCCCCTCTCCCTCGGTCCCTCTCCCACCCCCTCCAGGGGGG
>JBKHJP010000289.1:0-5750 GCA_046538065.1 Thermoanaerobaculia bacterium | reverse complement strand
TCGTTCCGAGCCGAGCGCCGTCCCCCCCTTGTCGTTCCGAGCCGAGCGCCGTCCCATCTTGTCGTTCCGAGCGGAGCGAAGCGGAGTCGAGGAACCTGGGCGGGGGAGGCTCGACTCACCCTCCTCCCCCGCCCAGGCCCCTCGACTCCGCTCGGGGCGACAAGCAGGAGAGCCCGGGACGACACGCAGGAGAGCCCGGGACGACACGCAGGAGAGCCCGGGACGACACGCAGGAGAGCCCGGGACGACACGCAGGAGCCTCCGAGCCCTGGGCGGTCACGCCCGGCCCCCTCACGCCGCCGGCAGCAGCGGCCTCCCCGCCCTCTCGAAGGCCTCCCGCACCGCCGGCGCCGCCTCCTCCCAGCCGAGGGAGCAGTCCCCCCGGAAGCGCTCCCACCCGGCGGCCGCCATCGGCTCCAGCTCCGGCCACTGGCGGTCGCCGTAGCCCGCCCGGAGCTCCCACCCGTAGCGGAAGGCCGGCTCGTAGTCCCGGAAGCCCTGGCGGTGATCCACGTACTCCCGGCTGGTGTACCGGGCGCGCCAGTACTCCCGCTCGATGCTGCCGTGGATCACCACGTTGGTGCGCCACCGAGCGCTACGTCGGACCCTGCGTAACCTCTCCATCTCGCTCCGTCTGCCACCTCCGGTCCCCACGATCGCCGCCGGCCCGCGGCGGAAGTCCCCGGACCGCACGGCGAGGGGCGCCGGCGCCGGCGCCCCTCCCTTGCCTGAGAGAAGCAAAGGATCTGCCACCGCCCGGGCCCGGCTCCCGGGCTCGGCTCCCGGGCTCGGACGCCCCGGCGAGTGAACGCTATACTTCCGCTCCTGATTCAACGAAGACCGGGACCGGACCCCCAGGGAACGGGCGGCCCCGGAGCCACGAGCGCGCCGGCGGGGGCACCGGCCGGCGGCTCGGGGAGAGAGCGGGAGCACCGCATGACCGATCCGAGCAAGACCCTCCGCGTAGGACTGCTGGCCCCGGTGCGCCACCTGGACGCTCGAGGGGGCCGCGACTTCGTCGGCTCGACGATCGTCGAGCAGATCTTCGAAACGCCCTTCGACCCGCCGGAGGAACCGGAGGGGCCGCCCCGTCCGGTGCTCTTCGCCGGGCCGCTGGAGAGCGGAGACGGCGGACGACGGCTCACGGGCCGGGTCCGCGAGGGCGTGCGCTTCTCCGACGGCACGCCCCTGAGCGCCGAGCTCCTGGCGGAGCGGCTCTCGAGCACCGAGCGCCTCGCCGGGCAGACCGAGTCCATCGAAGCCGACGGGGACCGGGTCCTCTTCCGGCTTCCCCGGCCCGCCCCCCGCTTCGAGCTGACCCTGAGCTACCGGTACTGCGAGGTGGCTTTGAAGCGCGACGGACAGGCCCTGGGAACGGGCCCGTACCGGCTCGCGGACGACTCCACCCCCGAGCGCACGCGCCTGGTGCCGAACCCGGAGCGCCCCGGGCCACCGGAGATCGAGGAGATTCTCTTCGTCGCCTACCCGCCCGACGACGACGGCCGGCCCGCGGCCCTCGTCCGGGCCATCGAGGAGGGCGAGGTGGAGTTCACGAACGTCCTCTCCCGCGAGCACATCGGCGGCCTCAAGGGTGTGCGCAAGTGGCTCGAGCCCGGAAGCGGCACCGCGATCCTCTACTTCAACACCGAGCGCCCCGCCCTCTCCGACCGCCGGGTACGCCGGGCCCTGGCCCTGACGGTGGACCGCTCGGAGGTGGCCCGACTCTCGTACCAGAACCCCCTGGCCTTCACCGCCACCGGCCTGCTGGCTCCCATGCTCGGGAGCTGGCGCGACGGCCTGGCGCCGGATGCGAAGCGGGCCGCGGCCCTCATGGCGGAGGCCGGAGACGCCCGCCCCCGGAGCCTGGAGATGCTCCTGATCTACGGCCCCCGACCCTACCTGCCCCAGCCCCGGGCGGTCGCGGACCACCTCGCCGAGCGGTTCCGGACGCTCGGCGTGGATCTGCGGGTGCGCCAGGCGGAGAGCATGGCCGACTATTTCCAGCAGGCCGCCCGGGGGAGCTACGACCTGGCCCTCTCGGGCTGGGTGGCGGACACGACCGATCCGGCGGACTTCCTGGAGGCCATCGTCTCGCCGGAGTGCGTTCCGTCCTCGGATCGCCAGATCGTCATCGACGGGAACCTCTCCCGGTGGCGTGAGCCCCGGGTGGGCGAGGCCCTGGAGCGGTTCCGCCGGGAGCCGAGCGAGGCCAACAAGGCGGCGGTCCTCGATCCCGTGGGGGAGGAGGTGCCGCTGCTTCCGCTCATGTACGGCCCGACGGTCTACGTCTACTCCCCCCGGGTGACCGGCTTCCGCCCCTCCCCCCTCGGCATCCCCCGCTTCGCCGAGCTGTCTCTGGCGTAGCGCCGCGCGCAGCACCGCCTCGGCCCGGAGGCGCCTTCCGGCGGCTCCTGATGGCCAGGCACCCGTGGCAGCCCGGAGAGACGTGGGTTCACGAGACACTCGTGGTGAGAGCGGGGGCGGAAGGGCTCCCCTCCGGGGACCGGCGCGAGCGAATCGGAGCTCCGGAGCGCCGGCTCGCGCCTGCGCTCAGCCCGCGCGCACGGCTTCCGCGAGCTCCGGGATGACCGGGAGCGGCGCGGGCTTCGAGCTCCCCGGAGGGGAGCCCTTCCGCACCCGCTCCTTCGGCGACGTACCCTGCCGACGCGCCCCCTCCCTGGGAGCCGCTGGGTCCGGCTCGCGCGCCGGCCGAACCGAGGCCCGCGCCCTTCGCCCAAGCTCCTACGTTGCGCGGACCGGTTCCCCGGAGGGCGCCTCCGGGCCTCTGCTCCGTGGCTCGGGCGAAACACGTTGCGTGTAGGGGCGGACCTCGTGTCCGCCCGGGTCCGGCGTCACGGTCCCGGTGAAGGAGCGGGTGGGGGGCTCGGGCGGGCCTCCGGCGGCAGCGACCTCGAAGCGCCGGCCGCTTCCCGCGGCTTCGGAATCCGGCGGCTCCCGGCGCCGGCGCTGAGCGGAGCCGCGCGCCCGACGTTCCCTGCTCCTCCTTGCGCGCGGCGTTCGCAGCCGCCGGAGGCCCGCCCGAGCCCCCCACCCGCTCGTGCCACCGAACGGTTCCTCGACGGGCGCCGGTCGGGTACACTCCGCCGCCGGAAGGAGACCCGATGGCCTGGATCCGCACGATCGCCGAGAAGGACGCAACTGGCCTTCTCGCAAAGATTTACGAAAAGTTGAAGGCGCCCTGGGGCGGCATGGATCACATCCTCAAGATCCACAGCCTCAACCCCCGGTCCCTCGAGCGGCACCACGCCTACTACAACTGGATCATGCGAGGCACCTCGCCCCTCACCAAGGCCCAGCGGGAGATGATCGCGGTGGTGGTCTCGACCACCAACCGCTGCGAGTACTGAATGACCCATCACGGGGCAGGGCTCCGTCAACTCACCGGAGACGACGCGCTGGTCGAGGCCCTCTCGACCGACTACCGGACCGCGCCCGTGTCCGACGGGGAGCGGACGATGCTGGACTACGCCGTCAAGCTGACGCTCGAGCCCTGGGAGGTAGTGGAGGACGACGTGGCGCCGCTCCGGGCAGCGGGCTTCGACGACACGGCGATCCTGGACATCGCCCAGGTGACGGCCTATTACAACTACGTGAACCGGATGGCCCAGGGGCTCGGGGTGGAGCTGGAGGACCACTGGCCGGGGCGGTAGCGGGCGCCGGCTGCCGCACCGATGTGCCCACCCGGTCCGCGTCCGGCGCCGCAGCGAAGGGCACCACCGCGTGAAGCGGCCGAGCTCTGCCTCGGCCGGATCGGTGCGACGGAGCCACCCCGGTGCGCTCGATCCGGACGCTCGAGCCTTCAGAGTCCGCCGGTGGGCTCGCGGCCCCACCGGCCTCCCCGGCCACCTCGGCCGACGCAGAGGTCGGCCGCTTCACGGGTCTGGTGGCAGCATCACCGCCGTACGGAAAGCGGACCGAAACCCTTGGAAGGCGAGCCTCGCGATGGGAGGCCTGCGAGCGGTACGGCGCGCTCCAGACGACCGGAGCGCACGGACGCCTACGAGCGGGCTTCGGGGCCGGCGACCGGGCGGAACCCCCCGCCCCTGTCCGCGGGGGACCCCGCCTGGAACCCGCTCTCCCGCTGCTGCCGCGCGGACCGGGCGGTCCGGACGCGCTTGCGGGCCACCGCCAGGGCGTGGCCGGAGTAGGCGGAGAGCCACAGGGCGGAAGTGGCCAGGTGCACCGCGATCCAGGCGGTCCGCCAGCCGTCGGTGACGGTGGTCTGGATCAGGTAGCCGGAGACCACCATGGGGGCGATCGTGGCGAGCAGCCACAGGCCGCTCGGGCGGCCGCTCCGCACGCCGTTCCGGAAGTGCTTCCAGACGTGCTCGCGCCAGATGAGGCCGGCGGCAAAGACCAGGAGCGGCGCGGTCAGGACGTGGAGGTGCTGGAAGGTCGGCTGGAGAGGGTGATTGACCACGGCGTAGGGGTCAGAAGGCCTCAGGAAGTACCGCATGACGGCGTAGACCAGCCCCGTGCCCCCCACGAGGAGGGTGGAGGCGTGGACGGACCAGGCCTCCCAGCGCTTCACGGCTCGTCCTCCCCACGGTCCCGTGAGCTGTCCGGCTCGGGACCCGTCCCGGCTTCCCGGTCCCCCGGGGGCCGGTCCAGGTCAAGGAGCCCCTCCGCCCGGGCCACCTGGTGGAGGGCCAGGATCCGGCGGACCGCATCCGTCGTGGCCCGGGCCGTCAGGGTGGCCCCGGTCACCGGCCGGATGCCCCGCTTGATCTCCAGCTCAGGGTCGAGCCCGCGGCCGTCGAACTGCTCGTACCAGGCGTCCCGGGGGATGTACTCCGTCGGCTCCCGGAAGACGAGGATCTCGATCCGCTCCACCTCTCCCTCCGGAGTGGCCACGACCATCAGGGTCTCCGGCAGGGTCCGGACCCGGTGGGTGTCAAAGTAGGCGACCCCCGCCGCCCGGCCGTCGCACCAGCCGACGTAGGGGTGGACGACGGCGCTCTCCACGGCCTCCCCGGCGCGCTCCCGGGCCTCGGCGAGCTGCGCCTCGGTCAGGTAGAGCGTCTCCCGCTCCACGCGGCACCCGGGAAAGGCCAGCTCCAGGGCCTCGTCCACGGTCAGGAAGACCGAGGCCCCCGCCGGAGCAGGCACCAGGGCCGCCCCGGCCACAGCCAGGACGACCCCGAGAGCCCAATGGGCCACCCTACCCCTCATCCCACCCTCCATCCGAAGCACCGCCCCAACGACCCCCGTCGAGCAGCACGAGCCCCAACCGAGGCACCGCTCCAACCCCCCCGCCGAGCAGCACGAGCTCCGGGCGGGGGCGTCCCTCTCCCCCCCTGGAGGGGGTGGGAGAGGGATCGAGGGAGAGGGGGGGTGATCCAGAGGACCCCCCGGTCTGGTAAAGGCACGCAGCTTGACCGAGGCTTCCCCCGCCGAGCGTGGGCGGGGGAAGCCACCGGCCCCGAAGTCGGAGCCGGTGACGCTACCCTTCCCGCTGGGCGGAGTCCCGTCAAAAGATATACCCCAGCGCCACGTTGAACTGGTCCACCGCGGTCCCCGCGGCGTTGTCGTAGTCCTGGTAATCGGCCTTGACGATGACCTGGTCGATGGGCTTGAAGGCCACGCCCAGGGTGAGGCTCTCCACGTCGGTCGCCGGGTCGGCGGCGAAGCCCGCCGGCACCTCGTCCTGGGTGTTGAACTCCTCCCAGCGCACGTACGGGATGAGCTCCCGGACGCTGGAGCGGGCCGCCAGGACGTCGTAGCCCGCC
>JBKHJP010000026.1:0-22453 GCA_046538065.1 Thermoanaerobaculia bacterium | reverse complement strand
AACAAGCTCACCCAGAAGTCCCAAGAAGCCTTTCAGGCGGCCCAGACCCGGGCCCTGCGCCACGGCCACCAGGAGGTGGACGGCGAGCACCTGTTCGTCGCCCTGCTGGAGCAGCCGGAGGGCCTGGTGCCCCGGTTGCTGGCCCGGATGGACGTCCGCGCCGAGGAGCTCCTGACCGAGGTGGAGGCGGCCCTCGAGCGGCGCCCCTCCGTCTCCGGCCCGGGCGCCGAGGCCGGCAAGGTCTACGTCACCAACCGCCTCCAGCACCTCCTCGTCGCGGCCCAGGACGAGGCCAAGCGCCTGAAGGACGAGTACGTCTCCGTCGAGCACCTGCTCCTCGCCTTCCTCGAGGAGGGCGAGACCACCGAGGCCGGCCGCATCCTGGCCAGCCACGGCGTCACCCGAGACCGCTTCCTGGAGGCCCTGACCGCCGTGCGCGGCAGCCAGCGCGTCACCAGCGCCACCCCCGAGTCCGCCTACGAGGCCCTGGAGAAGTACGGCATGGACCTGGTGGCCCAGGCCCGCTCCGGCAAGCTCGACCCCGTCATCGGCCGCGACGCCGAGATCCGCCGCGTCGTCCGGATCCTCTCGCGCAAGACCAAGAACAACCCGGTCCTCATCGGCGAGCCCGGCGTGGGCAAGACCGCCATCGTCGAGGGCTTGGCCCAGCGGATCGTCCGCGGCGACGTGCCCGAGTGGCTCCGGGACCGCGCGATCTTCTCCCTGGACATGGGGTCGCTCCTGGCCGGGGCGAAGTACCGGGGCGAGTTCGAGGAGCGCCTGAAGGCCGTCCTCAACGAGATCAAGGAGTCCGAGGGCCGGGTGCTCCTGTTCATCGACGAGCTCCACAACATCGTCGGCGCCGGCCGCACCGAGGGCTCCACCGACGCCGGCAACCTCCTCAAACCCATGCTCGCCCGGGGTGAGCTCCACTGCATCGGCGCCACCACCCTGGACGAGTACCGCAAGCACGTGGAGAAGGACGCCGCTTTGGAGCGCCGCTTCCAGCCGGTGATGGTGGACGCTCCCTCGGTGGAGGACACCGTCTCCATCCTCCGGGGCTTGAAGGAGCGCTTCGAAGTCCACCACGGCGTGCGCATCCAGGACAGCGCCCTGGTGGCCGCGGCCGTGCTCTCCAACCGCTACATCACCGACCGCTTCCTGCCGGACAAGGCCATCGACCTCATCGACGAGGCCGGCGCCATGGTCCGGACCGAGATCGACTCTATGCCCGCCGAGCTGGACGAGGTCACCCGCCGGGTCATGCAGCTCGAGATCGAGGAGGCCGCTCTCAAGAAGGAGAAGGACAAGGCCTCCAAGGAGCGCCTGGAAGGGGTGCGCCGGGAGCTCGCCGACCTCAAGGCCCAGTCGGACGCGCTGCGCGCCCGGTGGGAGCAGGAGAAGGAGGCGATCCAGCGGGTCCGTGGCCTCCGGGAGCGGATCGAGGAGGTGCGGCGCCAGGTGGAGCTCGCCGAGCGGGACTACGACCTCAACCGGGCCGCCGAGCTCAAGCACGGCGAGCTCCCGCGCCTCGAGGCGGACCTCGCCGAGGCCGAGCGCAAGCTCTCGGCCCAGGAGGAGGAGGGCCCCCAGCTTCTCCGGGAGGAGGTCACCGAGGACGAGGTGGCGGAGATCGTCTCCCGCTGGACCGGCATCCCGGTCACGCGCCTGGTGGAGGGCGAGCGGGAGAAGCTCCTCCGTCTGGACGAGATCCTCCACCGCCGGGTGGTGGGCCAGGACGAGGCGGTCCGCCTGGTGGCCGACGCGGTGCTCCGGGCCCGCTCCGGCATCAAAGACCCCCGCCGGCCCATCGGCTCGTTCATCTTCCTGGGGCCCACCGGCGTGGGCAAGACGGAGCTCGCCAAGACCCTGGCCGAGTCCCTCTTCGACTCCGAGGAGAACATGGTCCGGATCGACATGTCGGAGTACATGGAGCGCCACGCCGTCAGCCGGCTGATCGGCGCTCCGCCGGGCTACGTGGGCTTCGAGGAGGGCGGCCAGCTCACCGAGGCGGTGCGGCGGAAGCCCTACTCCGTCATCCTCTTCGACGAGATCGAGAAGGCCCACCAGGACGTCTTCAACGTGCTCCTCCAGATCCTGGACGACGGCCGCATCACCGACGCCCAGGGCCACACGGTGGACTTCAAGAACACGGTGATCATCATGACCTCGAACATCGGCTCGCCCCACCTGCTGGAGGGGGTGACCGACACCGGGGAGATCACCGACAGTGCCCGGGACGCCGTGATGGGCGAGCTCCGCCGCCACTTCCGGCCGGAGTTCCTGAACCGGGTGGACGACGTGGTGCTATTCAAGCCGCTGACGCTCCCGGAGATCGAGCAGATCGTCGACCTCCAGACGGAGGACCTCCGCCGCCGCCTGGCGGACCGCAACGTCCGGATCGAGCTCACCGGCGCCGCCCGGACCCTGGTGGCCCGCCAGGGCTTCGACCCGGTCTACGGCGCCCGGCCCCTCAAGCGCTACCTCCAGCACGAGGTCGAAAGCCGCATCGGCCGCGCCATCATCGCCGGCGAGGTCACCGACGGCTCCACCCTGAAGGTCGACGCCGCAGGCGGCGAGCTGACGGTGACGATCGAACCCCCGGCCGCCGAGCGCGAAGAGGAAGAGCCCGCCGCGGCGACGGTGTGAGAAGCCACGCTCCGGCACGCCCGGCCTCGGACCCGGAGCCCTTCGGAACCGGAGCCGTTCGGGCCCCGAGCCGTTCGGGCCCAAGCTCCGCCGAGCTCAGACCTCAGGCTCCGTCCTCCGAGCGCCCGCCGGCCCCGTACTCGGCGGGCGCTTCTGCGACCTCCTGGGCGGGTTCGCCGAGGGGTTCAGCAGTGGCCTTCAGGACGTAGGCGGCGAGATCCGGGGTGCCGGCGTGTTCCTCCACGAGTTCCCGGAACCGTTCGTCGCCCAGGGCCTCGCGCTGGCGACGGAGGAACTGGAGGTCGGTTGCGGCCCGGCGCACCGGCGCGAGCTCCCGGTGCAGCATGAGAGCACGAAGGCTCCAGGGAACCGCCTCCTCGACCCGGCCCCACTCCGTGAGCAAGACTCCGATCTGGCTGGAACTCTGGCCAACTTTTCCCGGGTTTCCAAGCTGTTCAGAGACCGCCAAGGACTTCCGATACCACTCTTCCGCCTCCTCGTAGGAGCCGCGGGCCTGGGCAACCCTTCCGAGCTGATGATAGGAGCCTGCCATTCCAAAACGATTACCCAGCTCTTCTTCAATCGCCAGGGACTTGCGGTACCAGTCCAAGGCCGCCTCGTAGGCACCCTGTAGGTAGAGGACGTTTCCAATCTGGTGGTAGGAAGCGGCCAGCCTAAAGCGGTCCCCGATCTTCTCGAAGATCTCGAGAGACTTCCGATACCACTCCCCCGCCTCTTCGTACTGCCCCCGTTCCTGAGCCACAACGCCGAGCTGGTGGTAGGTGACGGCGATCCCGGAGATGTAGCCGAGCTCCTCCGAAATCCGGAGCGAACTTCGATACCACTTCACCGCCTCCCCGGATCTCCCTCGTTCCTCGGCGACGACCCCGAGCTGGTGGTACGCAGCAGCGAGATTGGATCGGTCCCCCAGCCCATCGGAGATCGCGATGGATTCCTCGTAAGCCTTCTGGGCCTCGCCCATCGCACCGAGGAACAAGAGGTGGTTCCCTAGCTCGAAGAACCACGAAGCCCGCGTCTTCTCCACCAGCGGATCGTCGCTCCTGGGGGTGAGCTGGAGCCGTGAGCGTAGCTCGTCCACCCGGGCCCTGCGAGCCTGTTCCGGCATCCTCTGATCGCCCCCTCCCTGCCAGAGGGACGCGTCGAATGCCGCGAGCACCGGTCGGAGTCCTTCCGAATCCGCAGGGAAGTAGAGAGTGTCGCTCCGCCAGTCGAGGAAATCCGGCGCGGTGCGGCCCAGAGCGCCCACCAGCGCTTCTGGGACCCAGAAGACCACCGGCCGCCGGAGCCGCTCCGGCCACTCCGACCGCTCCAGGTTGAGGGCCCGGAGCACCGGCGCATCGTCCCTCGTCATGCGGACCGCCCGTTCCAGCCCCAGGACCATCACCGCGCCTTCACTCTCCCCTACCTGGGCCAGCACCTCGGCGAGGGGATCCGTCGTCTCCGCGTCCAGTGTGGCGACCTCCAGCTCGGTTCCCGGCATGGACTCGCCCAGGAGCCGGATCAGCTCCTTCCGCGTCTCCGCCCGGTCGCAGACGGCGAGGTAGAGAGCAAACCGCCCCCTGGAGCGCTGAAGGCCCCGCCGCAGGGCCCGGAGCGAGTCCGCCGTCGAGGCCGCCCGGTCGCCGGCCGCCGCGTCAGCCGCGGAACTTCGGGAGGGTCCGGAGGACAGGGTTCACCTCGTACCAGGGCTCGCCGTTCATGTACTCGAACACGTGGAGGTAGAAGAGCATCTGCTGGTGCGTCTCGTCCTTGGGGATGTCGTCCCGGGGCGCGTCGAACTTCCTCAGGTGCGGCCAGAACTCGTCCGGCACCTCCCGGAACAGGCTGTTGGCGTAGTTCCGGATCGCCTTCTCCACCGCGTCGCGGGTAATGGGAAGCTCGTCGACCTCGTTGGCGGCCGCCTGGACGAACATCATCAGGTGGCGTGGGTGGCCACCGGTCATCTGGCAGAGGCGCCGGCAAGTCCTCTCTGCGTCGAAGACCTCTCCAAAATCCACACCGGCATGCCGGCTCCGAGCCTCCAGGATCTCCCGCAGCTTGGCCAGGCCCGGAGTCTCCCCCTTCGGCTCCGGGTCGTCCCTCTCGTGCAGCCGGATCATGGGCACCGGCACCTGGTGGCCGCCGAAGGTCTGCTCGAGCTGGGCGAACTGCGGCGAGTAGATGAGAGAGATGGGGACGGTGTAGACCACGTGGGCCTGGAGACTTGCGAGCTGCTCGCTCCGCTGGATGAACAGGCGCTCGTGGGTGCCCGTCCCGCTGTGGTCCAGCTCCCGGTAGGTCAGCTTGTCGAGGCCATCGACGATCAGGACCAGGCCTTCGCGGCCTGATTCCCTCAGCCGCACCGTGGCCTCCCCGAGAAGGTCGTTCAGCCCGAACAGCAGGCTCGTGCTCTGGCGCTCGATGGCCTGCCGGAGCTCGCTCCGGGCGCTGGGCCGGTTCTTGAGCTCCAGGGCCAGCTTGCCGTACGGCACCTCCACCGCGGCTCCTCCGAGGGACAACTCCGAGCCGAGCACGCTCTTGAACTCGCCCCAGAGCTGCTGGAGGTACTCGGACAGTGCGCTGTAGCCGGGGATCTTCGCCTTGCGGAGCTGCTGCTGGAGCTCGGCGGCCAGGAAGACCAGGAGGTCCGGGAAGTCCAGGTCGTTCAGGTCGAGGGAGCGGCTGACGTCGGAGTAGAGAACCAGGAACGGCTTATCGCCTTCGTGCTCGGGACCTTCGAGAAATCCCTTCAGTCGGCGGAGCTCGCTGGTCTTGCCCACCCCCCTGTGCCCGGCGAAGACCCTCACCTCCGGCCGCTCGGGATCCGCGCGCCGAAGCGTCCGCTCGTACAGACGTGCCAGGTTCTCGCCCCGCACGTCGTCGCAGTTTACATACCGAGGATCGTCCGGACCCACCGGTTCGTTGGGCGCGCACGCCCTGACGAGCCGTGTGATCGCATCTGCCATGGAGCGTCTCTCCCTCCCGCTCGTGAGCGCTCCGAGTCTACGACAGCCTCACCCCTGCCTCCGCGGCTTCACTGGCGAGACCTGCGCCAGCATGCGAAGCCCCCAATCCGATCTCACACCGCTCATGGCCCTGGGCGCCAAGGGAAGCCGGCACCACGGCGCGAACCATGGGGAAGCCCGAAGGCGGCGGGGGATTCACGACATAATCCCCCCAATGACCGATCCGACGGAGTCCCAGGAACCGGCCAAAGGGGCCACACCCGACCGGGCCGACGTGGTGGTGGTGGGCGGCGCGTTCTCCGGCGCCTCGACGGCCCTGCTGCTGCGGCGCTGGCTGCCGGAGCGGTCGGTCGTGGTCGTGGAGCGCTCCGAGGCCTTCGACCGCAAGGTGGGCGAGGCGACGGTGGAGCTCTCCGCCCTCTTCCTGGGGCGGGCCCTGGGCCAGTCCGACTACCTGGCCCGCCACCAGCTCCCCAAGCACGGCCTGCGCTACTGGTTCTCCGACGGCCCGGAGCGGACCCTGGAGGAGATGAGCGAGGTGGGGCCGGCGGAGGTACCGCGCCTGCCCTCCTACCTGCTGGACCGCTCGCACCTGGACGAGCACCTCCTGGCCACGGCCCGCACCGAGGGGGCCTGCGTCCTCCGGCCGGCCAAGGTGACGGCGGTCCACCTCGGATGGCCCGAAAGCCGCGTGGAGCTGGAGGAGGCCGGCGGGCGCCACCGCTCGATCGCCACCCGCTGGGTGGTGGACGCGTCCGGCCGCCACGCTTTCCTGGCCCGGCGGCTGCGCCTCCACCGCCGGGTCGAGGAGCACCCCACGGCGGCCCTCTGGGGTCGCTGGAGCGGCGTGGCCGACCTGGACGGTCCGGCGGTCCTGGGGACCGACGCTAGGAAGCCCCGCCTGCCCGCCGTCCCCCCGGCCCGGCGCCTCGCCACGAACCACTTCTGCGGCTACGGCTGGTGGTGCTGGTTCATCCCGCTGCCCGGCGGCGAGACCAGCGTCGGCCTGGTCTACGACAAGACCCTCCTGGAGCTGCCCGGGAAGGACCCGGAGGAGCGCTACCGGCGGTTCCTCGCCGGGCGATCCGGGGTACGGGAGCTTCTCGCCGGCGCCCGCCTCGACGCGGAGGACTTCCACGCCTACGCCCACCTTCCCTACCGGGCGGAGCGTTTCGCGGCAAAGGGCTGGGCCCTGGTCGGCGATGCCGCGGCGTTCATGGACCCCTTCTACAGCCCGGGCCTGGACCACGCCGGGATCTCGGCCTACGCGACGGCCCGCCTCGTGGAGGACGACCTGACGGGCCGCCTGGACGAGGCGGGGCTCGACGCCGCCGTGGCCCGCCACGACGAGGTCTTCGACCGCTCGTACGACCGTTGGCTCCACGCCCTGTACGTGGGCAAGTACGAGCTCTTCGGCGACGCGGAGCTGACCGCCGCCGCCTACCTGAGCGAGACCGCCCTCTACTACATGGGGATCGTGAGCAGCAAGGACCGGGACCTGGAGCACCTGCGCGTCCCGCCCTACGGCGAAGGGCTCTGGCAGGAGACGGTGGTGTTCCGGCTCATGAGGACCTTCACGCGCCGCCTCGTCCGGCTCGCCCGGCGCCGGCGCGCCCTGGGGATCTACGGCCGGCGCAACACCGGCTGGCGGCTCCTGGGCCGGGTGCCCGGCCTGGGTCTCGGCGCCCTGCCCATGCTCCGGGCCGGCCTGGGGGTGTACCTGCGGGCCGAGGCGGAGACCTTCTGGGCCGGCCTCTGGCGCTCCCGCCGCCGACGCTCCCCGGCGCCTGAGCGTTCCTGATGCCCGGCCTCCATCAGCCCCTCCGAGCCCGCCACCAGGGCTGGTCCAGGGCACGGCGGGCGCTCTACGGGCCCCAGCCCCGGTGATCCCCCTCTACTTCGCGGTGGGATTCGGACGTCTGCACAACGCTCACTCGGGAGCGATCCGCTCCAGCACCCGCTCCACGGTCCGGCTGCAGCGCTCGCCGGCGAAGGGGAGCAGGTGCTCCACCGCGCCCCCGGCGATCCGGGCCAGCTCCCGGCGCAGGCGCCGCTTGCCCCGGAACAGGCGGACCTTGGTGGCGGTCCGGGTCAGGCCCAGGGTCGCCGCCGTCTCCCGGTTCGACAGGCCTTCGACCTCGCGGAGGACGAAGACCTCACGTTCCGACGGGGGCAGGCGCGCCACCGCCCGGCGCAGGAGCTCCCGGGCGGTCCGGGACAGGAGCCGGTCTTCGGCCCCGGCGGGGTCGGCGTCCGCGGAGAGCAGCCGCTCCCGCTCCGGCCCCTCCATCCCGTCCAGGGCCACCAGGCGGCGCCGCTTCCGGCGCCGGGCGCTCGCCTCGTAGGCGGCGATCCGGGTCAGCCAGGTGGCGAAGCGCGCCCGGCCTTCGAACTGGTCCAGGTGCTGGAAGGCGCGCACGTAGGCGTCCTGGATGACGTCCTCGGCCTCGTCGCCGTCCAGGAGGATCGACCAGGTCACGCGGAAGAGGCGCCGGTTGTACCGGCGCATCAGGACCTCGAAGAGGCCGGTCTCCCCGGCCCGCACCCGCTCCACCACCTCGAGGTCCGATAGGTCGAAGGCTTCCGGCGGCAGGGCGGCTGCGCTCTCCCGAGCCGCGTCGCGTCGTTGCGTTTCCATCAAGGCCATCGTCTCTCCCTCGGCTCGCGCACCGGATGTAACCCGGCGGACTTTCGACACTCAGGAGTTTACCAGGGGACAACTTGTAGAACACCGACGAAGGAGGAGCGACTCGATGATGGACCAAACGACCACTGGCTCGACCAGGCACCGCGCTCTTGCGGTGATTCCGCTCGTGACCTTGGCGCTGACGGCGGCCGGGGTGCTCGCCGTGACGTCCCAGGCGGCAGCACCGGACGGCTCGGAACCTGCCCCCGAAACCGTCGAGGCCGCCCCGGATCCGGTCCAGGCCCACGCCCAGGACATGATCGAACGGGGCCGCCAGGTCTTCCGCTTCGACCGCATGGGCAGCCACACCTTCTTCAGCAGGACTCTGAAGATCCACCAGGCCCTGAACGGCGTCTCCCCGCGGGCGGCCCTGTCCCTCGGGCTCAAGGTAGACGCCGACGCCCTGCCCCCCTCCGTGATCGACGCGATCCAGCAGGGCGAGGTGGACCTGGACGACCCGGCGGTGACGCGGCTGCTCATCGACCTCGACGCGGTGGTGGGCATCCAGGGGCAGCTCACACCGGACGGTGAGGGCCTCTGGGAGGTGGGCATCACCTGCGCCCTGTGCCACTCCACCGTGGACGACTCGGTGGCGCCCGGGATCGGCAGCCGCCTGGACGGCTGGGCGAACCGGGACCTGGACGTGGGGCAGATCATCAACCTGGCGCCCAACCTCCAGCCGCTGGCGGACCTCCTGGGCGTGGACGTTCCAACGGTCCGGACCGTGCTCCAGAGCTGGGGGCCGGGGAAGTTCGACGCCCACCTCAACCTCGACGGCCAGGCCTTCCGGCCCGACGGCGAGTCGGCCGCCGTGCTCATCCCGCCGGCCTTCGGCCTGGCGGGGGTCAACCTCCACACCTACAACGGCTGGGGCTCGGTGACGTACTGGAACGCCTTCGTGGGGAACCTGGAGATGAACGGCAAGGGCCGCTTCTGGGACCCGCGCCTGGCCGACCCGGCGAAGTTCCCGGTTGCCTCCGCCGCGGGCTTCGACGACGTGGCCGACGAGCCCGACGTGGTCACCGACGACCTGGCGGCGCTCCACTTCTACCAGCTCGCGCTCGCCGCGCCGGAGCCACCCCCGGGCAGCTTCGACGCGGAGGCCGCCGAGCGGGGTGAGGAGCTCTTCGCGGGCAAGGCGCAGTGCGCCCAGTGCCACGTGCCGCCCCTCTACACCGAGCCCGGCTGGAACATGCACACCCCCGAGGAGATCGGGATCGACGCCTTCCAGGCCGAGCGAGGCCCGGAGAACGCGTACCGCACCACGCCCCTCAAGGGTCTCTGGACCCACACGAAGGGCGGCTTCTACCACGACGGCCGCTTCGCCACCCTGCAGGAGGTCATCGACCACTACGACGACCACTTCGGCCTGAGCCTGACGGACCAGGAGAAGGGCGATCTCGAGGAGTTCCTGATGTCGCTGTAGGGGCTGTTGGGGCTGTTGGGGCTGTAGGGGAGGAGCTTGCCTCCTCCCCTACGCCGTCTCGTGGCGGGCGCGCGACCCCTCCTCGAGCTCGATCTTGAGGGAGAAGAACTCCAGGAGGTCCTTCAGGGCGAGGATGCCCACGAGCCGGCCGTCCTCCACCACCATCAGGCGAGAGGCCCGGGTCCGGCTCATCCGGGACAGGGCGTCCATGGCGTCGGCACCGGCGGCGACGGAGTTCTCCTCCGTGCACGCCTGGGCCACTGCTCCGGCGCTGGTCCGCTCCCACTCCTCCCGGGGTACCTCCTTGATCCTGTTGGTCGTGATGCAACCGAGCAGGCGTCCGTCGTCCACCACCGGGTAGAACTTGAAGTGGTGGCGGTAGACGAAGTTTTCCACCACCTCGGCCACGGACGCGCTCCGGGGCACCGTGACCGGGTCGGTCTTCATGAACCGCGAGACCGGCTCGCCTTCCAGCACCCGGCGCAACATGAGCTGCTGATAGGACATCTGGGCCGCCCCCCGCAGGAAGAGGCCGATCAGGGCGAGCCACATGGCCCCCACGAACGCCTGCATCCCGCCGACCAGGAGCTGGAGCACGCCGAGGCCGATCAGGGCGAACCCGAACCCGGCTCCGATGGTGGACGTGATCCGGGTCGCCCAGCGCAGGTCGTCGCGCCACTGCCAGAGGATGGAGCGGAGGATCCGCCCGCCGTCCAGGGGGAACGCCGGGATCAGGTTGAAGACGGCCAGGATGACGTTGATGATCGCCAGGTATCCCACCACCGCCGCCGCCGCCGTGGGCAGGGCCGGTTGGGCGACCAGGAAGAACAGGGCCCCGACCGCGAAGCTCATGATCGGCCCGGCGACGGCCACCCAGAACTCGGCCTTCGGGCTGGGCGGCTCGTCGGTCATCTCGGCCACGCCGCCGAAGATGAACAGGGTGATGCCCCGCATCTCCACCCCGAAGCGCCGGGCCACCGTGGCGTGGGAGAGCTCGTGGGCGATGACCGAGGCGAAAAGCCCCAGGGCCCCCAAAGCGCCCATGACCCAGTAGGTCCCGGTCGTCAGGTCGCCGTAGGCCCGGGGGAAGTAGCCCACCGCCAGCGACCAGGTGATCAGGATCGCGACGATGAACCACGAGAAATCCAGGCGGATCTTGAATCCGAAGATGGAGAACAAGTCGATGGTCTTGCCGAACATGGAGCTCCTCCCTCCCTGACGGGTGATCGTAGCAAGCGCGCGGCACAGAACGGCCCACCCGGTGAGGCGGGTCGCGGTCAGCCGCGTCCTTGTCTGGAGACACACGGCGGTGCCGACCCCGGGCGGGCTCGCCCGGCTGCCGGTGCGTTTCCCGTGCTCCCGGAGACTTGCGCCGAGACCGGCATTCATGGCACTTTTCCTGCAAATGCGATGCTGAGCGCCCGACCCCGAGCCCCGAGGATCGACCTCCGGAGGACGTAATGATCCGACACAGGCCGCGTACCATCCCGCTCGTTGCCGCCGTGCCCGCAGCGCTGCTCCTCGCCGTCCTGTGCGCCCTGGCGTGGGCAGCCGCTCCCGCCGGCGCCCAGGAGGGCCTCGAGCGCTTCGGCGAAGAGATCTCCATCACCGAGGTGGAGATCCCGGTCCACGTCGTCCGCCGGGGCGAACCGGTCCGGGGCCTCACCGCGCAGGACTTCGAGGTGCTGGACGACGGCGAGCCCAGGGAGATCGTCGGGTTCCGGGTGATCGAGCTGGACCGGGCGGCCCCCACCCGCGAAGATGCCGCCCGGGAGGCCGGCGAGGCCCCCGCTCCGTCCGCCGAGGGCCGGCGGATCCTCCTCCTGGTCGACTTCCTCTTCTCCCGTCCGCACCAGCTGGAGCGCTGCCTCCTGGGCGCCCGGGACATGATCGCCGAGCAGCTCCATCCGGCGGACCGGGTGGGCGTGGCCTATCTCACCGGCGGCGGAGCGAACCTGCTCCTGGGGTTCACCTCGGACCGGGAAGAGCTGGACGCCGCGCTGGGGGTCGTCCAGTCCCTCCTGGACCGGAAACCGGAGGCGGTCCGGGAGGAGCTGAGCCGCCTCGCCGAGGCCCGGGGACTGGCGCCTCGCGGGGACGACCCGGAGGCCGCCGGGCCGGAGTCCGACGAGCCGCAGACCGAGAGCCCGCAACGGACCACCGCCGCCGTCCTGGCGGAACGGTTCGGACCGGCGGCGGCCGTGGCCATGCTCGGCGGAGTCGATGCCGGCGCTGCCGCCGACCAGGCGCCGGGCTTCGGCACCGGGATCAGCGTGGCCGATGCGGTCTTCGACGACGGCGATTCGGCGAGCCTGATGGCCAGCCGGGTCTCGACCCCGGACCCGTTCGAGGTCGGCCGCTCCCTCGCTTCCGCCAGCGAGACCAGCGCCGTGCGCACGCTGGCCCAGGAGATCGGGCGCCTGGCCACGCTGCTCCGCGACGTGCCGGGCCAGAAGCAGATGCTCTACCTGTCGGAGGGCTTCAGCCCCGCGGCCATGGAGACCTTCGCCTCGGGCCAGCGGGCCCTGGTGCTGCGCCACCTGGAGACCATGTTCGAAAGCCTCCGGCGCTCCGGCTGGACCCTCCATGCGGTGGACGCCGGCGGCGTCCCCGACGCCTTCTCCGAGCGGGGATTCAGCGCCACTCCCCTGTTCTACATGGCGAACGAGACCGGCGGGTTCGTGTTCGAGAACTACAACCGGGTCCACCAGGCGACGGCCCGCCTCGTCGAGCGCACCAGCGTCACCTACGTCCTGACCGTGCGGCCCGGGGACCTGCCCGCCGACGGCCGCCTCCACCGGCTGAAGGTGCGCCTGAAGGACGAGCCCCGGGGCACGCGGATCTACCACCGGACCGGGTACTACGCCCCCAAGCCGGCCGGGCAGAGGACCGCCCTGGAACGGCGCCTGGATACGGTGGACCTGCTCCTGGGCGAGGAAGAGGTCGACGAGCTCGGCGCCCGGGTAATGGCGAGCGGCCTCCCTGCGGAGAAGGGCCTGATTCCGGTGCCCCTGGTCCTGGAGATCCCCGGGACGGGCCTCGCCCTCGAGGACGCCGGGGACGGCGCGGCCCGCCGGGAAAGCCTCCGCCCCGAGCGCCTGGCCCTGGAGCTCCAGGCCTACGCCGTGGACCCGGCGGGAGGGGTCCAGGACCTCTGGTTGCGGCGCCTCGACCTCGACCTGGACGAGGTGGGCGAGCGTGTCGCCCGGGGCGGCGTCCGGGTCCTGGGCGCCCTGGCGGTCCCCCCCGGCGAGTACCGCCTGCGCGTGCTGGCCCGGGACCTGGAGACCGATCGGCTGTCCCTCGCCACGGTCCCCCTGCGAGTCCCGGCGGACGCGGCCGCCGGCGCCAGGCTGATGCTTGGGCCGGTGGCGATCGACCGCTCCGGCCACTGGGTGGAGCTCGTCTCCCTCCCGTCGGGCCCGGCGGCCACCGCCGGTGAGCCCCTGGCCCTGGACGAGGAAGCCCAGGTGCCCGCCGTGCCCCCGGTGGCCCCCGCCGTCCGGGCCTGGGAGGGACTGGAGTTCCTGGTGGCCGCCTCCGGCGCGGAGGAGCTCTCGGCCCGGGTCCTGGACGCCGAGGGCCGCACCTTCCCACCGGAAGAGGACCCGGAGATTCGCTTCACCGAGCGCCTTGCACCGGCCGGGGAGCACTCCCTCGCGCGCCACGTGGGGGTCGTCGACACGGCGGACCTGGCGCCGGGTCTCTACCGCCTGGAGGTCCGGACGAGCAACGGCTCCGGCGACGCTGGAGAGGCACCGGCCCGGACGCTCACCTTCCGGGTGCTCGGGTAAGGGAGCCCGAACGCCGCAGGGGAGCCCGTCTCGGCTATCCTTGGCCGCGGTGCGGGTCTTCCTCCTCCACGGCCTGGCCCGGACCGCCGCGTCCATGGCGGTGCTGGGCCATCGGCTGAAGCGCGCGGGGCACGCGCCGGCCTACTTCGGCTACAACGTCCTCCGCCACGAGCTGGACGAGATCGTGGAGCGGTTCGTCGACCGGACCCGCCGGGTGCTGGAAGCCGACCGGCGGGCCGCCGGCGCCGCGGAGGTGCCCTACGCCGTCATCGGGCACTCCCTGGGAAACCTGGTGACCCGCCTCGCCAGCCCGGAGCTTCCGCCCGGGCTCTGCCGGTTCATCATGCTGGCCCCGCCCAACCGGCCGCCGGTCCTGGCCCGGACCCTGGAGGAGCACTTCCTCTTCCGCCTCCTGACCCGGGACGCCGGCCGTCGCCTGTGCGACCCGGAGCTCTTCGCCACCTTGCCGCGCCCCGACGCCCCGACCCTGGTCATCGCCGGGACCCGGGGGCCCCGGTGGCAGCGGCTCCCGTTCCGGGGCGAACCCAACGACGGCATCCTCCGCGTCGCCGAGACACCCCTCGAGGGCGCGCCCCTGGTCCTGGTCCACGGCGCCCACACGTTCCTGATGAACCGCCGGGACGTCGCCCACACCGTCCGGCAGTTCCTGGACCGGCCGCCGGTCACCGGCGCCGGTGCCGGCGGCGCTTCCCGCTCCGCCGCTCTTTCCAGTAGTCCTGGTAGAAGATGTTGAAGACCAGGACGAACCCGCAAGCCGCCGCCGCCAGGAACAGGATCATGGCGATCCCGGGGTAGCCCAGGAGCGTGAACTCGGTCTCGACCCCCATCATGAGCGCCGCGCCGACGATCAGGGCACCCAGGATCATCCCCAGAGCGGTCCGGTTCGCGATCTTCTGGAGGTTGCTCATCAGGAGCCGCTCGTCGACCACGTCGATCTCGAGCCGGAGCTCGTTGCGCAGGACCGCCTCGAACAGGCGGTTCATCCGGGCCGGGAACTGCTGGAGGAACTCGTTGATCTCCAGGGCGGCGGAGAACACGTTGCGGGGCGACAGGCTCCGCAGCATGTGGCGGCGCACCAGGCTGTCGGCCCGGCTCCGGATCGCCTCGGTCGGCTGGAAGCCGGGGTCGAGGGAGCGGCCCACCTCGCTCACGTGGAGCAGGGTCTTGCCCAGCATGGTGAGCTCCGGAACCGGCCGGAGGCCCGTGTCGGCGGCCACGCGGGCCAGCTCCAGCACGGCCCGGCCCACGTTGAGCTCGGAGACGGCGGTGTCGCGGAAGGTGCCCACCAGGCCCGAGACCCGCCGCGCCAGGCGCGCCTCGTCGAAATCGTCCAGGGGCGTGCCCACCTGGGCGGCGAGCTGGGCCGCCTCGTAGCCCCTGCCGTCTGCCACCGCGAGGACGAGCTTGAGCAACCTGGTCTGGAGCCGGGGATCCACCCGGGCGACCAGGCCCAGGTCCACCAGGGCCAGGCGCCGGTCCTCGGTCACCAGCACGTTGCCCGGGTGCGGATCGGCGTGGAAGAACCCCTCCACCAGGATGCCGTCCATGTAAGCCGCCGCGAGCTCTTCGGCCAGCCCCCGCCCGTCCACCTCGGTGCGGGCCAGCGGCGAGAGCTCGGTGACCTTGGTCCCCCGGACCAGCTCCATCGTCAGGACCCGCGAGGTGGAGTACCCGGCGATGGGCCGCGGGACCAGGATCCGCCGGAAGCTCCGCAGCACGTCCCGGAGCTCCAGGAGGTTGTTCGCCTCGAGGCGGAAGTCGAGCTCCCGGAGCAGGGCCCGGCGGAACTCCTCCAGGATCTCGCGGAAGGCGTACCGGCGGCCGGCGTCCGTGTGCTGATCCACGAAGGCCGCGATCTCGGCGAACACCTCCAGGTCCTCCAGGATCGTCCGCCGGACCCCGGGGCGTTGCACCTTCACCGCCACCTCCCGGCCGTCCCGGAGCCGCGCCCGGTGGACCTGGGCGAGGGAAGCGGCCGCGAGGGGCTGGGGCTCGAAGCGTTCGAAGATCCGGTCCACGCGGGCGCCGAGCTCCTCCGAGACGATCTCCTCGACGCGATCGAACGGGAACGGGGCCACCCGGTCCTGGAGCCGCCCCAGTGCCGCCAGGTACGGCGGGGGAAGCAGGTCGGAGCGGGCCGAGAGCACCTGGCCGAGCTTGACGAAGGTGGGCCCCAGGGCCTCGAGGTCGTCCGCCAGCTCCTCCGGCCGTCCGTCGAGCCGCTCCCAGCGGGAGACCTCGTCGCCGAGCCACGCCAGGTCCATGTCCGCCGCCCGGACCAGCTCCGAGCGTCCGTGCTTGACCAGGAGCCGGGCCACGTCCCGGTAGCGGCGGACGTGCTCGGGACGCAGGGAAAAACTCATTCAGGCCACCCGGGCGCATTGTAGCCGGGACCTGCCCGTGGGACGCGCGCGCATCCCCCACGGCCTCGAACGGCCCCGCGGACCGTCGAACAGTCGCCATCCGCGTGATACACTCCGCCGCGATTTCGTCTCCGCTAGTTCGTCGTGTGGCTCCCTCGCCGGCTGCGACCTGGTCACGTCGCGAGGAGCCCGGAACGTGAGCATGGCCCGACCGCCGGAAGAGCGCGCAGCGACACGACACGGCGGCCTCGTCGCCCGTGCCGCCCGGATCGCCGGGCTGAGCGCCTTCGAGCCGCCCAGCCTGGAGGCCGTGGAGCGGCGCCGCATCCACCTGTGGGTGGTGGCCTGCCTGCTGCTCCTGGCCGTGGGTACGGGCCTGGCGCTGTTCGCGGCGGGGATCGCGCACAGCACGCCCCCCTGGCTCTCTCCGGCGGTCGTCGAGTACGGCCTGCTGGCCCTGCTGGTGCTGTTCTGCGCCTACGCCCTGGAGAAGGAGCTCCACCTCCGGCGCCTGACCCAGCTCCTGGTCCGGGAGAAGGTCCTCACCACGGCGCTGACGAGCCGCGTCCAGGAGCTCACATCGCTGCTCCAGGCGGGAAAGGCCATCAACCTGGGTCTGGACCTGGACCAGGTGCTGACGACCATCGTCGACTCCGCGCTGGAGCTCCTCGACGGCCGGGACGGGTCGATCATGCTCGCCTCCGGCGGGCGGGAGCTCCGGACGGTGGCGACCAAGGGCGTCAGCGGAGCCGAGGGTGCCCGGGTCGCCTTCGGCGAGGGCGTCGCCGGCCGGGTCGCGGCCACCCGGGAGCCGCTCCTGATCCACGGCACCCTGGCCCACGCCGGCACCCCCGGCCGGCTGAGCGACCCGCCGGCGCCCACCAGCGCCCTGTCCGTGCCGCTGATGCACCGGGGCGCCCTGCTGGGCGTCCTCAACGTCAACGCCCGTCCGGACCGGGACTACACGGAGCACGACCTCCGGGCCCTGTCGCTCTTCGGCGAGCAGGCCGCCTCGGCCATCGCGAATGCCCAGCTCTACCAGGCCCAGAAGCTCATGGCCTCGCAAAAGCTCTTCCAGGCCCTCCACGATCCCCTGACCCGGCTGCCCAACCGGTCGCTCTTCGTCGAGCGGATCGAGCGGGCCCTGGCGACCGAGCGCGGCGAGGAGCAACGGGTGGCGCTGCTCCTCCTGGACCTGGACGATTTCAAGCGCATCAACGACAGCCTGGGCCACGCCGCCGGCGACGAGATCCTGATCGCCTTCGCCGAGCGGATCCGGAGCTCGGTGCGCGCCGGCGACACTGTGGCCCGGGTGGGCGGCGACGAGTTCGCGGTCCTGGTGGAGGACGTCCGTACCCAGGACGAGAGCGTGCTGGCGGCCCATCGCCTCCAGGGGCTGCTCGGCCGGCCCTTCGTGGTCGGGGACCGGGAGGTCCGGCTTTCGGGCTCGGTGGGCATCGCCATCGAGGAGCCCGGCGCCACGACCCAGGAGGACCTCCTCCGCAACGCCGACACCGCCCTCCACTCCGCCCAGGACGACGGCAAGGGCGAGGTCGTGATCTTCGAGCGGGTCATGCACGCCCGGGCGCTCCGGCGCCTCCACCTGGAAGCGGAGATGCGCCGGGCACTCGACAGCGACGAGCTCACGGTCCACTACCAGCCGATCTGCGACCTGGTGACGGGCCGGGTGGAAGGGCTCGAGGCCCTGGTGCGCTGGCGCCACCCGGACCGGGGGCTGCTGCCCGCGGCGTCGTTCGTGCCCTTCGCCGAGCACGCGGGAATCCTGGGAACCATCGACCGCTGGGTCCTCCGGGAGGCCTGCCGCGTCGCGCGGAACCTCCTGCCCCCGGGTCCCGGCGGCAGCCGGCCGTGGATCAACGTCAACCTCTCCCCCAGCCGCCTGCGCGACGCCACGATCGTCGACGAGGTGGCGGAGGCCGTCCGGGCAGCGGGCCTGGCTCCGGGCCAGCTCACCCTGGAGATCACCGAAGGGGCCGTGGTCCAGGACTCGGAGCGGGCCGAGGAGCTCCTCGCCGCCCTCAAGGACCTGGGAGTCCGGCTGGCCCTGGACGACTTCGGCACCGGATACTCGTCGCTGAGCTACGTCAGCCGGTTCCCGGTGGACGCCCTCAAGGTGGATCGCGTGTTCATCGACGGCCTGGCGCGGGACGCCGGCACCACCGCCTTGGTCCAGGCCGTGGTGAAGCTGGGCCACGGCCTGTCCCTGGACGTCATCGCCGAAGGGATCGAGCGCCGCTCCCAGGTCGACGCCCTCCTGGACATGGACTGCACCGTGGGGCAGGGCTGGCTCCTGGGCAAGGCCCTCTCGGAGCAGGAGCTCCTCGACTACCTGGAGAGCCGCGCCGGCGGGCGCCTGGCCTCCGGGTAGACCGGCGGTCCAGGCCCTCCGGAGCTCAGGTCCGATCCGATGGATCCAATCGGTCGTGCGCCTTGCGTGCTCACGCCGTGCTCGGTTGCTCATCGGGTGGGTCCCCGCCGGAGACCGGCAAGGAGATCCAGGCCCCGGGGGAGCCGTCGGACGCGGGGGCGAGGACGGGGTGGGCTCCGGGTGGACCCGAAGGGGCGAGGACCAGGTGGAGCCGTCGGGGTGGATCGGGGCCGGCGTCGCCCTCGGCGGTGTCTGCGAGGCGCTCCGCCAGGGACCGGGCTACCAGGCCGACGGTGATCCGGGGATTGAGCTCGCTCAGAGGGTGGAAGCGGTCCGTTCCCTCCGGGGTACGCCAGCGGTAGGCGTCGAGGCCCAGGGGGCCGACGTAGCCGGCGGTCTGGAGTCGGGCGGCGACGGCGTGGAAGGTGGCATCCAGGGTGTCTTGCTCTTCCGGAGCGAGGCCGGGGCCAGCCTCGGCCTCCCGGGCCCTCCGGGAGAGGGCGATCCCCCGGAAGGCGCCTCGCTCGTCGACCTCGAGGCGGTGGTGTCCGGCGAGGCGGATCGTGGTCCGGGTGACCAGGCCGGTGCAGCCGAAGTCGGCGAGGCGGCGGACCCACGGCTCGAAGAGCAGGGGGCCGTGGCGGGTGAAGAGACCCTCCAGGCGGCGGCGCCGGCGGCCGGGGCGAAGGAGGTCGAGCCCGGTGCCCAGGAGCCGCTCCCGGCCGGCGGCGGAGTACGGAGCCTTGACCACCCAGGCGCCCTCCCCGGCGGCGGAGCCGGCGCGGAGGTGCTCCTCCAGCTCCTCCGGACCGTCCACCATGCGGGCGCCGGGAAGTGCGAGGCCGAGCTCCCGAGCCAGCTCGAGGCAGAAGGCCCGGTGGGCGACACGGGCCACCACCTCCGGCGGCGGCGGCTCCAGGTGCCAGACGGCCTCGTGGAGCGGCAACGTGGACGCCAGGCGACCAGAACGGGGGGTGGCCCCTGCCGGCCCGCCATTCGCCGTCACCCTCGCACCCGCCCCGCCCACGTTCCTCTCGTTCAGCGCCCGGAGGCGCGCCACGGAGGGGGACTCTCCCCAGGCCAGGAGCCGGGCGGGCGGGGCGAGCTCTTCCAGGGGACCGGTCTCGAGCGCCGGGACCGGGAGGGCGGCGAGGGGACCCGAGCGGCCCAGCCGGTCCGGGTTCACGGGCGCCGGGAGCCAGAGGCGGTCGCCGTCCCGGGCGAAGGCCCTGAGGAGGGTGCCGGCGGCGGCCGCTGTCCGGCGGGCGGCACCGGAGAGGCCCTCGGCACCGGGAGCGGCGGGCGCGCCGGCGGCCCAGGCCCGGAGCTCGTCCTCGAAGCCCAGGTTGGCGACGAGCAGGCGGGCGCCCCCCTCCCCGCCCTCTCCCCCGGCCTCCGGCCCCGTCCTCACCGGTGCGCCTCCTCCTCCAGCAGGCGGATGAACTCCGGCTCCAGGCCCGCGGCCTCCCGGCCGGCCCGGTGAAAGCGGGCCCCCCGGCCCTTGGCCGGGCGCAGGGGCCAGGTCAGGCTCCCCCGGTAAGCCTCCCAGGGGCTCTGGTCCGGGTCCTTCAGCCGGTTGAGCCACGTCCAGCCGAAGCGCACGTGCTCCACCTCGTCCCGGTGGACCCGGTCCACCACCGCCGCCGTCGCCTCGTCGCCGGCCCGGCGCGCCGCCGCGGCGTAGTCCACCGTGTGGTCCAGGTTGGCGTTCTCGAAGGTCAGGGACATGGCGCAGAGGAACTCCAGGGGCGAGCGGAAGGTCTCCGCCCGGTGCCAGAAGTACCCGGTGACCGGGGCGGAGCCGAAGGGGGTTCCCAGCGCCTCGGCGCGGGCCCTGTACATCCGGGTGTGGCGCTGCTCGTCCCGGAGGACGCCGAGCAGGCCCCGCCGGAGCTCCCGGGGCGCCTCCGGGAAGGCCAGCAGCGCCCAGGCGAAGAGCTCCGCGGCCTGGAGCTCGTGGTTCGCCAGGGCGTGGACGATCCGCCCCCGTTGCGCCGGGTCCGCCATCCCTTCGAGGGGCGGCACCTTGACCCGGCCGGCGGGGGCGATGGCGAGCTCCCGGGGCCGGCCGGGGCGGGTCAAACGCAGAGGCGGACCAGGGCGCTCGTCGCTCCACCGGGCCGGCGGAGGGGCGAGCTTCGCCTCCAGGTCCCGAGCGGTGACGATACGGAGAGCGAGCTCCCGGAGCTCCACGGTACAAGAGGAGCGGTCGGTCATGGCGCGTCTCCGTGAGGGGTCCTGGGAGGTCCCCGGTGCTAGGCGACGGTAGCTATACCACAGCACCGGGAACCCCGCACGAGGACCCGGCCGCAGAAGAGCCTGGATGCACGGCCGGCGGCGCCGACGAACGCCGGCCGGGGCCTCCGGGCTCCGGCCGGTTTCCCTTGCACGGCTATACTCGGGATCGATGCGGGTGCCCTTCCTCCCCTGCCTCGCGGCTCTCGCCGCCCTCGGCGCCACCGTGGCCGGAACGCCCGGCGGAGGCGCTCTCGAGCCACCCGCCGAGCCACCGGCTGACTCGGCTCCCTCGCCCTCCCCGGTCATCCGGCTGGTCCCCCCCCTCGAAGACGAAGGACGGGCCAGGGTCCACGCCCTGGTGACGGACACCGCCGTCGACACCGTGCGGTTCTTCGTCGGCGGCGAGGAGGTCAGGACCGACCGCAGGCGCCCCTTCCACGTCAGCGTGGACCTGAATCCGGAGCACCCGCCGGACCCCGGGGCAGGGGACTCCACCGGCACCGATGCCAGGACCCTCCGGGCCGTGGCCCACGGCCGGGACGGCCGGGTCCTGGGGGAAGACCGCCTGCCGCTGGAGACCCGGCGCCAGGGCGCACGGCTGGCCATCCGGGAGATCGAGCCGGCTCGCTCCGGCGGCGCGGTCCGGGTGGCCCTCGACCTGACCCTCCCGGGGGACGAGGCTCTGAGCCACGTCGAGCTCTACCGCAACCGGGAGCTCCACGCCCGGCTCGAGGAGCCTCCCTTCGAGGCCCTCGTGCCAACCCCGGAGCCGTCGCCGGAGGACTACGTCCGGGCCGTCGCCGTCCTCGCGGGAGGCGAGACCCTCGAAGACGCCCGTCCCCTGGCGCCCGCCGGAACCGAAGAGCGGCTGGAGGTCGCATTGGTCGAGCTGGTGGCCGTGGTCACCGACCGGCGGGGGGAGCCGGTCCGGGGCCTCGGGCCGGAGAGCTTCCGGGTCCTCCTGGACGGCCGCGAGCTCCCCCTCCAGCGCTTCCGGGAGGCCCGGGAGGTCCCGCTGTCGGTGGGTCTCCTGGTGGATTCGTCCAACAGCATGGCTCCGGTGATGGAGCCCACGCGGGAGGCGGCGGCGCGGTTCCTGGAGCGGACGCTGCAACCCGGAGACCGGGGCTTCCTGGTGGACGTCGACAGCGTGCCGCGAATAGCCCACGGCCTGACCGGCGACCCGGAGCTCCTGGAGGCGGCCTTCGCGGCCCTGGAGGTCGGCGGGGACACGGCCCTGGTCGACGCCATGGTCCTGGCCGCGGTGGAGCTCCGGGAAGTTCCCGGCCGCCGGGCCCTGGTGGCTCTCACCGACGGGCGGGACTTCGGCAGCCACTGGAGGCTCGGGGCCTGCGGGCGCTTCGCCCGGCGCTTCGGAACCCCGATCTACGTCGTCTCCGTGGGCGGCCTGGCCCGCTACACCACCCGCCCGGACGAGAACCTCCGCCTCGCGGCCTTCGCCCGGGACACCGGAGGACGCCTGTTCCCCGTCACCCGCCGCACCGAGCTCGACCGGGTCTACGACCGCATCGAGGGGGAGCTCCGGAGCCAGTACCTCCTGTCGGTGGCCACCGACCGGGTGCTCTCGCACGAGGAGCTGGAACGCCTGGACGTCCAGGTGGACGGGCGAGGGCTGGACGCCCGGGTGGCGACCCGCCGACCCCGGGCTCCGTAGAGCGCCACTCGGAACCCGCCGCGACCGGTGTCAGCCGTCCGGCTGAAGAGCCTGTAAATGTTTTCCGGACCTACTGTGGGTCGCCCCGCGCGCGTCTCCTCCTCGCTCCGGGCGCGTCTTCTTGTCGCCCCGAGCGGAGTCGAGGGGCCTGGGTGGGGGCCTTTCGGAGCGAGGTCCACCCCCGGGCAGGAGCCGGGGCATTCCGCTCCGGCGCCGGCCCCGAAGCCCTCTGGTCGGCTGCGGTGC
>JBKHJP010000288.1:0-5830 GCA_046538065.1 Thermoanaerobaculia bacterium | reverse complement strand
CACCGACCGAGGAGACACCGACCATGCATCGCATCACCGACCGTACCCAGAAGACCCGTGTGAAGGCCCCGCGGCTCGCCGCCGCCCTGGCCCTCGCCCTCCTGGCCACCGCCCCGGCTGCCGCCGCCGAGCGCCTGGCGGTCCCCGTGTCCGACCCGAACCGGCCGGTCACGCTGCGGGCCGGCGGCCTCCAGGCCGGCTTCACCGTGGAGGGCTACGACGGCCAGGAGGTGATCGTGGAGATGGAGGCCGGCGACCCGGCCGAGCGGGACCGCCACGGCCGGCACGGCTCCGACAGCGAGCCGCCCCCGGGCATGCGCCGCCTGCCCAACGCCGGCTTCGGCCTGACCGTGGAGGAGAAGGACAACGTGGTGGAGGTCGACCTCGAGGGGCACAACCCCGCGCGGGTCCACATCCGTGTGCCCCGGAACACCTCCGTCCGGCTCAAGACGGTCAACGGCGGCGACCTCGTGGTCCGCGGCGTCACCGGCGAGCACGAGATCGAAAACGTCAACGGCGGCATCACCGCCGAGGACGTGACCGGCTCCCTAGTGGCCCACACCACGAACGGCGCCGTCACGGTCACCCTCAGCCGGATCGAGCCGGGCAAGCCCATGTCGTTCGTGAGCTTCAACGGCGACGTGGACGTGACCTTCCCCGCCGGCCTCGCCGCCGACCTCGCCCTGCGGAGCGACAACGGAGAGGTCTACACCGACTTCGACGTCGACCTCGCCGCCACCGGCCCGGTCAAGAAGGAGGAGCGCAAGGGCGGCAGCTACCGCGTCAGCCTGGAGCGCACCCTCGAGGCCCAGGTCGGCGGCGGCGGGGCGGAGATCACCCTCCGCACCTTCAACGGCGACGTCTACGTGCGGCAGGGGAGGTAAGGGACGTGGAAGCCCCCGGGGCCGGGACGGCCCCGGGGCCCGAGTCGCCAGGAGCCCGCAACCCAAGCGTGTAGGGGAGGAGCCGAGCGCCGCCGTGCCCGCGCCCTCGCCACCAACCGCAACCCACGCGTGTAGGGGAGGAGCTCGCCTCCTCCCCTGCCCCGGGGACCACCGAACCCTTCCCCACGACCGGCGGAGCCATTCGGCTCGGCAGGGTCGACCAGGTCCGGGCCGGGGTCGTCGAAGTGCCCCAGGTTCCGCGAGCCGGCCGGCTGCCTCCGCTCAGCGTCCCGAGCTCCCCGAATCCGGCGCGGCGGCGAGCTCCCGGAGCAATGACCTGGCGACCCCCTCCGTGACCGGAACGGGCCTTTCATGAGAGAGCCCATGAGAGTGTGAGAGCCCTCCGGGCGTAGAGCGAGGGGGGCCAGGATGCTTTAGACTCGCGGCATCCTCTGACTCCCTTCCAAAAGGAGACCCCCTCTTGCCTGAGACCCGAAACGTCGAGCTCCAGATCCGTCTGGGCGGCGGTGCCACCGTCACCCGGGCCGCCGTCACCCTGTACGCCGTCACCCGCGAGGAGCCCCGGGTCCTGGAACGCCGGGAGCTGACCGGCCCCCGGGCCACCGTCCAGGTGCCGTCCACCGACGGGGCAGAGCTCTTCTACGCCGTGGCGAGGATCCACGGTTACGAGCTGGGCGGCCAGACCACCGAGGTCGGCGACCGGACGGTGCAGCTCGTCGCGGTCTTCGACGGCACCGCGGAGACGGTCGCCCTCTCCGAGACCGTCACCGTGGCCACCGCGTACTGCTTCTCGCGCTTCACCCGCGTCGCCGGCGACGGCGCCGTCGCCATCTCCGACCCCCACCGGGCCGCCCACCTGGCCCTCGGGATGAAGACCAACTTCGTGGCCGCGGGGGGCATCACGTCCCCGGTGATCGAATCACCCCCCAACGGGCTCCAGACGAACAGCCTCGCCATGCTGAACTTCCTGGCGAACCTGGTCCTCTACGCCCTGACGGACCCGGCGGTCTACGATGCGTTCACCCGGCTGGCAGGGGACCGGCCTGGCGGCGGTGGCGCCGCCGGGTCCCTGTTCGGGGCCCTCCTCGACCTCGCCCTCCACCCCTTCGGCCGTTCCCGGGCGGTCTACGACCTGGTCGCGGAGCGGCCGCAGCCGTACTCGCCGTCGCTGCCGGAGCTCGACCTGCCGGAGGGCTTCTCGCCGGTGCCGAGCCAGTGGACGCTCACGGTCAAGGTGAACGACTCCGGCGCCCGGAACTTCCTCATCGGCGGCGTGGGCTACCTGGACTTCGACCGCCACGACCGGGTGTGGCTCACGGACAACGTGCGCCAGGGCACCCCGAACTCCGGCACCTTCTGCGTGGTGCTCGAGCCGGACGGCTCGCCGGCCCCGTTCTCGCCCCTCTTCGGTGGCGGGCTCCTGGGCGCCGGCTTCGGCGTGGCCGCCAACCCGGAGCGCGACGAGGTCTGGATCGGCAACTTCGGCTGGGGCCCCACGGAGTGGAACCCCCAAAGCGGGAGCGTTTCCGCCTTCGACCTGGAAGGCCGCGCGCTCTCGCCGTCGCAAGGCTTCACGCCGGGCCTCTCCCGGGTCCAGGGGATGACCTTCGACCGCCACGGCAACCTGTGGATGGCCTCCTGGGGCAGCCAGGACCCGATGCCCCCCACCGACAGCCACTACAACTTCGAGAGCGAAAACAGCGCCCTTGTGGTCTACCTGGGCGGCGACCCGGAGCGGGTGGCGATCCACAGCTTCGACAGCCCGTACCACCTGAGCTTCGACGTGACGGTGGACGGCGACGGCAACGCCTACGTCGCCAACAGCGGCAGCGCCGACCACGGCGTGCGCTCCTCGGTCCACAAGCTGCGCCTGGAGGGCGACGAGCTGGTGCACCTCGCCTCGTGGGAGAGCGACCACGTCACGGAGAAGCCCCTCGGCAAGGGGACGTCGGTCGGCTTCGAGACCCTGCGGCAGGTGGCGATCGGCCCGTCCGGCGACGTGTACGTGGTGGGGGTCTCCTCCGGCCGGGTCGTCCGGCTGAGCCCGGACCTGCGCCCCGTCGGGTCCCTCACGAACCGGATCGCCGCCCCCTGGGGGATCGGCTTCGACCGGGAGGGCGTCATGTACGTGGCGAACTTCGCCCGGGAGATGGACTACGAGGACGAGGACCCGGCCCAGGGGATCGGCCCCCACGCGGTGACGGTGATCCGGGACGAGGACGACGCCACGGCGGAGCTGATGACGCTCCCCACCGGCGGCGAGCCGGTGACCCTGGCGAACGGCCTGCCCCTCTACGGCAACCCGGAGACCGGCGACGGCAAGCCGATCCCGCTACCCTCCCACGATCCGCTGATGCGCCTCACCGCCACCCGGGTCGACCGCGCCGGCAACCTCTGGGCGTGTAACAACTGGAAGCCCTCCGCCTTCCTGGACGTGGTTCGTGGCAACCCCGGCGGCGACGGCCTGGTGATCTTCGTCGGCGCCGCCGCCCCGGCGCACCGGGCGGGGGAGTGACGGGAGCGGGTAGGGGGTGCAGGGAGGTCGCGGCGGGAGCAGCGCCCGGGCCGGTACGCCCCGGGCAACCCCTACCCCTGGCGGAGCGCCTCGACCGGCTGGACCCGGAGGGCGCGGATCGTGGGTCCGGCCACCGCGGCGGCACTGACCCCGACCAGGAGGAGAACCACGGCCGCGTAGGTGAGGGGGTCGCCGGTCTCGACGCCGATCAGCCTGCTGCCGAGGACCTGGGCGAACGCGAAGCCGAGCACCAGCCCTAGAGCCAGACCCACCGCCAGTTGCCCCAGGGTCTGGCGCGCCATGTCGCCGGCGATCCGCGCGTCGTCGGCCCCCAGGGCCCGCCGGACCCCGATCTCGCGGGTCCGCTGGGCCACGGCGTAGGCCAGCACGCCGTAGAGGCCGACGGCGGCGAGGATCAGCGCGATGGCACCGAAGACCTCGAAGTGGATGGCCACCAGCTTGTCCGTCCACCCGCCGTAGGCGATCCACCAGTCCAGGGTCTGGAGCCAGTAGACGGGCAGATCCGGGTCCAGGGAGAGCACCGCCCGGCGCATCTCGTCGCTGAACGCCAGCGGGTCCCCCGCCGTCCGTACCGCGGAGTAGGCGAAGCGCACCGGGTTCTGGCTCATGGGCACGAAGACGCCAGGGCGGGAGGGATCGTCCGCTTCCGCCAGGTGCACGTCGTCCACCACGCCGACGACGGTCCGGAACCGCTCCGGATCCTCGGCTCCAGACAGGGCGACCTGGCGGCCGAGGGCGTCCTCGCCCGGCCACGCCGCCTCGGCGAACGCGCGGGTGACGACCACGACCGGCTCCGTGTCCGCGCGATCGCGCCCGTCGTAGAGGCGGCCCCGGAGCAGGGGGATCTCGAGCATCCGGAAGAGGCCCGGAGTGGTGACGGACCAGTACACCGGCTCGTTCCGGGCGTACTGGACGTCCGCGCCGCCGCCGCCCCGCAGAGCGTACCGGGTCTCGTCGTCGTCGGTCCCCGGCAAGGCGGTGGCCGCCGCCGCCGTCAGCGCCCCCGGGCGTTGCCCCAGGCGACCGGTCAGCTCGCGGAAGAATCGGGCCCGGGACTCCGGTGCCGGATACGCCTCCTCGAAGAGACCGACCCGCCCGATGAGGACGCCGGAGGTCTCCGCCCCGTAGTCCCGCTGGTCGATGTTGATCAGGCTGCGGAGCATCAGGCCGGCACCCACCAGCAGGACGCAGGAGAGGGCGATCTCCGCGACCACCAGGGCGCGGCTCAGCCGGCCGGCGAGGCGCGCCGTGGAGCCGCCGGAGCCGTCCTTCAGGGCCTCGGTCACCTCCAGGCGCGTTCCCCGGAGCGCCGGCAGCAGCCCGGCGAGGAGGGTGGCCAGGACGGCCGTGCCCAGGGTGAAGAGGACGTCCCGGGCGTCGATGGAGAGGTCGATCCAGTACGGGATCGTGGCGTCGCCCTGGCGGAGCGACTCGAACACCTCCCGGGCGGCGACATCGGCGAGGCCGAAGCCGAGGGCCGAGGCGAGCAGCGCGAGGACCAGGCACTCCAGGAGCACGCGGCCCACCAGGCGCCGGCGGCTCGCCCCCAGGGCGCTTCGCACGGCCAGCTCCCTGCCCTGTCGCGTGACGCGCACCAGGACCAGGTTGGCCGTGTTGGTGCAGGCCAGGATCAGCACCAGGACGACGGCGGTGAGCATGCTGTAGATCGTGACCCGGGTGCCCCGGTCGACGTACTCGTGGGCGAAGGGCTGGACCACCGCGGTCAGCCCCTCCCGCGACCTGGGACCCTCGGCGGCCAGCCGGGCCGTGACGGCGCCGAGCTCCGCCTCGGCCTGCTCCCGGGACACGCCGTCCCGGAGCCGCCCGAGCACCTCCATGGGGACGCCGTCGTCCCGCCCCTCCAGGCGGGCGGGGTCCAGCTTCAGGGGCACCCAGACGGCCTGGTCCAGGGGGAAGGCGAAGCCCCGCGGCATCACCCCGACCACCGTCGCCTCGCGGCCGTTGACGCGGATCGTGCGGCCCACGACGTCCGGGTCGGCCTGGTAACGGTTCCGCCAGGGTCCGTGGCCCAGGAGGACGACGTCCGGGGCGCCGGGCAGGCTGTCGCGGGGCTCGAGCGTCCGGCCCCGGTGAGGCTCGGCCCCCAGGAGCTCGAAGGCGTTGCCGGTGAGAAACGCCCCCTGGTAGCGCTCCGGCCGGTCGCTCCCCGGCCCGCTCAGGTTCACGGTGCCCTCGTAGTAGCCGGCCAGGTCAGTGAAGGAGCGCTGGTGCTCCCGCCAGTCCAGGAAATCGAGAGGGTAGACCTCCAGGTCCTCCTCACCCCGGGCCGGATCCTCCATCCCCAGGTGCATCAGCTCCTGGCTCTCCGGGAAGGGGAGCGGCGTCAGGACGTACGCCTTCAGGACTCCGAACATGAAGATCGTGCTCC
>JBKHJP010000287.1:0-5832 GCA_046538065.1 Thermoanaerobaculia bacterium | reverse complement strand
CCCGCTACGCCGACCACGCCGAAGCCCACGACAAGACCCTCCAGGAGATCGTCGCCGAGCGCGCCGCCGCGCTGTCCCGGGTGAGCCGTGGGCTCGAGCGGCGGATCGGCCACGCCCGGGCGCTCCGCCGGGAAGCCCAGGAGGCCCCGCGGGGCCCCGAGCGGGAGCGCCGGGCCCACGAGTTCAACCGCGCCCGCAAGGACGCCGCCACCTGGCTCTGGTACCTGATCGTCCAGCGCGAAGCCAACGGCCTCACCGACCACTCCGAGATCCGGAAGCTCTACCCCCTCCCGGAGCCCTGGACTCCGTAAGCGGGGGAGGGAACGCACCTTCTCCCTGTGGAGTCGAGCTCTGGCCCTCTACGGGATGCTGAACGACGGTTCGGGAACCACGGGTCCGGTGGTGGCGGGCCGGGGGCTCCCGCCGCAGGACCTCTGAGGCGAGGCCGCTTTCCTTCGGCGCCCGTGCAGGGATGCCCGGCGCCGAGCCGAAGCGGAGGCGCACGCCCAGCGTTTCCCGGCCCTCAAACGCGTGCGCCGTTCCGGAGGCGGGAGCCCCCGGCCCGCCACCACCCGGCGGAGGCACTCCCGTCTCGGCCGGAGCCCTTCGGCTCGCCAGGCTCGCTCAGGCCAAGGGCGGGCTCCGCCCCTACAGCCGCGGGGGCGAGGACGGAGCCGTCACCTTCTTGCCGAACCAGAGCACCGCCCCCACGATCACCGCCGCGCCCACCGGCAGGGAGATCCACGGGCTCAGGCCGTAGGCGGTGGGCAGGTCGCCGATCAGCAGCCCCAGGACGCCCAGACCCAGGGCGTAGGGGAGCTGGGTCCGGACGTGGGCGATGTGGTCGCAACCCGACGCCATGGACGAGAGGATCGTCGTGTCCGAGATGGGCGAGCAGTGGTCACCCCACACGCTCCCCGCCAGGACCGAGGAGATCGTGCCCAGCATCAGCGTGTAGTAGGCGCCTCCCGCCGCCGGGTCCAGTCCCGCGCCCGTCGAGAGGCCGTGGGAGATGGGGATGACCAGGGGGAGGAGGATCCCCATGGTGCCCCAGGAGGTCCCGGTGGCGAAGGCCGTCGCCGCAGCCAGCAGGAACACCAGGGCCGGCAGCCAGTAGGGCGAGAGCACACCTTCCGTGACCCCCACCAGGTACTCCGCCGTGTGGAGCTCGCCGCAGACCCCGGAGATCGACCAGGCGAGGACCAGCACCACCAGGGCCAGGAGCATGGCCTTGAACCCCTCCAGCATGCCCTCCATGGCGGTCTTGACCGGCAGGATCCGCTGCGCCACCGGCAGCGCCACCGCCGCCACCACCCCCGCCAGGCTGGCCCAGAGCAGGCCGTTGTACGGGTCCGAGGCGGCGAAGACCTCCCGCAGCCAGACACCGGTGCCGGCGTACTCCGCCCGGTCCAGCCCCGACGCCCCGGAGCGGTACAGCCCCACCAGGGTCACCACGATCACCGTCAGGATGGGTACCACGGCGTTGACCGCCCGGTGGGGCACTCCCTCCGGCGGCGCCATCGTGTCCCGGCCGTAGTCCGCCAGCGGCTGGTCCCCCGGGGCCAGGACCTCCCCCCGGGTCATGGCCCGGCGCTCGGCCCGGAGCATGGGGCCGAAGTCCCGGTCGGAGGCGGCGATGGTGAAGCCCAGGACCAGGGCGAAGATGGGGTAGAACCGGTACGGGATCGAGGAGACGAAGACGGCGTACGGGTTGAAATCGAGGCCCAGGTCGGCGAAGGCGGCCCCGGTCAGGCCGATCTCGAAGCCGATCCAGGTGGAGATGGGCACGAGGCTCACGACCGGGGCGGCGGTGGAGTCCACCATGTAGGCCAGCTTCTCCCGGCTGATCCGGAGCCGGTCGGTGATGGGCCGCATGGTGGAGCCCACGATCAGGGTGTTGGCGTAGTCGTCGAAGAAGATCGCCACGCCCATGGTCCAGGTGGCGAGCTGCCCGCGCCGGGTGGTGGAGGCGAAGCCGCTCAGGCGCTCGACGACCCCCCGGGTGCCGCCGCTCTTCGAGATCGCCCCGACCATTCCCCCCAGGAGGGTGGAGAAGATCAGGATCTTCGCCTGGCCCGGGTCGGCCATGGCCGGGGCCACGAAGGAATCGATGGAGCGGGCGAAGGCGGTGAACGGGTTCCAGGCGTAGAGGATCAGGGCGCCGCTGAAGACGCCGAGGAAGAGCGAGACCAGGACGTCCTTGAAGAGCAGCGCGAGGCCGATGGCCACGACGGGGGGAACGATCGAGAGCCACCCCGGGATGACCCGGACGTCCGCCTCGGCCCGGACGGCGGCGTCCTCCACCCCGTCCACCCCTTCCACGACGACCCGGTGGCGGCCCGCCTCCAGGCCCGGGTCCTCCACCGTGACCCGGTTCGCTCCGGAGGCGAGCTCCAGGCGATGGACCTCCCGGCCGTCCAGGAGGATCCGCGCCGGGAAGGGTTCCACCAGCCGGGCCGCCGGCCCCTCCTGGAGCTCGATCTCCAGGTGCAGGTCTCCGCCGGCGAGGCTGGCGCCGGCGGGGGAGACGGCCAGGCTCGGCCCGTCACCCTCCTGGGCGGTCAGGGGCGCCGCCACCGCAAGGACGGCGGCGATCAGCAGACAGGCGATCGGGGCGAGAGCGCGTCGTCGCATCGGGGCGGGCCTCCGGTCTGTCGGGGCGAGAGCGCCCGGACGATACCAGAGGCCGGTGGGATCTTCCGCACCGGAGGGGCGGGGCCTGGGGGTCCCCCGGCGGGAAACGGCGCGAGCGAGTGGGTGAATGCGCCGGGTGGCTCGCGCCTCCGCTCAGAGCCTGTGAAGAAATCTCCGGCCGTAGCGAGGGCGTCATCCGGGCGCCCCTGGCAAGGCGCGCCGACGCAGGCGTAGCAGGGCCTACGTCGAGGAGGCGCAACGCAGCCAGGGGCGATTCGGGGGCGCCCGCAGTAGGCCCGGCGATTTCTTCACAGGCTCTCAGGCCGCGCGCTCCCCTGGGGTGGTCTCAGCCACGGCGGAGAGCGGCGCGGCCTTCGAGGTTCCCGCCGGGGGACCCCCAGGCCCCTTCCGGTTGGGACGATCGTGGGCCCAGGCAACTCTCAGCCGTGATCCACAGGGTCGCGGCGGCTGGGGATGCCTCCGGTACCACGAGCGTGGTCGGTTCGGGCCGGGGGCTTCCGCCGCAGGACCTCTGAGGCGAGGCCGCTCGCTTCCGGTGACCAGGGCACGAACGCACGGCGCCGAGCCGAAGCGGAGGCGCACACCGAACGTTCCCCGGTCCCACGAAGCGTGCGCCGTTCCGGAGGCGGGAGCCCCCGGCCCGAACCGACCCGGCGGAGGCACGGGCGATTCGGGGTCCGCACTCTACGACGCCGCCTTGGCCTTCTCCTTGGGCCGCTCCTCGGCCTTGGCGTCGCCCGTTTCGCCGGCCTGGGCCGCCTCGGCCCGCTTGAGGGCCGGCAGCCCCATCGTCTCCCGGATCCGCCCCTCGATCTCCACCGCCAGCTCCGGGTTGTCCCGCAGGAACTGCTTCGCGTTCTCCCGTCCCTGGCCCAGGCGCAGGTCGCCGTAGCTGTACCAGGCGCCGCTCTTCTGGACCATCTTGTGCTCCACGCCCAGGTCGATGAGCTCCCCGGTGCGCGAGATCCCCTCGCCGTAGCCGATGTCGAACTCCGCCTGGCGGAACGGGGCGGCCACCTTGTTCTTGACCACCTTGATCTTGACCCGGCTCCCCACCACCTCGTCCCCCTCCTTGAGGGAGCCGATCCGGCGGATGTCCACCCGCACGGAGGAGTAGAACTTGAGTGCCCGGCCGCCGGTGGTGGTCTCCGGGCTGCCGAACATGACGCCGATCTTCTCCCGGATCTGGTTGATGAAGACGAGGGTCGTCCGGGACTTGGAGACGATCGAGGTGAGCTTGCGCAGCGCCTGGGACATGAGCCGCGCCTGGAGGCCGACGTGGGAGTCCCCCATCTCCCCCTCGAGCTCGGCCTTGGGCACCAGGGCGGCCACCGAGTCCACCACGATCACGTCGACGGCGTTCGAGCGCACGAGCATCTCGGCGATCTCCAGGGCCTGCTCGCCGCTGTCCGGCTGCGAGACCAGGAGCTCGTCGACGTCCACCCCGATCTTGCCGGCGTACTCGGCGTCCAGGGCGTGCTCGGCGTCGATGAAGGCGGCGGTGCCGCCGAGCTTCTGGGCCTGGGCCACCACCGACAGGGCCAGGGTGGTCTTGCCCGACGATTCGGGGCCGTAGACCTCGACGACCCGGGCCCGGGGAAAGCCCCCGATGCCGATGGCGTGGTCCACCGCTAGGGAGCCGGTGGGGATGAAGGGCACCTCCATGTGCTCCTGCTGCCCCAGGCGCATGATCGAGCCCTTGCCGAACTGGCGCTCGATCTGGGTCAGGGCACCTTCGAGGGCCTTGAGCTTGTCGCTGGATTGGTCTGCCATGGGCGTTCGACTCCTTTGCTGCTCTCCGGGCGGCCCGGTGCAGGACCCGGTGCTCCGCGGCCCGACGGCTCCACCGGGAAGGCCGGACATGCCGGGGAGGCCGGTGCGGGCCGCGGTCGCGCACGGGAGGCGCCGGGGCTCGAAGGCAATCTAACAGATGGGAGGACGAATGGGAGGGGGATGCGCCGCGAGCGACCCGGACGCCCGACGGCCGGTGAGGCGGCCCCATTCTGAGCCAGCCGGCCCCGGGGGTCAAGGGCCGGGGTCGAGCATGGGGCTCTCCCAACCCTTCGGTATACTGCACCGAGCCGGAAGGAATTCGACTGCGAGTGCCGATTTCCCCACTGCGAAGGAGGTTCGCCGTGCGCCACCGAAAGACCATCTTCGAGCTGTCCTTCATCCTCGTGCTCGCCACCGCCGTCGCCTGCGGCGGCGCCCCGGCCGACCCGGCGGAGCAGGTCGCCGAGATCCGCTCGGGCTACACGGCGGAGCTGAACAGCTGGGTCGTCGACCAGCGCCCCGCGGAGCAGGCCCCGTCCACCGCTGCGGAGGACGAGGCGCCCGCGGAAGGCGCGCCGCCGGAGGAAGAGACGGCCGGGGACGGCGAAGCAGCGGCGCCGGAGGACGAGGACGCCGCCGAAGCCGACCCGCCGGTGCGCCAGGACGTGATCCTGGACATCCTGGTGAGCCACGAGAGCCGGGAGTCGCTGCCCGGGATCACGGTGGACGTCACCCAGGTGGATGCGGAGGAGACCCCGAAGAACGTCTGGAGGGTCTACCTGGACACCGGGGACATCCTGCCCGGCCCCGGTACCCAGCTCACCCACCGGCTGGAGGACGTGGACGTGGAATCCGGGGACGCATTCCACGTCGAGGTGCGCCACCCCGTCCCGGCCGCGGAGCGGGGAGAGTACCGGGAGTTCCAGGAGTACGGCGCAGCGGAAGGCCAGGGCTAGGCCCGCCAGGACGTGCTTGAATGATGGAGTTGCTGCGAACGCGGGTCGGGTGGGGGTGTCCCTCTCTCCCCGCGCGGGGAGAGAAGGGACCGAGGGTGAGAGGGGCGATCCGGAGGAGCTCTGCTTGCGTGGATAGGCTCGGGCAGATTCGGGCTCGCTCCCATCGGCGGCCGGGGTGGGGGGCGAACTTTCCCGGAGTCACTCCCGCTGTTCAACGAAAACGTCTGAGCCGGAGTATGTATAGATGAAGAGCGCTGTCCCCGAGCCAGAGGCCCGGGGCGTGGCGGAGGCCCCGGCCTCGGCCGTCGCCCGGCTGGAGCAGTCCGTCGCCCGGGTGATCCGGGGCAAGCCGGAGGTGATCCGCCTGGCGGTCATCTCGCTCCTCGGGCAGGGGCACGTCCTGATCGAGGACGTCCCGGGGGTGGGCAAGACCACCCTGGCCCAGGCC
>JBKHJP010000286.1:0-5852 GCA_046538065.1 Thermoanaerobaculia bacterium | reverse complement strand
TTCCGGGGCAGACGGAGCGGCTGCGGCCGCTCCGGCAGGTAGACCTCCTCCTCGCGCTTCGCCAGCCCGACGACCGGCGTCTCCTCCACGCCGAGCTCCGCCAGGGCCTCCAGAGCCGCGTTGAGCTGCCCGCGGCCGCCGTCCACCAGCACCAGGTCCGGCATCTCCCCGGTCTCCTCCAGCACCCGGCGGTAGCGCCGGCCCACCGCCTGGCGCATGGACTCGAAGTCGTCCGTCGCCTCGAGCTCGCGGATGTTGAAGCTACGGTAGCCGCTCTTGCGGAGCTTGCCCTCCTCCCAGACCACCAGGGAGGCCACGGTCTCCCCGCCCTGGAACGTCGAGACGTCGAAGCCCTCGATCCTCCGGGGCGCCTCCGGCAGCTCCAGGTGCCGGCGCAGGCCGTCGGCCCCCGGGGAGAAGTCCCGCCCGTGGCGGAAGCGCCGGCGCCAGGCCATCTCGGCGTTGCGCCCCGCCAGGGCCACGCGGTCGGCCTTGGCCCCCCGGGCGGGCATCCGGATGTAGACCCGCTCGCCCTTCGTCTCCGACAGCCAGTCGGCCAGGAGCTCCTCCTCCTCCACCGAGCCGGAGTCCCCGGGCTCGCCCAGGGGGGCCGGCAGGTGGACCTCCTTGGGCACGAAGGTGGTCCGCTGGTAGATCTGGGGCAGCACCTGGGCCAGGAGCTCCCCCGGCTCCACGTCGCCCACCCCTTCCCAGAAGAGCTCCCGGCGGTCCAGCACCTGGCCGCCGCGCATCACCAGGGCCACCAGGGCGGCGTTGCCGCCGGCGATGAAGGCGCCGTAGACGTCCACGTCCTCGCCGGCCACCGAGGAGAGCTTGCGCCTCTCGGTGAGGACCTCCACATCCGCGATCAGGTCCCGGAGCCGGGCCGCCTCCTCGAACTCGAGCGCCTCGGAGGCGGCGTTCATCCGGCGCTTGAGACGCCGCAGCAGCCGGTCGGTGCGCCCGGAGAGGAAGAGCCGCGCCTCCGCCACTGCCTCGTCGTAGGCCTCCTTCGTGGTCAAGCCCGCCACGCACGGTCCCAGGCAGCGGTGCATGTCGTGGTACAGGCAGGGCCGGGGCAGGCTGCCGTCGATCTCGATCCGGCAGACCCGGATCCCGAACAGCTTCTGGACCATCTTGATCGCCTTCCGGGCGCGGCCGGCGGGGATGAACGGGCCGAAGTACTCCGCCCCGTCCTCCCGGAGCCGGCGGGTGAAGGCCAGGCGCGGGTACGGGTCCGCCGTGAGCTTCAGGTAGGGGTAGGTCTTGTCGTCCCGGAGCAGGATGTTGTACCGGGGCCGCCGGGACTTGATCCAGTTGTTCTCCAGGAGGAGGGCTTCGGGGCCCGAGTCGGTGAGGACGTACTCCAGGTCCCGGGCCTCCGCCAGCATGGCCTGGATGCGCGGGTCCCGGGGGCCGGACAGGTAGGAGACGGTCCGCTTCTTGAGGGACTTGGCCTTGCCGACGTACAGGGGCCCGCGCCGGGCGTCCAGGAACAGGTAGATCCCGGGCCGGTCGGGCAGGGCCCGGATCTTCTCCTCGACCTTCGGGACCACCGGGCTGTAAGCGGCCTCGGCCATGGCGGAACTAATCTACCGCCGGTCCCGGCGGTTCATTCCCCCAGGGAGAGCAGGCTTCAAGGGAGTGTCGCCGGCAGAAGCCGGAAGGCGTCGAAGTGCTGAGGTCGGACCACCCGGAAGTGCCGGTGATCGAGCGTGATGATCAGGTCCGTCCGGAGTCGTTCGGCCAGCACCACCACGAAAGCGTCTACCGCCCCGAGAGGCAGGTCGGAGTACTTCTCCACGAGGTTCGCCACCTGTCCCCATTCGGAGGTATCGGGTCCGCGAACGTCGAACTGCGAGAGCCCGCGGAGGAACCGCGCCTCCTCGACCGCTCGCCCCTTGAGGCCGATGAAGTAGGCCGCCTCGACCACGCACAGGGTGGGAACGACCAGCCTCAGGCCCGGGCTCTGCAGCGCCCTCAACGCGACTTCGTGGTCCGGATCCCGGGGGTTGGCCGAGGCGACCAGGGGGCCGCTATCCACGATCGCGATGGATGGCATCCGGCCAGGTCTCCGCCAGGTACTCCTCCATGTCCCGAGCCGCCGGCATGTCGGGATCGTCCACGATCCCGGCCCAGGGAATCTCCCGCGGCGTCTCCCCGGAGCCCACGAGAGCCTGGGTCACGAGGTTCCGTACCACCTCGGAGACGGACGTGCCCAGCCGCCGCGCCTCGTCCTTCAGGAGTGCACTCAGGTCGTCCGGAAGCGTGATCGTGGTGCGCGTCATACGTGCATACTAGCACCGCTGGCCGTCAGCCGGCGAAGATCTGGAGCTCCTTGAGCTCCTGGATGCGGTCGCGGAGCACCGCCGCCTCCTCGAACTCCAGGCGCTTGGCGGCGGCGCGCATCTCCTTCTCCAGTCGCTGGATGCGCTCGGCGAGGGGCACCTCGGAACGCTCCGCCACCTCCAGGGCCCGGGGCTGGATGGGCTCGTAGTAGTCCAGGTTCGACAGGGCCACCAGGGGGCTGTGGATGTCCTTCAGGATCGTGGCGGGCTCGATCCCGTGCTCCCGGTTGTACTCCTGCTGGGTCTCGCGCCGGCGCTCGGTCTCGTCGAGGGCCCGGTGGATGGAGTCGGTGGTCCGGTCGGCGTAGAAGATCACCCGCCCCCCGACGTTGCGGGCGGCCCGGCCGGCGGTCTGGATGAGGGAGGTCTCGCTCCGGAGGAAGCCCTCCTTGTCGGCGTCCAGGATGGCCACCAGGCTGACCTCTGGCAGGTCCAGCCCCTCCCGGAGGAGGTTGATCCCCACCAGCACGTCGAACTCCCCCCGGCGCAGGCCGGTGACGATCTCCACCCGCTCCAGGGTGTCGATGTCGCTGTGCATGTAGCGCACCCGGACCCCGAGCTCCGCCAGGTACTGGGTGAGCTCCTCCGCCATGCGCTTGGTCAGCGTGGTCACCAGGACCCGCTCGCGACGCTCCACGATCCGCTGGATCTCGGCGATCAGGTCGTCCACCTGCCCCCGGGCCGGCCGCACCTCGATCACCGGGTCCAGGAGCCCGGTGGGCCGTATGAGCTGCTCCACCACGACGCCGCCGGTCCGCTCCAGCTCGAACGGCCCGGGCGTGGCGGAGACGTAGATGCGCTGGCCCGCCTTGCCGTCGAACTCCTCGAAGGTCAGGGGCCGGTTGTCCAGGGCGCTGGGCAGGCGGAAGCCGTACTCCACCAGGGTCTGCTTCCGGGAACGGTCGCCGTGGTACATCCCCCGGACCTGCGGCAACGTCTGGTGGCTCTCGTCCACGACCAGCAGGAAGTCGTCCGGGAAGTAGTCCAGGAGCGTGGGAGGCGGCTCCCCCGGTGCCCGGCCCGACAGGTGACGGGAGTAGTTCTCGATGCCGTGGCAGTAGCCGATCTCCCGGAGCATCTCCAGGTCGAACCGGGTCCGCTGCTCCAGGCGCTGGGCTTCCAGGAGCTTCTCCTGGTCGTGGAGCTCGGCGAGGCGCTCGGCGAGCTCCAGGCGGATCCCCTCGATGGCCTGCTCCAGGCGCTCCTTCGGCGTGACGTAGTGGGTCCGGGGGTAGACCGCGATCCGGTCCACCTCCCGGACCACCTCGCCCCGGAGGGGGTCGAAGCGGGTGATCCGCTCGATCTCGTCGCCGAAGTACTCCACCCGGACCCCCAGGTCCTCGTAGGCGGGGAGGATCTCCAGGACGTCGCCCCGGACCCGGAAGGCCCCGTGGTAGAGGTCCAGGTTCGTCCGCTCGTACTGCATCGCCACCAGGCCCTGGAGGGCGGTGTCCAGCCCCGTCTCCGCCCCCACCTCGAAGAACTGGAGCATGCCGTAGAAGGCCTCCGGGGAGCCCAGGCCGTAGATGCAGGAGACCGACGCGACGATGAGCACGTCCCGGCGCTCGAAGAGGGTCTTCGTCGCCCGGAGCCGGAGGCGGTCGATCTCGTCGTTGATCGAGGTCTCTTTCTCGATGTAGGTGTCGCTCTGGGGGACGTAGGCCTCCGGCTGGTAGTAGTCGTAGTAGGAGACGAAGTACTCGACGGCGTTGTCCGGGAAGAAGCTCCGGAACTCCTGGAAGAGCTGGGCGGCGAGGGTCTTGTTGTGGGAGAGGACCAGGGTGGGGCGGTTGACGGCCTCGACCAGCTTGGCCATCGTGAAGGTCTTGCCGGAGCCGGTGACGCCCAGGAGGACCTGCTCCCGGTCGCCTCCCTCCACTCCGGCCACGAGCTCGCCGATGGCCCGGGGCTGGTCGCCCTGGGGCTCGAAGCGGGAGACGACGCGGAACCGGTCCATGGCGAAGGCGAACAACGCCGCCGCGAGGCCGGTTTGTTCCGCACGGCGCCTTGTCGCGCCGGGGGCCCCCGCCCGGGAGGAGGCCGGGTGCGGGCCGGGAGCCCCCACCCGGAGGAGGCCGGGGCTTTCAACCGCCAACCGCCCGCGGGGGCCGCTCGGGCACAGGTCGCGGCCGAGCGGACCATTCACGCCTGCGGACTGTCGCACTCCGTGAACCGCCCCCGGTGAAGGAGCCGGTGCGGGGCCGCTCCCCTGCGGGGAGCTCGAAGGCCGCGCCGCTTTCCAGCGGCTCGGAGGGCACGCCAGCCCAGGGCGCGGCCTGAGCGCAGGCGCGAGCCGTGCGCTCCGCCGTCCGGGATGCTCGCGCCGGTCCCCGGAGGGGAGCGGCCCCCCACCGGCTCTCTCCCGGACGGACCGGCTTGCCGAGGACCCTCCCAGCTGAATCTGAGCGCTGAACGTCCTCCGTGGGCTCCGCCGGGGCCTATGCCCTACGGCTCTGGCTCCGGGGCGCGGGTCGTGTCGGACGCGGGCGCCTCCCCGCCCTCCCCGCCGGCGGCGAACTCCTCCAGGGCCGCCGCCAAGCGCTCCACCTCCTCCCGGGACATCCGGGCCCCACCGTCCTGGAGGATGCGGGTGAACTCCCCCTGGACCCGCTGGAGGTCCTCCGGCCGGTACTCCCCGGCCCGGGCCGCCTCCTCCGCCGCCGCGAACGCCGACGTGTACCGGTCCCGGACCTCCGGTGGAAGGTCCTCCGGAAGCATGGGCTCCAGCTCCGTCTCCATCGCCTCGAACACCCACGCGGCGATGGAGTCCTGGTACGCAACGAAGACGGCGAAGGCGACGAGCGCCAGGAGCAGGAGGACCCCACAGCCGATCAGGAGGGGCTTGCGCACTCCGGGTCCCCCGGAGCCGCCGGGCCGGACCTCTCGGGCGTCGTCGAAAGGCGACGGGGCGGACGGCTCGCGCGGGGGTCCTGTGGGCTCGCTCATGGTCCCGTCTCTATCATCGCCCACCCCCCGGAGCCAAGCCCGAAGGCCCGGAGAGCGGAAGATCCGCCCCGAGCCACAGGCGCCGCAGACACCTGGACGGCAGCGAGCTCGCCCCCGCCCAGGTTTCTCGACTCCGCTTCGCTCCGCTCGAAACGACAAGAACTTGCGTCTCGGTACTCTCGAAACGCCCAGAATATAAGTCGTTGCTCGATTTCCCGGACACTCCGGAAGCAGGACCGATTCGGTACCACGGGCTCGACCGGGGAGGCCGAGGGAAGCTCAACAACGAGGGCGGACCTCCCGCGGCAGCGACCTCGAAGCGCCGGCCGCTTTCAAGTCGTGCGGTTGGCGAGAACGCCAGGCGCCGGCGCTGAGCGGAGCCGCGCGCCCGACGCCCGACCCACCACCAAGCGCGCGGCGTTCGCAGCCGCGGGAGGTCCGCCCGAGCCCCGAGCCGAGGCGAGCGCCCTGCGGCGAACCGTCCGACCAGCGCGAGCCGGTCCGGAGCCCAGCGCGACTCCGCACCGCGCCGACGACAACCACACCGACCACGTCCAA
>JBKHJP010000285.1:0-5852 GCA_046538065.1 Thermoanaerobaculia bacterium | reverse complement strand
TTCACCACCACCCACCGTGACGGATCCGCAACAGGACTTTGACGGATACCCTGGGGGGCGTCCTGGGGGCGTCCGGGTGCTAAGATCGGCTCTGATCCTTCCTGGACCCATGAGCAGCTTCGAAGCGTTCGCCGCGAGCCCCCTCCTCCGGGCCTTCACGCCCGCCGAAGTGGCGGAGATCTACACCACCGGCAAGCCCATGCGGCTGGCCCGGGGCGAGGTCCTGTTCCGCCGGGGGGACCCGGGAGACACCATGTACGTCGTCCTTTCGGGGCGGATCCAGCTCGTCTTCCCCAGCGAGATCTCGCCCAAGGTGCTCCGGAGCGGCGACTTTTTGGGCGAGCTCGCTCTGGTCTCGCCGGACCACGTCCGCACGGCCACGGCCGTCGGCCTGGACGACGCCGAGCTCCAGGTGTTCGACCAGGAGGCCTTCGAGCGCCTGCTGGAGGCCAAGCCGCGGCTGCTGGTCTCGCTGCTCAAGTGGATCTCCAGCTACCTCCTCTCCTCGGAGCAGCGCCTGACCTCGGGCCTCCAGCGCAAGAACCTGGAGCTCGAGCAGACCCTGGACCACCTCCGGCGGACCCGGGCAGAGCGGGACCGGCAGCAGACGCTGGCCCGGACCGACGAGCTCACCGGCCTCCTCAACCGGCGCTCCATGAACGTGGAGATCGAGACCCTGCTGCGGCGCCGCCTGCCCCCCGAGGAGGCCCTCGCCGTGCTGCTGGTGGATCTGGACGACTTCAAGCGGATCAACGACACGCACGGCCACCCGTGCGGCGACCAGGTGCTCCAGGGGGTGGCCGGGCTCATCCGGGCGAGCGTGCGCCCCATGGACCTGCCCTGCCGGATCGGCGGCGACGAGTTCGCCGTGGTCTTCCCCCGGGTGAGCCCGGAGCTCGCCCGGGAGCGGGCGGAGGAGATCCGGCGCCGCATCGCCGGCCAGCCCTTCGAGATCCGCGGCTCCGGCGCCCGCCGGGTCCGGCTTTCGGTGAGCCTGGGAGGCGCCTTCCACGTTCCGGGCGAGTCCATGGGCGAGCTCTTCGCCCGGGCGGACCAGGGCCTCTACGAGTCCAAGCGCCTGGGCAAGAACCGCCTCACCTGGGCCCGCGAACCCCGCACCGCCCGCGCCTCCGCCGGCTGAGCGTCCGGGCCACCGGCCCCACGGACACCCCGAAGGCCGCGGGAGGGCCGAGCCGAGGCGCCGGCCCTGCGGAAAACGGCCCGACCAGCCGGCGCCGGTCCGCAGCCGCCGGCAACCACCGGAGCCGACGGGCGGGAGGGGAGGAGGAGGCCGGGTGCGCGACGGGCGGAGGACGTCGAGGCCCGACCCGAGCCACGGGCCCCACGGACACCCCGAAGGTAGCGGGAGGGCCGAGCCGAGGCGAGCGCCCTGCGCAAAACCGTCCGACATGCGCGAGCCGGTCCGCAGCCCGTCGCGCACCCGGCCTCCTCCGGGGGGGGGGCTACACCTCGATGGCCAGCTCCTTCATCCGCTGGCGCAGCCCCGACGTGGACACCTCCAGGCGCGCCCCCATGGTGTCCAGGTCCCCGCCGCACTCCTCCCGGACGCGGAGGATTTCCTCCCGGTCCAGGTCCGAGGCCTTCCGCACCGCCGGGTTGCGATCGATGAGGGCGTAGAGAGAGGTCCGGGAGATCCCCAGCTCCCGCGCCGTCGGCTTGACCAGCCAACGGTTCCTCCGGAGCGCCTCCAGGAGCTCCGCCTCCCGGACGTCGGCGGGGTCGCGGTACTCCGGCCGCGGCTTCGGCGCCGCCCCCGAACCGTCGGAGGCCGGCGGCGGCTCCCCGGCGGGAGGCTTCGCCCTGGCGCCGTGGGCGACGGCCTCCTGCAGGATCCTCTCGAGCTGGGGGGTGATCCGCACCGTCTCGGCCCCCCGGCTGCCGATGGCGATCTGCCGGGCCACGTTCTTGATCTGCCGGACGTTGCCGGGCCACTCGTGCCGGGCCAGCCGCGTGACGATGGACGTCGGCAGCCACCGGAGCACCCGGTCCCCCTCCAGGCGGCTGCTCTCCCCCAGCCCCTCCAGCTCCTGGCGCAGGAAGTGGATCAGCAGCCGCCCGAAGTCGTCCCGGCGCTCCCGGACCGGCGGCACCACGATCTCGTAGCCGGCCAGCCGGTGGAGCAAGGGAGCCCGGAAGTCCCCGTCCTCTGAAGCGGTCTCCAGGTCCACGTCGGTGGCGGCGATCAGGCGCACGTCCACCTCCTGGGTCTCCTGGACGCCCAGGGGCTGGATCTCCCCGGACTCCAGCACGCGGAGCAGCATCACCTGGACCTCCGGGGGCGCTTCACCCACCTCGTCCAGGAAGATCGTCCCCCGGTGCGCCCGGGCGAAGTAGCCGACCTGGGCCCGGACGGCGCCGGTGAAGGCCCCCTTGGAGGCGCCGAACAGCTCGGAGGCGGCCAGCGACCCGGGGATCGCCCCCAGGTTGACCGAGTGGTAGGGCTGGTCGCGCCGGCGGCTCGACCGGTGAATGGCCCGGGCCATGAGCTCCTTGCCGGTGCCGGTTTCGCCGCGCAGCAGCACCGGGACCTCCAGGTCTGCCACGCGGCGGATCTCCCGGCGCAGCTCGGCGACGCCCTCGCTCTCGCCCACCAGGCCGAAGTCCATCGGCTCCCATCGCTCCTCCGCCGGCAGCCGATGGAGCAGCAGCACGGCGGCGCCCCGGAGCTCCAGGACCACCCCCGCCTCCAGGGCCGCCGGGGAGAGCTCCAGGTCTTCGGCGACCGGTTCGCCCTCCACCTGCAGACCGTCCTGCCCTTCCCTGGGCGCCTCCAGGCGCACGGCCCCGAAGCCGGACGAGCCCGGGGCCAGGCGGACCCGGAGCCCCTCCAGGCTCTCGTGGTCGAGGGGGTGGGCGCGCGTGCCTCCAGGGGCCTGGAACCCGGGTGCCGTACGGCTCACGACCGCCTTGCCCCCCTCCAGGAGGCCCCCCAGGCGGACCCGCTCGCCGACGCGCTCCACGTGGGGATGCCAGAGAACGGTCAGGGCCGGGACCCGGCGCCGGGCGCCGCTCCGGCGCTCGACGAACTGGGTTCGGTTCCCGTCGCTCCCGGGACCCTCCGATCGCTGCACCATCGCCAGAGCAGTCTAGCAAGGGGGCGCGGGCCGCTCGCACGCACCCGCCGACCGCCGGAACCGGAGCGTGCGGGCTGGAACCGGTCGGCCGAAAACACAAAAAAAGAGGGGCCGGCCGGAGCCGACCCCTTCCCGATCCGAAGGCGGCGTTCCGCCCTCGCTTCCGGCGGCCGGGGGGAACGACTCCCTCCCGGCCGCCGAACCCTTCGTTCAGTCCAGCGGGCAGAGGAGCCCGCCGTCGCTGCTCTCGGCCTCGACCACCTCGAAGTCGCCGGCCACGAAGCCGGGACCGATCTCCTGGGAGCAGCTCGTGTGCATGACGGCGTTCTGGGTGCCGTCGACCGAGATGCGGATCTCGGTGCCCAGGGTGCCGGCGAAGCCGGGGTTGCCGTGGGCCGGGCCGACGACCTCGAAGGTGCCGCCGGGGCTCACGGTGCCGTCGAAGACGGTGTCGTCGCTCGGTCCGCGATCGGCGATCACCTGGACGTGGGCGCCGGAGACGTTCCCCAGGTACCGGAGCGTCAGCCGGGTGACCTTGCCCTCGCAGTCGCCGCACTCCTCAGTCGGCGGCTCGTCGACGAAGTAGTGGCTCGGGTCGGCGTCGCTCACCGAGTCGCCGTCCAGGGCGCTCTTCGCGGTGACCGTGGCGTCGTTGCGGTACTGGCCGACCACGGCCGAGCCGGTCAGGGTGCAGGTCATCTCCCCGCCGATCGCCAGGCTGCTCTCGGGGCAGCTCACGGGCCCTTCCTTGTCGTCCACGACCTCGACGTCGACCAGGCCTTCGCCGCCGGTGTTGCGGACGATGTACGTCCAGGTCACGGTGGCGCCCTCGGTCAGGGTCGGCCCCGGGGCCGCGTCGGCGTCGACGTCGTTGGTGTGCTTCTCGAGATCGATCGCCGGCTCGGTGACCTGGGGCGGGTTGCCGGCGACCCAGTAGTGGCTCGGGTCGCTGTCGGTCACGTCCTGCCCGGTGGGAGGCGCGCCCGTGGCCGTCGCCACGTTGGCGTACTCGAAGTCGCTCTCGCCGGCGGCCGGCGCCTGGCCGGTCAGGGTGCAGGTCATGCTCTCCCCCGCGTCGAGGGCGTCCTTCGGGCAGGCCACGGCGCCTTCACGGTCGTCGCTCACCCGGACGTCCGTCAGGGGGACCTGGCCGGTGTTGGTGACCACGTACTCCCAGACGACGTCGCCGCCCGGCGGCACCTCGGGTCCCCGGGGCTCGTCGGCGTCCACGCCGTTGGTCGACTTCTCCACGTCGATGCTCCCGGCCTTGGGGCCGCTCGACGGGGGCGGGGACGGCGGCTCCGGCATGCACCAGGTCTGGAGGCTCACGCTGTAGCGCCGGTCGGCGGAGTAGCGCACGCCGACGTAGATCTCCTCGTCGCTGGCGATGTCGAGCCAGCCGAACTTCTCGTCCAGGAAGAGCTCCCCGACGTCCACGAGCTGGACCGGCAGGAGCTCCAGGACCTGCTCGTCGAACTGCTCACCGGGCTCGCGGTGGAACTGGGACAGGGACAGGAGGTTCCGGGCCGTGGCGGCGTTGGCGTCCGGCGCCGGATTCAGCCGCTTCGGGCTCCAGACCACGACCTGGGTACCGCCGTCGAAACCGCCGCCCTCCAGGAACCGGAGGCGGTGGGCGTCACACAGGTCGCCGCACTCCGCGGTGCGGTCGATGTTGACCAGGAGCTCGCCCTCGGCGAAGTCCGAGCTCGGGTCGACCCAGAAGTAGTCGCCCCAGAGGGCGTCGTGCCGGGGGGAGCTCGACACCCGGAGCGTCACGTAGCCCACGGCCAGCTCGGGGTCGAAGGGATCGGCCTGGGTGGAGTAGAACAGGCTGTCCTTGGGGGAGAGCTGGCCGGTCAGAGCCGCCTGGACGTGCTCGAGGCGGGTTCCCCGCAGCTTGGGATCGGGCGTGTTTCCGGCCACCAGCCAGTCGCGGAGGTTGACGGTGCGAACCTCGCCGGGACCCAGGCGCAGGGTCCGCTCCACCACCGGGATGCCCCAGTTGGTGTGGACCGACGCGCGGACGTCCAGCGCCTCGTCGGCGGCGTTGCCCACCGCGAACAGGGTGGTGGGGCCGCCGTCGAGGTGGACCTCGAACCAGGGGAGCAGCAGGTCCGAGGACGGCACGGACTCGGCTGCGGCGGGCGGGGCCAGGGCTCCGAAGACGAAGGCGACCGCCAGGGCCGCCGTCAGGGTGTGTCGGATGGTGCGCATGGTCTCTCTCCTCGTTCGGATCGGTTGCTGTGCTCTCGTTCGGCATTCCGGAGGAGCAATGCGGGTGCCGGCCTTGCCATGCGCTGTAAGCCACTGATTTCTCTAGACTTGCTCAAGTTTTCTTGATATAGCCATACCAGGATGAATCGGGTGTCGAGGGGGTGTCGGACGGGCGCCGGGGTGTCGCGAGGTGGTGTCGGGGTGAAAGCGTCCGGGGTCCGCACCGGGGGTGGCGGGGTGCGGGCGTCCCCCGGCGGGAACCGGCGCGAGCGTCGGGGTGGATGGGCCGGTGGGCTCGCGCCTCCGCTCAGGCCGCGCGCCGGGCAACTTCGGCCTCCGCCACGCGGGCAAGTGGCGCGGCCTTCGAGGTTCCCGCCGGGGGACGCCCGCACCCCTTCCGGCCGGCACGGGCTCGGCTGCTCCGTCCCTGACCAGGCTCGGGCGAACTGCGATTGACCGCGGGGAAGCGAGCCGCTCGGATCTCGTCTGGGAAGGAGGAGGCCGGGTGCGGGCCGGGCGGAGGACGTCGAGGCCCGACCCGAG
>JBKHJP010000284.1:0-5874 GCA_046538065.1 Thermoanaerobaculia bacterium | reverse complement strand
GCCCCCCGGCGGCGACGTGCTGACTGCGGTGGGCGACCCCGCCGCGGCCCTGGAGGGGATGCTCCGGCAGATGATCGAGCTGGGGGCCTCGGACCTCCACCTCTCCCCCGGCCAGCCCACCCGGATCCGCCTGGACGGCGACCTGTCGCCCTTCGGGACCGAGACACCCACCGCGGAGCGGACCCGGGAGCTCCTGCGCACCGTCACGCCGGAGGCGAAGCTCGCCGAGTTCGACGCCGACGCCGATGCCGACTTCGGCCACGAGATCCCGGGGCTGGCCCGCTTCCGGGTGAACCTGTTCCGGGACCGCCACGGCATGGGGGCGGTCTTCCGCCAGATCCCGGAGTCGATCCCCTCGGCGGACGACCTGGGCCTGCCCCAACCCGTCCGCGACCTGGCCAGCCTGCCGAAGGGCCTGGTCCTGGTGACCGGTCCCACCGGCTCGGGCAAGTCGACGACTCTGGCGGCGATCGTGGACCTGGTCAACCGGACCCGCCCGGATCACGTCATCACCATCGAGGACCCCGTCGAGTTCGTCCACCCGTCGAAGCGCTGCATGATCAACCAGCGCGAGGTGGGCGAGCACACCCGGTCCTTCGCCCGGGCCCTCCGGGCGGCCCTGCGGGAGGACCCGGACGTGGTCCTGGTGGGCGAGATGCGCGACCTGGAGACCACCTCCATCGCCATCGAGACCGCCGAGACCGGCCACCTGGTCTTCGCCACCCTCCACACCACCTCGGCCGTGGCCACCATCGAGCGGCTGGTCAACCAGTACCCGGCGGACCGCCAGGAGCAGGTGCGACTGATGCTCGCCGACAGCCTGAAGGCGGTGGTCTCCCAGACGCTCCTGAAGCGCGTCGGCGGCGGCCGGGTGGCGGCCCAGGAGATCCTGCTGGTCAACCGGGCCGTGTCGAATCTCATCCGGGAGAACAAGAGCTTCCAGATCCTCTCGATCATGCAGACCAGCCGCAACCGGGGCAACGTGACCCTGAACGAGGCCCTGATGCGCCTGGTCAAGGAGGGGACGGTGGAGCCCAGGGAGGCCTGGGCCAAGGCGGTGGACCGGGACGACCTGCTGAACCGCTACCGCGCGGAAGGAATCGACGCGGGGTTCCTGGAGCCGCGCGGCGAGCCGTCCCTGACGTGACGCCGACGCGCCCCGGCGGGGAGGCACTGGAAAACCGTGGGAGCCGCTGGCGATCGGGAAGGACGCGCGCTCCCGTTCTCGGTCACCGCCCTCGCCCCGGCGGCGGCCCGGCCGCCAGGAGGCGCTCCAGGTGCTCCGCCATCGCCGCCGCCCCCGGGGGCTCGTGCATGGTCTCGTGGTCGCCGGGAACGAAGGTGACGTCGATCCCGCCCTCGGCGAGGCAGACCCAGGCCCGTTCCGGCCGGTGGCGCTGGCCCGGCCGCAGCTCCCGGGCGCGGAACAGGACGATCCGGCCCGGATAGGGGCGGGGCTCGTGGCCGTAGAGGGCCTCGACGTTGGCGGAAAGCACCCGGACCAGGCGGCGGGCCCGGTCGAGGTCGAAGCCGTCGCCCACCTTGCCGCTCTCCCGCGCCCGTTCGAGGCCGAGGCGGAGGCGCTCGTCCGGGGCCAGGGGGCGAAGCTCCTCCGGGTCCAGGTTCGCGCGGCCGGCGAAGGCGGCGGCCACCAGCACGGCGTCGTCCTCCGGCTTCGGCGGCATCTGGTCGCCGCACGGGGTGTCCATCAGGGTGAGGAGCTCCACCTCCTCGCCTTCCTCCAGGAGCCGGCCGGCCATCTCGAAGGCCACCATCCCCCCCATGGAAGCGCCGCCGATGCGGTAGGGCCCCCGGGGCTGGACACCGCGCACCAGCTCCAGGTAATGCGCCGCCATGGCGTCCACCGTGGACAGAGTCTCCTCCCCCGGCTCCAGCCCCGGGGAACGGAGGCCGTAGACCGGCTGGTCGGCGGGGAGGGCGCTGACCAGGGAGCGGAAGCTGTAGACGTGCCCCCCCACCTGGTGGACCAGGAAGAGGGGGCGGCGGGAGCCGCCCCGGCGCAGGGGCACCAGGCAGGAGGCCACCGCCGGAGCCTCCCCGGCCGCCGCGGCCGTGCGCCGCTCCTCGACGAGGGTCGCAAGCTCCCCCACCGTCGACCCCAGGAGGAGGACGTCCGCCGGCAGCTCGACGTCCAGCAGCTCCTGGAGGCGCCCCGCGAGCTGGAGCGCCAGGAGGGAGCTGCCCCCGAGCTCGAAGAAGTCCGCGTCGCGGTCGGCCTGGTCCACCCCCAGCAGGTCCCGGAAGGCCCGTGCCACCGCCGCCTCGGCGTCGGAGGCGGCGGTGGACCCGGCCGGCGCCGCCGGCGCCGGGGCGGAAGGCTCCGGCCTCCCGGCGCGGCCGGGGCGCTCGCCGCCCACCCAGAACGCGCGGTGCTCGAATGGGTAGGTGGGTAGCCGGACCCGGCGGCGACGGCGTCCGTGGTGCCCGGCCCAGTCCACCTCGGCGCCGGCGACCCAGAGCGAGCCGAGAGCCGCGAGCATCCGCTCCAGATCGGTGCGTCCCTGGCGCGGGGCCCGGATCGAAGGCACCAGGGCGCGGGCGCCGGTGGCCGCCGGATGCTGCCGGACCAGGGTGGTGAGGCTCCGCCCCGGCCCCACCTCCACCAGGGCCCAGCCTGCGGCGGACTCCTCGGAGTCCCCCACCACCGCCGACACCCCGTCGGCGAAGCGCACCGGGCTCCGGAGCTGGCGCGTCCAGTAGTCCGGGTCGGTGGCCTCGCCGGCGGTGATCCAGGTGCCGGTGACGTTGGAGAGGAAGGGGATGGCCGGCGGCCGCAGCTCCACCCGGGCCACGAGCTCCCGGAAGGGCTCCACCACCGCGTCCATCATGGGCGAGTGAAAGGCGTGGGACGTGTGGAGGGAGCGGCAGCCTACCCCCGCGGATTCGAGGCGCTCCCGGAGGGCGGCGACGGCGCCGGCCGGCCCGGAGACCGCGCAGGCGTTCCGAGCGTTCACCGCCGCCAGCGCCAGGGTGGTCTCCTCCTCGAGGTAGGGGGCCAGCTCCTCCTCGGACAGCCGCACCCCGAGCATGGAGCCCCCCGGGCGCGATCCCATGAGCCGGCCCCGGGCCGCCACCAGGCGGAGGGCGTCCTCCAGGGCGAACACCCCGGCGCGGGTGGCGGCGGCGTACTCCCCGAGGGAGTGGCCGAGGAGCGCCGCCGGCTCGATCCCCCAGCTGGCCCAGAGCTCTCCCAGGGCGTGCTCCAGGGCGAACAGGACCGGCTGGGTGACCTCGGTCCGGGCGAGGCGCTCCGCCGCTTCCTCGGCCGGAACCCCCGGGGGCGGGTAGAGGAGCGCCCTCGGGTCGGCGCCGAGCTCGGGCTCGAGCAGCTCGGCGCACCGGTCGAGGGCCGCCCGGAAGACCGGCTCCTCGCGGTAGAGGGCCTCGCCCATCCCCGGAAACTGCGCCCCCTGGCCCGGGAACAGGAAGGCGACCTGCGGCGGCCGGTCCGGGGCCATACCGGTGCGGCTCAGCCGGCGGTCGAGGACCTCCAGGGCCGCCGCCGCCCCCTCGCCCCGCTCCCCGCCGGCAGGGGCCACCACCGCCCGCCGCCAGGGGAAGGCCCGGCGCCCCGACTGCAGGGTCCAGGCGGCGTCCGCCAGGAGCGTGTCCGGGTGCTCCCGCAGGTGGCGGGCCAGGTTCGCGGTGGCCCGCTCCAGGGCCGGCTCGCTCCGCGCCGAGAGCACCAGCAGCTCGGCGGTCCGGCCGCCCGGCGCGCCGGCGGCCGCCCCTTCGTCGGTCCCCTCGTCCTCCTCCAGGACCGGCGCCTCTTCCAGGACCGCGTGGGCGTTGGTGCCACCGATGCCGAAGGCGCTGACCCCGGCCCGCCGGGGATGCTCCCCGGAGCGCCAGGGGATGAGCCGGTCGGCGACGAAGAAGGGGCCGGCGGCGAAGTCGATCTCCGGGTTGGGCTCCTCGAAGTGCAAGCTCGGCGGGATCTCCCGCTGCTCGAGGGTCAGCACCGCCTTGATCAGCCCGGCGATCCCCGCCGCCGCGTCCAGGTGGCCCATGTTGGTCTTGACCGAGCCCAGGGCACAGGTCTTCCCCCCTCCGGCGGCGCCGAAGGCCCGAGTCAGCCCCTCGACCTCGATGGGGTCACCCAGGGCCGTGGCGGTGCCGTGGGCCTCGACGTAACCCACGGTCGCCGGATCGACGCCGGCTACCTCCAGGGCCTCCCGGATCGCCTCCGCCTGCCCCTCGGCGCTGGGGGCGGTGAAGCCGGCCTTGAGGCCGCCGTCGTTGTTGATGGCGCTGCCCCGGATCACCGCCCGCACCGGGTCGCCGTCCGCCAGGGCGTCCTCCAGGCGCTTGAGCGCCACCACGCCGACGCCGCTGCCTCCCACCACCCCCCGGGCCCCGGCGTCGAAGGCCCGGACGTGGCCGTCGGGAGAGGAGATCCCGCCCTCGACGTAGCGGTAGGGAGCCACCTGCCGCCCGCGCAGGGAGGCGCCCCCGGCCAGGGCCAGGTCGCAGTCCCCGTCGAGGAGGCTCCGGCAGGCGAGGTGGACCGCCACCAGAGAGGTGGAGCAGGCGGTCTGGACCGCGACGCTCGGACCGGTGAGGCGGAGCTTGTAGGAGACCCGGGTGGCGAGATAGTCCGGGTGGTTCGAGATGGCGACCTGGTGCGCTCCGAGGAGCCGCGGCAGCTCGGGGTGGGCTTCGACCCGACGCAGGTAATCGCTGGGGCTGCTGCCGCCGAAGACCCCGACCCGGGCGCCCCGCCCGTCCCCCGGCGGGGTGTGACCGGCGTCTTCCAACGCCTGCCAGGCGCACTCGAGGAAGAGCCGGTGCTGGGGGTCGATGGCCTCGGCCTCCCGCGGCGAGTAGCCGAAGAAGGCGGCGTCGAAGAGCTCCGGCTCGTCGAGCACGGCCCGGGCCTTGACCAGGGCAGGGTCGCTGAGCTCCTCGGGGGCGAAGCCGGCTTCCACCAGCTCTTCGTCGCTGAAGAAACGGATCGACTCCACCCCGGCCCGGAGGTTGCGCCAGAGCTCGTCCACGTCCCGGGCGCCCGGGAAGCGCCCGGCCATGCCCACCACCGCCACGGCTCCGTTCCCGGCCGGCCGGCGCCGGGGCCGCTCCTCCGCGGCGCGGGCCTCCACCCCGCCCTCCTCCAGGGCCGCGGCCAGGGTGGACACGGTGGGATGGCGGAACAGCTCCACCATGGAGAGCTTGCGGGAGAGCGCTTCCTCCAGGCGCTCGTGGACCCGGGCCAGCAGCAGGGAGTGGCCCCCGAGGTCGAAGAAGTTCGCGTCCCGGGTCACCGAGGGCGCCCCCAGGACCTCCCGCCAGACGGCGGCGACGGTGCGTTCGAGGGCCGTCCTCGGCGGCGCCGCGGGGGCCTCGCCGCCGTCCTGCCCGCCGGCCGCCTCGCCGGGCGCCGGAAGGGCCTTCCGGTCGAGCTTGCCGGTGGGCGAGATCGGCCACTCCCGGCGCTCGATCCAGGCCGCCGGCACCATGTACTCCGGAAGCTTCGCGGCCGACCAGCGGCGCAGCTCCTGCACGCCGGGACCCTGCTCCCCGTCCGCCGGAATCCAGTACGCGGCCAGCCGCTGGTCGCCGGGGCTGTCCTCCCGCGCCAGCACCACCGCCTCCGAGACCCCCGGGTGCTCCGTGAGCACCGCCTCGATCTCCCCCAGCTCGATCCGGAACCCCCGGACCTTGACCTGGGTGTCGAGGCGCCCGAGGAACTCCAGGTTGCCGTCCGGAAAGTAGCGCGCCCGGTCGCCGGTGCGGTAGAGGAGGGCGCCGGGGCGGCCGCCGGCGAGCCCGGCGAAGGGGTGCGGCAGGTAGCTCTCGGCCGTTGGACTCAATCCGCCTTCGGCGGATAGGTCTCCCGCCCGTCCCTTTCGCGGA
>JBKHJP010000283.1:0-5878 GCA_046538065.1 Thermoanaerobaculia bacterium | reverse complement strand
CCTCCGCCCGGCGCGCACCCGGCCTCCTCCTCCCCCTCCGGCTCCCGGACGACGGCGGGTGTGGATCGTCACCAGGCCGGGGGCTGTCCCTCCCGGGCCGGGTCCAGGGGTTTCCTGCTGGTCGTCGGCCCGGCGGACCGGGGTGCCCCCTCCCGGAGGAGGCCGGGTGGGCGCCGGGCTGCGGACCGGCGCGGGCTGGTCGGAGGACGTTGCGCAGGGCCCGCGCCTCGGCTCACCCCTCCCGCGACCTGCGGGGTGTCCGGTGGGTTCGGTGGCCCGGGTCGGGGCTCGACGTCCTCCGCCCGGCGCGCACCCGGCCTCCTCCTCCCCCGGCGATCCGGCTCCCAAGACGCGGAAGCTTCGCCTCGGGTCGGGACGGTGCGGTTCCACACCTCCGGGCCTCCCGTACGCTCTCCGGCGGGGGGTAGGGATCGATACAGGCCGAGTCGAGCGGGGCGGGGGAAGGGCAGGAGCCGGGGCTTCCGCGCAGGCGACGGCAGCCGCGCCCGCCGGCCGAGGCCGGGTAGACGAACCCCGCGCCGGAGCCACGCCGGGAGCGATCTCCACCGGGGACACGCGGCGGCACACCTGCCCACTCCAGGCCTCGCGGTGGGAGATCACCCCGGCGGTCCGGAGCATTCCGGACGGCCGGAGGACACCGCAGCTCCCGAGCGGGCTTCGGGGCCGCCGCCGGAGCGGAACCCCCGGCTCCTGCCCGGGGGGGGACCCCGCTGAACTGCCCCCAGCCGGCGAGCTCGTCGGCCGGTGGTACGCTCCGGGCATTGTGCTTGAAAATTCTGCATTCCGCTCGACCGCCGCCCTCCTCGGACCCGCCGTCGTCCTGCTGCTCCTGACCGGCGCTGGCGCCGCGTGCGCGGCCCCGGAGGCCCCGGCCGGAGCGTCGGTGGACGAGTCCCTCGGCTCCGTCAGCTTCTCCACCTCCGGTGACTCGGAGGCGCGACGACACTTCCTCCGGGGCGTCGCCGCCCTCCACAGCTTCTGGTACCCCGAGGCCGCCCGGGAGTTCCAGGAGGCCCAGGCGCTGGACCCGGACTTCGCCATGGCCTACTGGGGCGAAGCCATGGCCATCAACCACCCGGTCTGGGACCAGGTGGACGTGGACTCCGGCCGGGAGGTCCTGGAGCGCCTGGCCCCCACCCCGGAGGCCCGGGCCGCGAAGGCCCCCACCGAGCGCGAGCGGGCGTACCTCGCCGCCGTGGAGCTGCTCTACGACCCGGAGGTCCCCAAGGAGGAGCGCGACCGGGCCTACGCCGAGGCCATGGAGCGCCTCGCCGGGCGCTTCCCCGACGACGTCGAGGCCTCGGTGTTCCACGCCCTGGCCCTGGAGGGCGTGGTCTACGGCGGCATCGAGTCGGACCGGCGGTTCCCGCTCCTCATGGAGGCCGCCGCCATCCTCGAAGAGCTCTTCGACGAGAACCCCCGCCATCCCGGGGTGCTCCACTACCTGATCCACGCGTACGACGACCCGGTCCACGCCCCCCTGGGGCTGCGGCCGGCGCGGATCTACGCCCGGGTGGCCCCGGCGGCCCCCCACGCGCTGCACATGCCGTCCCACATCTTCGTCCAGCTCGGGCTGTGGGACCGGGCCGCCGCCTCCAACGTGGACGCCTGGGAGGCGTCCGTGGACTGGGTCGAGGGGCAGGACCTCTCCCCCGACCGGCGGGACTTCCACAGCCTGGACTGGCTGCTCTACGCCCGGCTCCAGCAGGGGCGCTGGCAGGAGGCCGCCGGGACCCTGGAGACGGCCCGGGAGGCCCTGGCGGAGGCGGACGACCCGGAGGGGCGCGTGGCCTGGTACCGGGCGGACATGGAGGCCCGCCAGCGGATCGAGACCGGCCGGTGGAGCGAGCTCCCGGCGGACCTCCTGGAGGACGACAGCCGCCGCGCCGCCGGGCCCTGGCTCGCTGCGGCCCTCGCGGCCCACCACCGGGGCGACGCCGCCGACGCCCGGGAGGCGGCGGACCGCCTGGCGGCCCTCGCCGGCGAGCTGGACGAGCCGGGACCCGTGGCGGTCATGGCCCGGCAGGCCGAGGGCCTGGCCCGCCTGGCCGCCGGCCGGACGGAAGAGGGCCTGGCGGCCCTCACCGAGGCGGCGGAGCTGGAAGAGGCGCTCCGGCCGCCGTCCGGGCCACCGGATACCGTCAAGCCGGCCCACGAGCTCCTGGGGGAGGTGCTCCTGGCGCACGAGCGTCCGGAGGAGGCCGCCGGGGCCCTCGAGCGGTCGCTCCAGCGGACGCCCCGGCGGGCCCTCTCGCTGCTGGCCGCCGCCCGGGCCGCCCGGGCCCTGGACCGCTCCGGCGAGGCCCTAACCCTCTACCGGGAGTACCTGGACGTGCGCTCCGGCGCCGACCCGGAGGTCCTGGGGCTCGCCGAGGCCCGGGAGGCCCTTGGAGATCCCGAGCAGCCCGAGTAGCGCGGGCAAGTGGCGCCAGGTCGGGCTCCTGGCCCTGGCCGAGACCCTGGCCATGGCCCTCTGGTTCTCCGGCTCGGCGGTGGTGCCCCAGCTCACCGCCGCCTGGGGCCTCTCCGGCGGCGAGCAGGCCTGGATGACCATGAGCGTCCAGCTCGGCTTCGTGGCCGGCGCCCTGGGCAGCGCGCTCCTCAACGTCTCGGACCGGATCCCGACGCCACGGCTCTTCGCCCTGTCCGCCCTCGCCGCCGCGGCGGCCACCGCGGCGATCCCGGCCCTGGACGCCGCCGGCGCCGCCGGCCCCGCCGTCGCCCTGGCCCTGCGCTTCGTCACCGGCGCGGCCCTGGCCGGGGTCTACCCGCCGGCGATGAAGATCGCCGCCACCTGGTGCCGGGAGGACCGGGGCCTGGGCATCGGCATCCTCGTGGGCGCCCTCACGCTGGGCTCCGCGGTGCCCCACCTGCTCAACGCCCTGCCGGTCTTCGGCGCCGGCGGCATGCCCCCATGGCCCCGGGTGCTCTTCGCGGCCTCGGGCATGGCCGTGACCGCCGCGGCCATCGCGGCGCTCTGGCTGCGGGAAGGGCCCTTCGCCGCGGCCCGGGCACCGTTCGACTGGCGCTTCGCCGGCCGGGCCCTGGCGCACCGGCCCACGCGCCTCGCCAACCTGGGGTACCTGGGCCACATGTGGGAGCTCTACGCCATGTGGGCCTGGGTTCCGGTCTTCCTCCTGGCGGCCTACGAACGGGCGGGCTGGAGCCTGCCGGCGGCCCGCCTGGCGGGCTTCGGAGCGGTGGCAGCCGGCGCCGCCGGCTGCGTCGCCGCGGGGCGGTGGGCCGACCGCCTGGGCCGGACCCGGATCACCTCCTGGAGCCTGGCGGTCTCGGGCACCTGCGCCCTGACGGCGGGCTTCTTCTTCGAGAGCCCGGGCCTCCTTACCGCCCTGTGCCTGGTCTGGGGTTTCGCGGTGGTCGCCGACAGCGCCCAGTTCAGCGCCGCCGTCTCGGAGCTCACCGATCCCCGCTACGTGGGAACGGCGCTCACGGTCCAGACCAGCCTGGGGTTCCTCCTGACGCTCCTGACGCTCCGCCTGGTGCCGGCCCTCCTGGAACCCTTCGGCTGGCGCGGGGTCTTCGCCGTCCTGGCCCTGGGACCGGCGGCGGGGATCGCCAGCATGCTCCGGCTGCGGCGCCTGCCGGAGGCCGTCCGGATGGCCTCCGGTAACCGGTGAGGCGACTTCGTAACATATCGCCGGGCCGCCCGTAGGTACCACCATGACCGAGCTCGCACGGGACCTCCGCCACGGCGTCCGGAGCCTGGCCAGGACGCCGGCCTGGACCGCCGTCGCCCTTCTCACGCTTGCCCTGGGGATCGGCGCCAACGCGGCGATCTTCAGCGTCGTCGACGCCGTCCTGCTCCGGCCGCTTCCCTACGAGGATTCGGACGAGCTGATCTGGATGCACGAGAGCCAACCGCAGCTCGGCAACATGTCGGTCTCCTACCCGAACTTTCAGGACTTCCGGGACCGCAACGGCACCCTGGACGGCCTGGGCGCCTACAACTACACCAGCCTCAACTGGACCGGCACCGAGCGGCCGCAGGTCCTGCGGGCCGCCCGGGTCTCCGCCGCCCTCTTCCCCACCCTGGGGGTGGAGGCGGCCCGGGGGCGCGGCTTCCTGCCGGAGGAGGACCGGGTGGGAGGCCGGCGCGTCGCGCTCCTCTCCCACCGGTTCTGGCAGGAGCAGCTCGGCGCCGACCCCGAGGCCGTGGGCACCACCCTCCGACTGGACGAAGAGGCCTTCCAGGTCGTGGGCGTCATGCCGGAGGGCTTCCGGTTCCCGCCGTTCCAGACGCAGGTGGACCTGTGGGTGCCCATCGAACAGTGGGCCGAGCACTGGCTCGACTCCCGGGGCAGCCACCCGGGGATCTACCTGGTGGGACGCCGGGCCGACGGCGTCCCCCTGGAGGAGGCCCGGGCGGACCTGGAGCGCATCGCCGCCGCCCTGGGCCAGGAGTACCCGGACACGAACGCCGACAACGGCGTGGTGGTGACCGACCTCCACGAGGAAGTGGTGGAGGACGCCCGGCCGGCCCTCCTGGTCCTCTCCGCCGCCGTCGCCCTGGTGCTGCTGATCGCCTGCGCCAACGTGGCGAACCTCCTGCTGGTCCGGGCCGCCGGCCGCCACCGGGACCTGGCGGTGCGGACGGCCCTGGGCGCCGGGCGCTGGCGCCTGGTGCGCCAGGTGGTGGCCGAGAGCCTGCTCCTGGCGGCGGGAGGCGGCGCCCTGGGCCTGCTCGTCGCCTCCTGGGGGCGCACAGGGCTGGTGGCCCTGGTGGGGGACGAGGTGCCCCGGCTCGCGGAGTCCGGCCTGGACCTCCGGGTGCTGGGCTTCACCGCCGCCCTGGCCCTGGCGACGGCCCTCGCCTTCGGGCTGGGCCCGGGCCTGCTGGCCACCCGCGGGGAGCTCGCTCCGGCGCTGAAGGAAGGGGGGCGCGGCGCGGCCGGCACGGGTCGCCACCGCGCCCGGAACCTCCTGGTGGTGGCCGAGGTGGCCCTGGCCCTGGTCCTCCTGGTGGGCGCGGGCCTCCTGCTGCGGAGCCTGGACGAGATCCTGTCGGCCAGCCCCGGGCTGGAGGTGGAGGGGGTGCTGACGGCGAGCGTGAGCCTGCCCGAGGGCCGGTACCCGGACGGAACCGACCAGCACGCCTTCCAGGAGCGGCTGCTGGAGCGGGCCGCGGCTCTCCCCGGCGTGGAGGGAGCCGCGGCGGTGTTGCCGCTCCCCCTGGGGGGCGACGGCTGGCAGACCTCCTACCACGTGGAGGGAACACCGCCCCCGGAGCCGGGGCTGGGGCTCCTCACCGACTACGCCCGGGTGAGCCCCGGCTACTTCCGGACCCTGGGGATCCCGATGCTGCGCGGCCGCGGGTTCACCGAGGCCGACCGGGAGGGGGCGGTGCCGGTGGTGGTGGTGGACGAGACCTTCGCCGAGATCGCCTGGCCCGGCGAGGACCCCATCGGCAAGCGCCTGAAGCTCGACGGATACGACTCCGACGAGCCCTACCTGGAGGTCGTCGGGGTGGCGGGTCACGTGAAGAACTACGGCGTGGCCCAGGACTCCCGCCGGGAGCTCTACATCCCCTTCGCCCAGAAACCCCTCGGCTTCTTCACCGTGGCCCTCCGGAGCGCCGGCGAGCCGGAGGCCCTGGCCGAGCCCCTGCGGCGGGCGGTGGCCGAAGTCGATCCGGACCAGCCGCTGGCCTCGGTCCGTCCCCTGGCGAGCTACCGGACCGAGGGGGCCTTCGAACAGCGGCTCCTCTCCGTCCTCCTGGGCGTCTTCGCCGCCGTGGCCCTGGCCCTCGCGGCCGTGGGAATCTTCGGGGTGCTGGCGGCCAGCGTCGCCGAGCGCACCCACGAGATCGGCTTGCGGATGGCCCTGGGCGCCGGTGGGC
>JBKHJP010000025.1:0-22748 GCA_046538065.1 Thermoanaerobaculia bacterium | reverse complement strand
GGCGGGGGCGTCCCTCTCCCTCCCTGCGAGGGGGTGGGAGAGGGACCGAGGGAGATAGCGGCACCTGAACATGGTCTTTTCATCCCATCTCTTCTTCTACTACTTCCTGCCGCTGGCCCTGGCGGTCTACTACCTCCTGCCGGGCCGGCGGCGCACGGTCCGCCACGCCGGGCTCGCCGCCCTGAGCTACGCCTTCTACGGCTGTGCCAACCCCGCCTTCATGGGGCTGATGCTCCTGTCTACGGTGGTGGACTACTGCTGCGGCCTGTGGATCGCCGGGGTCCGGCCCGGCCGGGGCGTGGGGACGCCCGGGAAGGGCCGGGGGGACGCGCAGAGCGCCCGGGTCGGGAGCGGCCCGCCGGTGGCCGGCGACGAGGGCGGCGGCGTGGAGGACGCCGCCGGTGGGGGAATCGCGCCGCTGGAGCCGGGTGCTCCCCGGACCCGTGGCCAGCGCCTGGCGGTGGGTGTCTCCGTCGCCACGAACCTGGCCCTCCTCGGGTTCTTCAAGTACTTCAATTTCACCGTCGAGAGCTACAACGCCCTCCTGGCCTCCGTGGGGCTTGCGGACCTGGGGGTCGAGACGGCGCTGCGGGTGACCCTGCCCCTGGGGATCAGCTTCTACACGTTCCAGTCGATGAGCTACACCATCGACGTCTACCGGGGCCGGGCCACGGCCCTGTCGAGCTTCGTCGACTTCGCCTGCTACGTGTCGCTCTTCCCCCAGCTCGTGGCGGGACCGATCATCCGCTTCTCCGAGGTGGCCGACCAGCTCCGGGAGCGAACCCACACGGTGGAGAAGCTCTCCCGCGGGGCGGCGTTCTTCTCCCTGGGGATGGCGAAGAAGGTCCTCCTGGCGGACCCGTGCGGCCGGATCGCCGACCTGGCCTTCGGCGCCGCCTCGCTGGCGCCGCTGGACGCCTGGTACGGGGTCACCGCGTACGCCTTCCAGATCTACTTCGACTTCTCCGGCTACTCGGACATGGCCATCGGCCTGGGCCTGATGCTCGGGTTCGTCTTCCCGAAGAACTTCGACTCCCCCTACAAGGCGGAGTCCATCACCGACTTCTGGCGCCGCTGGCACATCTCGCTCTCCACCTGGCTCCGGGACTACCTGTACATTCCCCTGGGGGGGAACCGTCTGGGGGCCCGGCGGACCTACCTGAACCTGGGGGTGGTGATGGTCCTGGGGGGGCTGTGGCACGGCGCGGCGTGGACCTTCGTCCTCTGGGGGGCGATCCACGGGGGGTGGCTGGCGCTGGAGCGGCTCCTGGGCAAGCGCCCCCTCTACCTGGGGCTGCCGCGGCCGGTGCGGGTGGCGATCACCTTCCTGGTGGTCCTGGTGGCGTGGGTCTTCTTCCGCGCGCCGGATTTGGGGTCGGCGCTGGCGTACCTGGGAGCGATGGCGGGCGTGGTGGAGGTGGGCCCGGCGGCGGAGCTGGCGGGGGCGCTCCTCTACCGGCCGTTCGACCTGCTGGTGATGGCCGGGGCGGCGGCGGTGGCCTTCGGCGCGCCCCAGACCTGGGACTGGACCCGGCGGCTGTCGTGGGCCAAGGGGGTGGCGTGCCTCGTCCTGCTGTGGCTGGCACTGGTCGTCCTGGAAACCGAGGGGTACAGCCCGTTTATTTATTTCATTTTCTGACGATGGTTGACGTGATCCGTAGGGGAGGAGCTTGTCTCCTCCCGGGCCCCAGCGACCGCCGAGCCGTCCCGTACCCCGGGCGGAGTCAAGCTCCGCCCCTACACGCGGGTTGCGAGCGGGAGCTCGCGCCAGGGAGGTCAGGTCCATGAAGGAGATTTCCAGACCTGCGCGGGAGGAGCAGGCGCTCCGAGAGGTGGGACGCACGGAGGTGCGCCGGGCGGTGGCGTGGGGGTTGGTGCTGGGGTTCCTGGTGACCGCGGTCGGGGTGCTGGGGGCGGAGCAGGTGGGGGTGGCCTTGTCGGCGGAGCGGCGGGTGTGGCCCGCATGGGGGGAGCTGGGAACCCGCTTCGTGAGGGCGGCCCGGGACGAGGGCCTCGCCGGGGCGAACCGGGTCCTCCTCCGGGAGAGCGCCGCATTCGAGGAGCGCCTGGAGGAGGGGTCTCTGTTGGTGGAGCGGGTGGTGCCGTGGGCCCAGTGGCTGGAGACGGCCCTTCTGGGCACGGGGAACCGCCAGGCCTACGTGGGGCGGCCGGCGGAGGAGGGCGGACGGTGGCTCCAGTACCGGCCGGACGTGGAGTACCTGGTGGGCCGGCCGTTCCTGGACCCGGAGGTCCTGGAGGCCCGCCGCGCCGCCGCCGATTCCTGGCGCGAGCCGGTCCGCCCCGACCCGCGCCCGGCCATCCTGGACCTCCGGCGCCAGCTCGCCCGCCGGGGGATCGAGCTGGTGGTGGTGCCCACGCCGGTCAAGCCCGGGCTCCACCCGGAGGGGCTCACCGGCACCGCCGACGGCCCGGCGGCGTCGGCGGTGCCCCTCCAGAACCCGTCCTTCCACCGGCTCGTCCGGGAGCTGGAGGCGGCGGGGGTCCGGGTGCTGGACCCGGCGCCGCTCCTGGCGGAGGCCGCCCGGGCCACCGGAGAGCCCCAGTACCTGGTGACCGACAGCCACTGGACCCCGGCAGCCATGGAGCGGGTGGCGGAGGCCCTGGCCCGGCGGATGGAGCCCCTCCTCGCGGAAGCCACCGCGGGGGATGGCGAGGGGGCCCCGTCGCGGTCCCCGCCCGGAGCGGGGCCAGGGACGCGCTCCGGGTCCAGGCCGGATGGGCGAGCAGCGGCCGCTCCGGAGGCCGGAGGCCCGGGCTACCGGCGCCAGCCGGCGCGGATCCGCGGCACCGGGGACCTCGCCCGGATGCTCCGCCTGCCGGAGGCCCCGGGCCTGCCGGAGCTCTTTCCCCCCCAGGAGGTCACCGTCCACCAGGTCCTCGACGCCACCGGCGGCCTCCTCCGGCCGGATCCGAAGGCGCCGGTCCTCCTCCTGGGGGACAGCTTCACCAACGTCTACTCTCAGCCGGAGCTGGGCTGGGGCCAGGGGGCGGGTCTGGCGGAGCAGCTCGCCTACCGCCTGGGCCGGCCGGTGGACCGGATCGCCCTGAACGCCGGCGGCGCCCACGCCTCCCGGGAGCGGCTGGCCCGGATCCTGGCCGGGGACCCCGGCCGCCTGGCGTCGAAGCGGGTCGTGGTCTACCAGTTCGCCGTCCGGGAGCTGGCGGCGGGGGACTGGCGGCTGGTCGAGCTCGACGGCTCGCCGGAGGGCCCCCGCGGGCGTCCTTGACGGACGGGAGCGGTCCGGCGGGGGGTATACTCCGGGCTCCGCGGGGCCGTCCGCACCGCTCCGGCCCGGGGGCTCCTCCGGCCCGGGGGCTCCCCGCCGCCTTCTGACGCGCCGTGATCCGTAGCTTCCCCAGCCCCGTCCCCGGTCTGCTCGCGGCGTTCTTCCTCCTGGGCGCGTGCTGCGCGTGCGCCCCGGAGGGTTCGTCCGGTGCGGCTCCCGGGGACCCCGGCCGGGCGGGCGACGTGGAGGTGGCGGCCGGCGAGGAGGCGGCCCTCCTGGGCGAGGGCTTCCTGGTCTGGGAGTCGAACCGGAGCGGTGGCTGGCGGCTCTGGTACCGGCGGCTGGACGGTTCGGGCCTCCGGCGGCTGACCGGCGACGAGCCGGGCCGGCAGCACTGCTGCCCCCACGTCTCCCCGGACGGCTCGCGCCTGGTCTACCTGAGCCGACCCGCCACGGGCCGGAACGAGTACCCGGAGTGGCGCGCCGACGGGGAGCTCCGCCTCCTCGAGCTGCCCGAAGGCTCGGGGGCGCCGAGGGAACGACGCCTCGCCGGAGCGGCGCGGACCTACGGCCGGGGGAACCGGGCCGCCGTCTGGCGGAACGACCGCGAGCTCATCCACGTCGGAGGCGATGGCCGGACCCACCTCCTGAACGTCGACTCCGGGGCGTCCCGGGCACTGGTCGGCGAGCCGCCCGAAGACCTGGGCTGGCTGGTGGATGCGACCCTGTCCCACGCCACCACCGGCCTGCCCACCTTCTCGGTCTACGAGCGCGGAGACCGGCGGGTCCTGGAGCGCAGCACGCTCTCGGGCTGCGAGCCGTACTTCTCCCACGACGGGCGCTGGGGGTATTGGGTGCCCGGGGCCGGGGGCCCCATCGACCGGATCGACCTGGAGACCCGGGAGGTCTCCACCCTCCTGGGCAAGAACGACCCGGCCCTGGGCGGGGCGAAGGGGTACCTCTACTTCCCCATGCTCTCTCGGGACGGGCACCTGCTGGCCTACGGCGCATCCGACGGGGACCACAGCCACTTCGAAGCCGACTACGACGTGTTCGTGGTCCGGACCGACCCGGAGACCCTGGACGTGTTGGGCCCGCCGGTGCGCCTGACGGTGGATCCGGCCACCGATCGCTACCCGGACGTCCACGTCGAACCCCTGCCCCTGGGGCGCCACCGGGGGGAGGCGCCGTTCACGGTGGAGCTCGACGTCCCCGGCGGAGAGGGCGAGGCGACCTGGACCTGGGGCGACGGCACCCGCGAGCGCGCGGCGCGGGGGCGCCACGTCTACCGGGAGCCCGGGGCCTACGCGGTCACCGCGGAGGCTGGCGAACGGGTCCTCCGCGGGGTGGTGACGGTGGAGGAGCCGGAGCGCCCGCAGGACGCCCCGGGCGCCCAGAGCCGGGAGGCGGACGGCGCCGACGACGCCACCACCTGGCCCGCCGTCCGCGAGGGGCTGGTCTTCCTGTGGCAGACCGGCAACAGCCCCAACCTGGTGCCCGATCCGGAAACCGGCGCCGACCGGGCCTTCAACCTGGAGGCCCAGGGCAGGGCGCGCCTGGACCACGACTTCGCGATGGTCCTGAGCGGCGGCTCGTTCGTGGCGCCGGCGGAGGCGGCGGCGCGCCTCGTCCGGGCGGCCCAGCGCACCAACGAGCTCACCCTGGAGGCGACCCTGACCCCGGCCCCGACCCCGGCCGAGGCGGCCCCCGAGGGCCTGCGCCCGATCGTCACCTCGTCGAGCCCCAACGGCCGCCGCAACGTCACCCTCGGGCAGGAGGGCCGGTCCCTGGTGCTGCGGCTCCGGACCGGCGCCACGGGGCCCGAGGCCGACCGGCCCCAGGTGGAGCTCTTCGAGCTCGAGCCGGGCCGCACCGACCACGTGGTCGTGACGTACACGCCCGGGCGCCTCCGGGCCTACCGGAACGGCGAGCCGGTGCAGGAAAGCCATGCGATCCGGGACAGCTTCGCGCCCCACTGGGCCGTCCGCGACCTGGTCTTCGGGGCCGAGCCGGGAGGAGGAGGCGACTGGGCGGGGACCCTGGAGGGCGTCGCCGTCTACGATCGCGTCCTGTCCCCGGAGCTGGTACGGGAGAACGCGTCGCTCTACCGGAGCCTCCGGGAGCGGCGGCCGGAGGTGCCCCGGACCGTGGTCCGGGCCCGGCTCCTGGAGAGCTCTCCGGTACCGAGCCTGCGGGAGATCTCCCCCTACCGCCAAGCCCTCGCGGTCCAGGCCTACGAGGTGACGGGACCCCCGGAGTCCGACCTCGCCGGCCGGCGGATCCACGTCGCCCGCTGGGTGATCCTGGACGGCGAGGTCCACGCCCCGGGCCAGCTCCGGCCGGGCGCCGTCGAGCGCCTGGTCCTGGAGCCCTTCGACGCGAACCGGCAGCTCGAGGGGGTCTACCTTTCGGAGAGCCTGGAGGGGTCCGCCGACGGCGAGCTCTACTACGCCGCGCCGGAGCGATGACCGGCGCGGCCCGCCTCCGCCGGGCCGTCTTGCCGCACCGGCGCCGGTGCGCTAGCCTGTGCCCCCGCCGGCCCCGGTGGATGCCCCCTGTTCCCGGCCGGATTCCCTGCCAGCGAGGAGACTGCCATGCGAGTACTCGTCACCGGACACCGCGGCTACGTGGGTGCGGTCCTGACCCCCCTCCTGGCAGAGGCGGGCCACCGGGTGGTGGGCCTGGACAGCGACCTGTTCGACGGCTGCGACTTCGGGTCCGGTCCACCGCCAGTGGACGAGGAGCTCGTGAAGGACCTCCGGGACGTGGCACCGGAGGACCTCGAAGGCGTCGACGCCGTGGTCCACCTGGCGGGCCTCTCCAACGACCCCCTGGGCGACCTGGACCCGGAGCTCACCTACGAGATCAATGAGCGCGCCTCCGTCCGCCTGGCCCGACTGGCGAAGGAGGCGGGGGTGGAGCGGTTCCTGTTCTCCTCGTCGTGCAGCACGTACGGGGCCGCCGGGGACGAACTGGTCACGGAGGAGGCCCCCTTCAACCCGGTGACGCCGTACGGCCGGTCGAAGGTGCGGATGGAGGAGGCCCTCTCCGCCCTGGCGGGCCCCGGCTTCAGCCCCGCGTACCTGAGGAACGCCACCGCCTGTGGCGTCTCGCCCCGGCTCCGCCTGGACCTGGTGCTCAACAACCTGGTGGGCTGGGGCCACACCACGGGGCGGATCCGGCTGCTCTCGGACGGCACGCCCTGGCGCCCTCTGGTCCACGTGGAGGACATCGCCCGGGCGTTCCTGGCGACCCTGGAAGCGCCGAGGGAGGCAATCCACGACCAGGCCTTCAACGTCGGGCGCACCGACCAGAACTTCCGCATCCGGGACCTGGCGGAGATCGTCCGGCGGACCGTGCCGGGCTGCGAGGTGGAGCTGGCCGACGACGCGGGCCCGGACAAGCGGACCTACCGGGTGGACTTCGGCAAGATCCGCCGCCTGCTGCCGTCCTTCGAGGCCCGCTGGACCGTGGAGGGGGCCGCCCGGGAGCTCTACGAGGCGTACCGGTCGGTGGGCCTCTCCCCGGCGGACTTCGACGGGCCGTCGTACAAGCGGCTGGCGACGATCCAGGAGCGCCTGTCCGCGGGGCGGCTGGGGACGGACCTGCGCTGGCGCGACCGGGAGGGGGCCTCCGCGGCCGCCGTCGCCGCCGACTGACACCGCCCGCCGTGCATCCCGCCCTCCGGCCCCTCCAGAAGCTCTACCGCGCCCTCCTCCGGGGGGGCCAGCGCACGGCTGCCGCCGCCGGCCTGAACGTCGCCCGGACGGCGGACTACTACTCGCCGCTGCCCGTCCGGGAGCGCCTCGCCCGGACCCGGCGGCGTTGGGACCGTCCCAGCGCCATGCGCGGCGTCCGCCGGGACCCGGAGGCGATGAAGGAGCTCCTCGGACGCCTCGTCGCCGGCCACGGCGCGGAGCTGGCCGACCTGCCGCCGTGGGAGGAGGCGAAGACCCTGGGCTACGGCCCGGGCTTCACGCGGGTCGACGCGGCGCTCCTCTTCCTGATGCTCCGGCACCTCAAACCCCGCCGCCTGATGGAGGTGGGCTCCGGGCTGTCCACGTTCTACGCCACCCGGGCCCTGGAGCGGAACCGGGCGGAGGGCTCGCCCTGCGAGGTGACCTGCATCGACCCGTTCCCCGGCGACCGGGTCGCGGGTCTGCCGGGGGTGACGGTGCTCCGCCGGGAGGTCCAGGACGTGGCGCCGGAGGAGTTCCGGGCCCTCGAGGCCGGGGACGTCCTGTTCATCGACTCGACCCACGTGGTCAAGATCGACGGCGACGTGCCCCACCTCTACCTGGAGGTGGTGCCGGCCCTGGCCCCCGGGGTCGTGGTCCACAGCCACGACGTCCACTTCCCCTACAACGTGCCCCACCCGGCCCGGACCTACGTCTTCGACGCCAAGTGGCCCCGGTACTGGACCGAGGCCATGCTCCTCCAGGCGTTCCTGGCGTTCAACGAAGACTTCGAGATCCTGCTCTCCGCCGCTCTCCTCCGCCACGAGGACGAGGCCTTCCTGGCGCGGACCCTCCCCGGTTACCGGCCGGTCGTGCCGGAGGACTTCGACACCCACGCCGGCTCCATCTGGTACCGGCGCAAGGCGTGACGCGGGGGCGCGCGCTCCGCTGTAGGGGTACCTCCGGTGGAAACCGCACCCTACCCGCCGGTGGCCACCAGGGGCCGGAGGTAGCCGTAGCGCGGCAGCAGGGGCCAGGTGAGGGACGCGACGGCGAGTTGCCGGGACGCTGCCATGGCGCCCTTCCACCCCTCGTCGCTCCGGATCTCCACCCGTCCGGTGGCGAACCGGTTGGGGTTTCCCGCCACGCTGTGGATCGTCTCGAGCTCCACGGTCCGCTCCCCGGCGAAGGGGAGCGCCGCCCCCTCTTCACCCAAGAGGGCGAGGACCGCCTCGAGGCTCTGCTGCGGCCGGGCCACGAAGTCCTCGTAGCGCAGCAGGAGGTGGCGCTCCCGGCGCCGGCGCCACAGCAGCTCGATGGCGGCGTTCCAGCCGAGCCACGACACGGAGGCGTGGCGCAGGCTCAGCCGGGCCATGTACATCGGCTCCCCGCCGCTTCCGTCGTAGACCATCGTCTTGCCCCAGGAGTGGACCACGGCCCGCGGGTCCCGGACCATGTGGAGGACGTAGAGCTCCACGTCGGGGAGGCCGGCCAGGACCAGGCCGTGGGACGGCGACTTGGAGGAGTCGACCAGCACCCGGCTGCCGGTGGCCCTCCGGACCGCCCGGTACAGGAGCCCGGTGCGCTCCCGGTAGCGCTCCCAGGCGGCACGGTCGGGCAGCGCCCCCCGGAGCGCCGAGCGGGCCAGGGTCCGGATCGGGCCCTGGCGGTCCCGGAGGCGCGCCAGACCCCGGAGGTCGCCGTCGTCCAGGTCCGCCGCCAGCTCGGGGGCCAGGGGCCCCCACAGGGGACACTCCCGGAAGGGGTCCCCGCAACTGCACAGGAGGTTCTTCTCCAGGCCCCGGTCCCACACGTACTGGGCCTCCCCGAGGGAGTGGAACCCGTCCACCTGGCCCAGGATCTGGTCCACCAGGGTCGTGCCGCTCCGGCCGAAGCCGGTGATGAAGAGCACCTTCACGGCGGGCCCTCGCTCCGCCCGGAGCCGCCGCCCAGGCGTCCCAGCAGGCTCCTGGCCGTCTGGCGGTCCTCCGGGTCCAGCCCCTGGACGAGGAGCGCCGCCGCGAAGACCCCGTAGGCCAGGGCGGCGGCCCCGGCCACGTGCCAGGGGGCGACGCCGTCGACCGCCCAGCGGAGGGCGGCGAGGCCCCCGGCCGCCGCCAGGGCGGCGACGGCCCCCTTGACCAGCCGCCGGTCGTACGGCCAGAGGCCCAGGGACCCCCGCACCGTGAACAGGACGACGGTGAACAGCACGCCCAGGGAGAGGGCGGTGGCCAGGGCGGCCCCGGCGAGCCCGTAGCGCGGGATCCAGAGGGCGTTGAGGACCACGTTCGCCACGAGTCCGCCGGCGGTCAGGGCCAGGAGCCGGTTCTGCCGTCCGCTCATCACGAGGAGGAACCCCACCGCGCCGGTCACCAGGTTGGCCATCTGGCCGGCGACCAGGAGGACCAGGGGAAGGGCGCCGGCCGTGTAGCCCTCTCCCACCACGCCCAGGAGCCCGGCGGGGAACGCCACGATCGCCAGGGCGCCGGGGACCGTCACGTAGATGCCCCAGCGGGTGCTCGTGCGGAAGAGGGCCTCGAGCTCGCGGTGGTCCCCCTTGCTGTAGAGCTCGGCGATCATCGGGGAGAAGACGGTGTTGAAGGCGGAGAGCACGACGGCGAAGAGGAGGGCGATCTGGGAGGCGACGATGTAGATCCCCGTCTCCGCCTCCGGCAGATAGTAGCCCACCAGCAGCCGGTCGGCCCACAGGATCAGCAGGCCCAGGATCCCGGAGAGCGAGGTCGCCATGGAGAAGGCGAGGAGCCGCCCGGTCGGCGGGTCGGCAGGCCCGGCGCTGGTGAGCCGGCCCGGGTAGAGGAGCCGTAGCGACGCCAGGGCCACGGCGAAGGCGACGGCGTACGCCGCCACCGGGGCCGCCACTGCGGCCAGCAGCCGCCAGCCCATCCCCAGGAGCACCGCCACGAAGGCGAGGTGGCCCACGGGGGCGACCAGGTCCTCCGCCAGCGTGCTGTAGCGCATGCGCTGGGAAACCCGGGTCGAGGCCGCCGCCACCCGGGTACCGACCACCAGGACCACGCCCGCACCGAAGCCCATCAGCACCGGCTCGAGCTCGGGGGTGGAAAAGACCTCATGGGCGAGGAGAGGCGCCGCCAGGGCCAGGCCGGCGCCGAACGCGGCGCCGGAGAGCAGGGCCAGCCGGAGGCAGCGCCACAGGACGGCGGCCAGGCGGTCCGGGTCACGCCCCAGGTGGCGCGAGGCGTGGAGCACCGCCCCGTGCTCCAGCCCCAGCGAGGCCACCAGGCCCACCAAGTGGAAGAGGGTCCAGCCGATCCCGTAGACGCCGTAGGCGGCCGGGCCCAGGACCCGCGCCAGGACCATCTGGGCCGCGAACCCGGCTCCGCGCCCGGTCAGCTTGCCGGCCAGTTGCAGGGCCGCGCCCCGGGCCAGCCGCTCCAGTCGGGCCGGAGGCCGGTCGGTCAATCGGCGGCGAAGAGCTTGGCGTCGGCCACGTCGATCAGGTCGAACCAGGAGCAGAGCTTGACCAGCGCCGGGGTCGACCGCAGCCCGGCGCGGTGGGGTGCGCCGGCCTGCTCACTGTGGTCCGGCTCGAGCTCGATCCGGAGAACCTCGACGCCGGTCACGTCCACGTCCACCTCGACCGCCGGCCCGTAAGCGTAGAACTCCTCGCTCTCGAACAGGAGCTCGTCGTCACCGCGGATCCGGATCCGGGCGCCGGCGCTGACCCGGAAGTTGTCATGCGTCTCCTGGGCCCGGAACCCGCCCGGCGGCCGCTTGAGCTCGATGAACCGGCCGGTGTTGCGGTCGACCCGGGCCCATTCGTACTTGCCGTGCATCTCGTCGTCGATCCGGACCGTCGCCGTGAACCGGCTGTACTCGCCGTCCAGGCGCCAGGCGACCCACGAATCGTTCCAGCCCGGGAACCAGGAGATGCCGTGCTCGTATTCGGTTCCGTTGATCTCGATCGGCTTGTAGCCGCCGATCCCGTTCGGGCCGGCGTGCGCGTCCCAGCCGGAGACGTTCTTGTGCGGACCGCTGCGGACGTTGGAGGTCTCGGACCAGTTCAGCTCGTCGAGGTAGGTGAACTTCGGCTCGTCGCCAGGCCGGACCAGCTCCGAGTCGCCGGATTCCGAGGGGCCGATGACGACGATCTCGGCGGGGTCGTCGTGATAGATCGAAGCGTACGGGTAGAAGGGCTGGTCGCAGGTGACCTCCCCGCGCACGTCCTTGACGTTATCCGCCTCGAGGATCTCCAGCGCCCCGTCGAACTGGACATGGCTCAGGGCGTCGAGGCTGATCAGGGCCGTGGAGGCGATCTGGGAGCTGTCGGCCCGGAAGACCCGGACTTCGCACTGGGTCGGATCCTGGCCCAGGTTGAGGAGGCCCACGTTCGTCTGGGTGGCCGACTCGTTCCGCTCCCAGCCCTGGAGGTGGGCCGCCGTTCCGGCCTCCACGAGGTTGTCGGAGGAAATCACCGGGAGCTGGACTCCCCGCAACGGGCCCGCCGCCCGGGCCGACTTCTGGACCAGCCGCGCGGTGATCACCACCTGGGGCGCCGCCAGGACCTCGATGAGGCCGCCGGCCTCCTCGTCGATCCGGAGGCGCATCGTGGTGCCGGGGGGGATGCGCACGAGAGTCACCCCCTCGTCCTCCCGGACCGTTCCGTCCTCCCGGGAAGGGATGAAGAAGTGCTCGATCCGCCGCACGTCCGACTCGTCGGTGTTGGAAGCCCAGATCTGGGCCTCGTACTCGACGTCGCCGATCTCCACCGGCCCGGGATAGGGCACGTAGACCGTGCCCGCGCGGGCCTCGGCGGCCAGGATCAGGGGGAGGAGCAGCAGCAGGGCGGACAGGGGGCGGCTCGAGAATCGCATCGTCGACCTCGTCGGCTTTCGTGGCGAAAAGTGGGTGTGAACTCGGCTGCACGGAATATACCGGAATGACATTGCCGGGCGCAAGTGGGAGAGCTTCGCTAAACCCCGATCACGAAAGGAACTCAAACGTTGCGCCCCGGTCCTGCGGGGCCGCGACGGGCGACTCGCGACTACAATCCTCGTCCAGCCGCGACGGTCCACGGCCCCGGCGAGAGCTGAACGAAGACCCCATGAATCGTTCGAAAGTCCCCCCGGAAGACCGGCAGAGGCCTGGAGACCGCAGGCTGCGGGCCCTCCTGGTCGTCCTGCTCCTGGCCAGCCTTGCGCTCACCGCCTGGTACGCGAGCTGGGGTCTCCACCGCGATCGATACTGGGACGAGCGGTTCTCCATGGAGAACGTGGCCGCCCTCCTGCTGGGCGATTCGTTCCGCCCCGCCAACGGGTATTACCAGTCGCTGTCGTACCTGCCGCAGACGGCGCTGCTGGGGGCGAGCGAGACGCTCCACCGTTGGACCGGGTGGGAGTCCCTGGCGGTCTTCGACGAGGAGCAGCGCTTCACCGCCACGGCGTACCTCCTCGCCCGGCTGCTGCAGGCGCTCTACGGCGCCGGCTGCCTCCTCGTGACCTTCCTCCTGGGCCGGTCCCTGTTCGGACCGGGGGTGGGGCTCCTGGGGGCGTTCCTGCTCGCGGTGACCCCGTGGCACGTCCAGGTCTCCAGCATGTTCAAGCCCGACGTCCTCCTCACCCTGGGAGTGCTGCTCGCCACGTGGTGGAGCGTCCGGGCCGTCGAGCACCCCACGCCGGGGCGCTTCGCCCTCGCCGGGGCGGGCGTGGCCCTGGCGGCGAGCGCCAAGCTCAACGGGCTCCTGGCCGCGGCTCCCCTGGTGGTGGCGGCCGTCCTCGCGAACGGCGCGTGGCGCCGGCGTGGGCTCCGGCTCTCGGTGAGCGCCGTTGCCTGCGCCGGCCTGTTCGTCGTCCTCAATCCCTGGTTCCCGATGTACACGGAGGCCTTCGGGGAGAACCTGGACCACTACACCTACAAGGCGGGGACGTACGGCGGCACCCGCTTGGGTGTCCTCTGGCAGGAGGCGGCGCTCATCGCGAGCCCGGCGGTCCACGGGAGGGTCCTGGGCGGGGTCGCGCTCATCGCGGTCGCGGTGTTCGCGGTCCACCTGTTCCGGGCCCGGAGCTCGAAGAGCCCAACGGACCGCGCCCGGGGCGGCCGGTTCCGGAAGCGGGGCGCCGCGGGCGGCTGGGTGCTCCTGAGCTTCCCCTTGAGCTATTCCCTGACGTACGCGGCGGCGACGCCCCACTTCAAGGCCAACAACTTCCTGCCCCTCTTCCCGTTCACCGCCCTGCTGGCGGCCTGGGGACTGAGCCGGCTCTGGCGGTCGGCGGCGGACCGGTGGCCGACCCTGAGACGCCAGAAGAGCCCCCTGCTGGCCGGCGCCCTGTTGGTCACGCTCCTGGCTCCGCGGCCCGCGCTCTACGCCTACCGGCAGGCGGTCCCGACGACGGAGGAGCTCGCGTGGCGCTTTCTCCGCACCCGGTTCCGCGATGCGGGGGAGGCTGAGGCCCGGCTCGTCTTCGCGGAACGCGCGGAGGTGGCGGACGCGTCTCTGGCGCCGCCGAGCCCGCCCGACCTCCTCGTCGCCGGAGCGGTGGTGGAGCGACTCGCACGGGTCGAGCCGGTCCGGCTGGGGGCGGCCGACGGGGAGGTGTTCCCGGCGGTCCGCCTCCAGGGGGAGGACTCCGACGCGTACTGGCTCCGCCTCACCAACGCTCCTCGAGGGGCCGTGCGCCGATTCACCGGCGAAGCGTTCGTCGCCCGGGGACCGGACCGGATCGCCGTCGCCCATCCCTGGCGGCGGACCGGTCCGCCTCTGGAGCTCGAAGTGCGGCCGCCCTCCGGTGAGGGGAGCGAGGAGGCGGGCTGGCGCCTGCGGTTGCCGTCGGGTCTCGGGGCCGGGGAGCGGGTCTCGTTCCTGGTCGTCGGGCGCGGGCTGGGGACGGGACCGCGGCTCGAGTCGGGGATGCACACGCATCTCCTGGCGCTGGCGACCGTCGCCCGGCCACGGGCCGCGCCGCGATACGTCTCGGAGCGGATCACCGTGGCCGGCGAACGGCCGGAGCTGCGGCTCGTGGCCGGCCCGGACGCCGCCCCCGGGGCCGAGCCCGTCGTGGAGCTCCTCCGGTGGCTTCCGCCGGAGAACGGAGGTTGATCCCGTGACGCCCCGCCGCTTTCTCTTCCTGACCCAGACCTACCCCCGCTTCGCCGGGGACACGGCGGGGCCGTTCATCCGGGAGCTGGCTCGGGGGCTGGTCCGCAGCGGCGACGCGGTCACCGTGCTGACGCCCCACGCCGCCGGGGTCGGGGCCGCCTGGGACGACGACGGGGTCGCCGTCGAGACGTTCCGCTACGCGCCGGAGCGCTTCGAGGTGGTGGGGTACAGCCGCAGCCTGGAGAAGGACGAGACGATGAAGGCCGGGGCCCTCCTGGCCGCGCCGGCGTACCTGGCGGGCGCGGGGCGGGCGCTGCGACGGGAGCTCGCCCGCTCGCGGCGGGCGGGCCGGTCGTACCACCTGGTCCAGGGGCACTGGGTGGTCCCCAACGGGCTCGTGGCGGCCTGGTGCTCGGCAGGGGTCCCGGTCGCCACGGGCCTCCACGGGAGCGACGTCTTCCTGGCCGAGCAGCCCCTGGTGCGACGCCTGGTGGCGCGTGCGCTCCGCCGGACCGCCGTTCTGACGGGGTGCTCGCCGGAGCTGGTGGACCGGGTCTGCGCCCTGGGATTCGAGCGGCGGCGCGCCCGGGTCATCCCCTACGGCGTCGACGGGGACCTGTTCCGCCCCGATTCCGCCCGCCCATCGATCTGGCGCCGCAAGCTGGGGATCCCCGCCGAGGCGCCGGTGATCCTCTCCGTGGGACGGATGGCGACGAAGAAGGGGTACCAGGTCCTCCTGGAGCGCCTCGACGAGCTCATGGCGGCGGACCCGTCGGTCCATTTGGTCCTGGCCGGGGGCGGCGACCGCCTGGACGAGTTCCGCCGCCGCGCCGCCCACCACCGGGAGCGGGTCCACTTCCCGGGCGCGGTCCTCCGCGACACGCTGCCCGACCTCTACCGGGCGGCGGACGTCTTCTGCCTGCCGGCGGTCCACGACCGCAAGGGCAACGTGGACGGGCTGCCCAACGTCATCCTGGAGGCCATGGCCAGCGCCCTGCCGGTGGTGGCCAGCGGGATCTCCGGTATCCCCACGGCGATCGCCGACGGGGTCCACGGACGCCTGGTCCCGGAAGGGGACCCGGACGCCCTGTTGGCCGCGCTGGTGGAGCTACTGGCCGATCCGGACCGGCGCCGCGCCCTGGGGGAGGCGGGACGGGAGCGGGCCGTGTCCGAGCTGAGCTGGGACGCGGTGGCTGCGCGCTACCGCGAGGCGTACGAACCGGCCCTGGCGGGGATCATGGCGGGGGTCAGCGACCGGCGCTGAGCGCGGCGGGGCCACCCCCCGCGCGGCGCCCGTCCGCCGCGCCGGAGGCGTGGCCGGGATAGGCCGCCCACATGCCGCGGACGCCCTCCTCCAGGGAGGTCCGGGGCCGCCAGGACAGGACCTCCCGGGCGCGACCGGGGTCCAGGACGTTGGCGGGCACGTCGAAGCCCCGCTCCTCCCGCCAGCGGACCGGCACCGGCGCCTCCGTGACCCGCTCCACCACGTCCAGGAGGTCCCGGATCGAGTGGCCCCGCCCGCTTCCGACGTTCAGGACCTCGCCGTCGCCCAGCCGACGCGCCGCGGCCAGGGCGGCGACCACGTCCTCCAGGGCGAGGAAGTCCCGGACGACGCTGCCGTCTCCCCAGACGGTCACGGGTTCGCCGGTCGCCACCGCCCGGAGCAGGGCCCCGAGGATTCCCTGGCTCCGGCGCCGCCACTGGTCCGGCCCGTAGGGATTGGCGATGCGGAGGATCGTCGAGGCGTAGCCCCGCTGGAGGGCGAGGGCGGAGAGGAGGCGCTCGGTGGCGAGCTTCGTGGCCCCGTGGACGCTGATGGGCTCCGCCGGGTGCTCCTCGGCGATGGGCAACCGGCGGGCCACGCCGTAGACCGTTCCCCCGGAGGAGGGGTAGACGATCTTCCGGACGCCGCGCTCCGCCGCCGCCTCGAAGAGGCGCACGGAGCCGAGGACGTTCTCCTCCACGTCCGCCGCCGGGTGCTCCGCGGAGGTGGACGGCACCGTGCTGCAGGCCAGGTGGTAGAGTACGTCGATCCCGTCCAGGGCGGCTGCCAGGGTGGCGGGGTCCGCCAGGTCCCCCTCGACCAGGGTCTCGGCGCCTGCCGGAGCGCCCTCGCCGGGGCCGCGGTCCAGCACCACGACCCGGCAGCCGTCGGTCGCCAGGCGCTCTACGAGGGGGCGTCCCAGGAAACCGGTCCCGCCGGTCACCAGCACGCGCGTCCGTCTCGACGACATTGCCGCAACCTACCATGACGAACGCCTCCGCAGCCGGCGCCGCGGGGAGGGACCGGCCCCTCCGGGTCCTCCAGGTCGTCGGCAACATCACCCTCGCCGGCGGCGCCCAGCGGCAGGTGCTGGAGGTCGTGCGCCGCCTCCCCGCGGAGCGTTTCTCGGTCGAGGTGGTCCACCTCCAGGGGGACGGGGGCCTCGCCTCGCGCTTCCGGGAGGCGGGCGCCGCCGTCCACGACCACACCGCGCGGGCGTGGGACCCCATCGGCGTCCTCCGGACCGCGGCGCGCCTCCGGCGGGGCCGCTTCGACCTGGTCCACGCCCACCTCAGCCGGGGCGAGATCGTGGCGACGGCGGCCCTGGCCCTGGCCGGGCGCCGGTCGGGCCGCCGGCTCCCGTTCGTCGTCCACAAGCACAACGAGGACGACTGGTGGCGGCGCTGGCCCCTGAGCTGGGTCCACGCCGCCGTCACCCGGCGGGCGGCGGTCCTGGTGGCGCCGAGCCGCCGGGTGGTGGCGTTCTTCAGCGATCCCGAGCTGCGGGTGGCGGACCCCGGGTGCTTCCGGGTGGTCCCCTTCGGACGGGTCTCGCCGGAGCCGCCGCCCCGGGAGGAGGCCCGGACGGCGGTGCGCGATACGCTGGGCGTCGGCCCCGAGACCCGCGTGCTCCTGGCCGCCGGCCGCCTGGTGGCGCAGAAGCGCCACGACATCCTGCTGGAGGCCTTCGCCCGCCTCTCCGAGGGGCACCCGGAAGCGCGCCTGGCGATCGCTGGGACGGGGGAGCTCGAGGACGAGCTCCGGACGCGGACCGGGCGGCCGGACCTGGCGGGGCGCGTCGCGTTCCTGGGCCTGTTGGACGACCTGCCGCTGTGGCTCGCCGGCTGCGACGTCTTCGTCAACCCGTCGGACTACGAGGGTCTCCCCCTGGTCGTCCTGGACGCCATGGCGGCCCGGGCCCCCATCGTGGCCACCGCGGTTTCGGGCGTGCCGGACTGCGTGCTGGACGGGGAGACGGGCCGGCTGGTGCCGCCGGGCGACGCCGGCGCCCTGGCCGCGGCCCTCGGGGAGGCCCTGGAGCGGCCGGAAGAGGCCCGCTCCTGGGGCGAGGCGGCCCGGCGCCGGGTGGAGCGGGAGTTCTCCATGGAGCAGGCCGCCGCGCGCTGGGCGGCCCTGTACGAGGAGGTGGCGGCACCCGCCGGCGCCCCGGCGTGAGCCCTGCCGGAACCCGCCCCGGGACTGCTAAGATTTCTCCGCCGTGCCAGCTCACGATCCGCTTCGAGACGGCCCCGGGAGTGCCTGTGCCGCACCGCACCTTCCGGCGGCGGGGCGCCGCCTGGGCGCCATGCTCCTCGCCGGGGCGATCGCCGCCCTCCCCGCCGCCGCCCAGCCCCGGTACCTGGCGTTCGGCGACAGCGTCACCGCCGGCACCGGGGACGAGAGCGGCCTGGGCTACCCGCCGCGCCTGGAGGAGCTGCTCCAGGCGGAGCAGCCCGGGGCGACGGTGGAGAGCGCCGGCGTGGCCGGGGAGACCACGGCCGAGGGGCTGAGCCGGATCGAGGGCGAGCTCGACGGAGAGCCCGGCGTGGTGCTCCTCATGGAGGGGACCAATGACGTCTCCCGGGGGATCTCGCCGGAGACGGCGGTCTTCAACCTGGAAGAGATGGCCCGGAAGTCGGCCGCCGCGGGCTGGGAGGTGCTCCACGCCACCGTCATTCCCCGGCGGGCGGGAGGGTCCACGCCTTCCGAGTTCCAGCGCAACCTCCGGATGAACCGGCGGCTGCGCTCCAGCGCCGGGACCCGCGGCCTCGACCTGGCCGACCCGTTCCAGGTCTTCGGCTCCACCCCGGACGTCTTCGACCGCTTCTACTCCGACGATCCGGACGACTGGGTCGGCCACCCCAACGGGGAGGGCTACGAGCTGATGGCGGAGGTCTTTCGGGACGTGCTGGTGGGGATCGACACCGTGCCTCCCGTGCCGGGGCCGGTCCGGCCGGCGCCCGGGGCCGAGGGCGTCCCCGCCACGACGACGGTGGAGGTGGAGCTCTGGGACTTCGGTGCGGGAATCGACCTCCTCAACACGGAGCTCCTGGTCGACGGCACGGTGGTCCCCGCCGATGTCACCGGCGGGGGCCGCAAGGCACGGCTGATCTACACGCCGGCGGCGCCCCTGGACGGCGAGGTGGGGGTCCGGCTCCGGTCCCGGGACGTGGCGGCCCCGGTCAACACCATGGACCGGGAGGTGACCCGGTTCGTGATCGAGGGGGCCGAGGTCGTCGAGGGGGACCTGGACGGCAGCGGCCGGGTGGACGGCCTCGACCTGATCCGCTTCGGCCGCCGCTTCGGTGCCCGCCGGGGGGAAGCCCGCTACGACGCGGCGGCCGACTTCGACGGCGACGGAGCGATCGACGGCGAGGACCTGGCGGTCCTCGCCTCGAACTTCGGGCGGGAGGTCTGACCCGTGGTCCCCGTTCGTGGCCCCGGCTCGCCCGTCCCGGCTCGGGGACGCCCGCGCGGCGGAGCCCGGCCTCGCTCGTGGAATGGCGTCCTCCTGGTCGCGGCCTGGAGCGGCTTCGCAGGGCTCGTGGGCTGCGCCGAGGAGCCGGAGGAGCCCGTCGCCCGCCTACGGGTGCCCAGGGCCGAGGTCCTCCTGCCCTACGCTGCCTCGGCTCGCCTCGAGACCGCCTGGCGTCCCCTGACGCCCCTGGGCTCCGGGCCGGCGCGCCCGGCCGGCCCGGTCGAACCGGTGGTCTTCGTCCACCTCCTGGACGACGACGGCCGGATCCTCCGGACCTTCGACCACCCCTTCCCGGGGCCTTGGACGCCCCTCGATCCGGGCGACCCGCCGGTGCTCGACGCGGTGGAGCTCTGGCAGTCGGCCCTGGGCCCGCCCCTGCCGCCGGGGCGCTACCGCCTCACGATGGGGGTGGTGGACCCGGTGAAGGGAACCCGGTGGCCCTTGGCAGTGGACGGGTCCGCGGACGGGGCCGTGGACGCGGCGGGCGGGCCGCCGGGAGAGCCCGTGGACCGGGGGGAGTACGCCGTCGCCACCGTCGTGGTGCCGGAGGGGGACGAGGGCCGCGGAGTGGAGGTCGTTTTCGAGGGTGCGTGGAGCCCCGTGGAGGTGGGCTCGGACCGGCAGGTCCTGGCGACGCGGATGCTGAACGGGCAGGGCACTCTGGTCTTCCGGGGCCTCACGGAGCCGCTCCCGGTGCAGATGGTCCTCCGCGTGCCCGACGCCTCCGGCGGTCCGGCGCGCCTGGTCAGCCGGACGGGATCCGAGGTGCCCACGGTGGTGGTGGCGTCGGAGTGCGCGCGGGAACCGGTGCGCCTCACCGGCTGGGGGAGCCACTCGGTGCGGCTCCGGCTCCGGCCGGCGGGCGGAGCCGGCGAGTGCGTGGTGCGCCTGGAGCCCGACTTCGCCCTGATCGACCCGGAGACGTTGCAGCGCTCCGCCGTCCAGCTCCGGAGGCTCACCTGGACGCAGGGCGGGGGCGCCCCCCCGCCCGAGTCTCCGTGATCCGTTCCATGCGTACGGAGCGGAGCTCGCTTCCCTCGGGAAGTCGCACGTAGACGAAGTACTTGTCCCGCTCGGGGAGGCTCACCCGCGCCTCGAGCCGGTCGAAGAAGACCTCCAGGGCCACCTCGGCCCCGGTCCGGGTCACGACCCGGACGCCTCCGGCGGTCCGGGGAGCCCGGGCGTCCACGCGGACCCGGTAGGTTCCGGGTTCCAGGTACCCCTTGGCCAGGGCCCACTGGCCCGTCGCGGAGAAGACCACCGGCCCCTCCCCGGCGGGGCGCATCGTGGGGTGGGCGGTCCGCAGCTCGTCCGCTCCTCGCGCCAGCTCCGTCGTCCACGGCAGCCGCTCCGGATCGAGCTCGTAGAGACGCAGTGTCGGCCCGCCCCGGAAGAGGCCCGGCCGCCACTCGGCCACCGGCTCGAAGGTCTCGAAGATCTCCCGGTAGCGCTCGACGCCGGGCTCCACGTAGCCGGGGTCGAGCTCGTCGGTGCGGAAGAACCGGCCGTAGGCCTCGCTGGCGAGGAAGACGAAATCGAACCGGGGGTCCCGGAGCTGCTCCGGCGGGAAGCGGATCACGTACCGGGGCCGGGCCGAGGGGTAGAGGTGTTCGGGGAAGACGTGGGGGGTGTAGATCTCCTGCACCAGGGCGGACCCCGGGGGCAGGTTCTCCGGGATCCACGCCGCCGCCAGCTCCCGGGTGGTGGGGCGGGCCAGCTTGGTGACGGTCACCGTCGCCCGCCACGCCGGCAGGGCCAGGCAGAGGACGGCGAGGCCGGCCGCGGCCGCCGGGCGGGACGGCACGGGGATCCGGAGCCGTCGCGCCAGCGGGATCCAGCCGGCAGCGCCGGCGCCCACGGCGACCGCGAGGGCCGGCACGACCGGCAGGAGGTTCCGGGGCACCGCCATGTCCATCGCCACGATCAGGCCCAGGTAGCAGACCGGGAAGGGAGCGAGCCACAGGAGGCCCCGGCGGGTCCGGGCATCGAGACCGGCCACGCCCGTCAGCCCCAGGAGCAGGGCCGGGAGCCCGAAGCTGTGGCGCAGCAGGCCCAGGTAGTAGCCGGCGTTGCTCGCGCGCTCCACGCCGAACCAGCCGGCCCGGGCGTACTGCCGGACGCCGAAGAGGAGGTCGGCCCCCTGGCCCTGGGTCGCGGCTCCCGGGTAGGCGAGGAAGCTCGGGGTCGTGGCGAGGAAGGCGGCGATGGAGACCGCGGCGGCCCAGAGCAGGCCCGGCCTGAGGTTCCGCTCCCGGATTCGCCAGCCGAGCCAGACGCCGAAGACGGCCACCGCCGCGACGCCCGCGGGGTACTTCCCGCCGGCCGCCAGGCCGGCCCACAGGCCGGCGAGGACGTAGCCCCGGCGGCTCTCCCCCTCCAGGAGGAGGGCGCACTGCATGAAGGTCATGGCCGCGAAGAAGCCCCCGACCACGTCCGAGATGTTCAGGTGCGCCACCTCGATGAAGAGCGAGCCCAGGGCGACGAGCCCCCCCGCGAGGCCGGCCGCCACCGGTCCGGCGAGGCGCCGGGCCGCGACGAAGACGGGGACCACCGTGGCCGCGCCCAGCAACGCGGTAACGCCCCGGGTGACCAGCGGGTCGAGGGCCGCCGGGTGATCCACCCCGTAGAGGAGCGCCGCCAGCCAGCCGGTCAGGGGCTGGAGGGTCGACGCCAGCCAGAGGGCGAAAGCGTCCAGGTAGAAGAGCAGGTGGGGGTAGATGAACCAGGGCCGCAGGAGCTCGCCTTCCTGGTTGATCCTCTGCGCCTGCGCCAGGTAGATGCCCTCGTCGCCGAAGTAGCGGGTCGTGAGCTCGTGCGCCAGGCCCGTGAAGTAGGTCACGGCGACCACGGCCAGCAGCGCCAGGAGGGTCCGCCCCGGGGGGCCGCCGCGCCAGAGGCGCCGGACGGGTCCGGCCAGGGCGGCGGCGGAGAGCGCCAGGGCCGCTCCGGCGGCCGCGGCGTCCACCGGGCGGGGCAGGCCGGCGCCCAGGGCGTCCGCCAGCCAGAGCGCCGCCACGGCCGGCCAGGCGAGCCCGGCGAGGAGGGTGAGGCCCCGGCGCTTGGGGCGCTCGGTCTTGGCGGACGGGAACCTCATGGTCGAAACGGCACAGGGTCCGGGGAGGCCGCAGCCACGAACAGTACTGTGGTGCACGGGCCGCCGTAAAGCCGCGCCGCCGCCGCCCCGGCGCCGGGCTGGCTCTGGAGTACACTTCGCCCGTGCAGCGCCCCGCCGCCGTGGCACTGGTGTGCCTCTCCCTCGTTTTCCTGGCGTTCCCCCTGACGCTCCACAAGCCGGGGTTGCCGCCGAACCTCAAGGCCGACGAGCCCGCGTACTACCTGATGGCCCTCTCCCTGGCCCGGGACGGGGACCTGCGGGTCGGGCTGGAGGACGTCGACCGGTCGTTCCGGGAGTTCCCCTACGCCCGGATCGACAACCTGATCCTCATGTCGGACGACGGGTGGCGGAGCGCCTACTACGGCAAGCCCTACGTCTACTCCCTGTTCGCCGCGCCCCTGGCCGGCCCCTTCGGGGCGAACGGGATCCTCCTGTTCAACGCCTCGTTGCTGGTGGCCATGGTCTGGATGGGGGTCCTCTACCTCCGGCGGTGGAACCCCCCCTGGCTGGCCGCCGCCTTCTCGGCCGGGTTCTTCGTCCTGAGCGCCGGCTACGCCTACGTCTTCTGGATCCAGCCGGAGATCTTCAACATGGCGGCGGTCACGGCGGCCCTGTTTTTCGGCTTCCACCGCTTCGGGGACGCCCGGGGCCGGGCCTGGTGGCCGTGGGCCCTCTCCGGCGCGTGCCTGATGCCGGCGGTCTACGCCAAGCCGATGGTCGCGGCCCTGGCCCTGCCCCTCCTCTGGATCCCGCTCCGGCGTTGGCGCTGGGACCGGGCGGTGGCCTGGGTGGCCGGGGCCGCGGTCTCCCTGGGGGCCATCGCCGGCGCCTCGTCGCTCCTGACCGGGGAGCCGACGCCCTACCTGGGGGCCGAGCGCCAGGGCGTCACCC
>JBKHJP010000282.1:0-5921 GCA_046538065.1 Thermoanaerobaculia bacterium | reverse complement strand
CCCCAGGGGAGCTCGAAGGCCGCGCCGCTTCCCGCCGCCCCGGAGTGCACCCCCGCCAAGCGCGCGGCCTGAGCGCAGGAGCGAGCCCCCGCCCCATCCCCCGACCAGCGAGCTCCGGTCCCCTGGGGGGAGCGCTCTCGCCCCGGCTCCCCCACCCCCGGTCCCGCCGGCCCCCTAATCCGCGAACCACCCCTCCTGCCGGTAGTCCTTCAGCTTGCGCTGGAGGGTCCTCAGGCCGATGTCCAGCAGGCGGGCCGCTTCGGCCCGGTGGCCGCCGGTGCGCTCCAGGGTCTCCAGGATCGCCTGGCGCTCGATCTCGGCCATGGCCTTGGTGGGGCCGGAGCGCGGCTGGATCCGCCCGTCGGCGGCGGGCACCGCCCCCCCGGAGCGGAGCTCGTACGGCAGGTCCTTCAGGCGGATCTCCTCGCCCTGGTGGAACACCACCAGCGACTCGATCTGGTTCTTCAGCTCCCGGACGTTGCCCGGCCAGGAGTGGTGGGAGAGGGCCTCCAGCGCCTCCTTGGAGAAGCGCTTCGGCTCGCGGCCGTGGTCCTCGCAGTAGCGCGCCAGGAAGTGCTCGGCCAGGAGAGGGACGTCGCTCGGGCGCTCCCGGAGCGGCGGGATGTGGAGGGTGACCACCTTCAGCCGGTAGTACAGGTCCTCCCGGAAGCGGCCCGCCGAGACCTCCTTCTCCAGGTCGCGGTTGGTGGCCGCGATCAGCCGGAAGTCCACGTCGAAGAGCTCCGAGCCGCCGACGCGCATGATCTGGCGCTCCTCCAGGACCCGGAGGAGCTTGACCTGGAGCTCCGGGTAGAGCTCGCTGATCTCGTCGAGGAAGAGCGACCCCTTGTGGGCCAGCTCCAGCTTGCCGATCTTGCGCCCCACGGCGCCGGTGAAGGAGCCCTTCTCGTGGCCGAAGAGCTCGCTCTCCAGGATGTCCGACGGGATGGCGCCGCAGTTGATCGCCAGGAAGCGCTCGCTTCGGCGGGGGGACGACAGGTGGAGGGCGTTGGCCACGAGCTCCTTGCCGGTGCCGCTTTCGCCGGTGATGAGGACCGTCGAGCGCGTGGGCGCCACCAGGCGCATGCGCTCGAACAGGCGCTCCATGGCCTCGGAGCTGCCGACGATGCTCTCGAAGCCGTAGCGCTTGTCGAGCCGGGTCCGCAGCTCCGTGACCTCCTCGCGGAGCTGCTCCTTCTCCATCAGGTTGGTCACCCGGCGGCGCAGCTCGTACAGGTCGATGGGCTTGGTCAGGTAGTCGTCCGCCCCGACCCGCATGGCCTCCACCGCCGACTCGATGGAGCCGTACCCGGTGACCAGCATGACCCTGAGGTCGTAGCCCCGCTGGCGGACCTGCTCGAGGAAACCCAGCCCGTCGGTGCCGGGCATCCGGAGGTCGCAGACCGCCAGGCGCGCCACCGTCGGGTTCTCCTCGAGGAGGGCGAGAGCGTCCTCCGCGTCGTCGAACGTCCGGACGGCGAAGCCCGCCTTCTCGATGGCGATCGCCATCGATTCGCGCGAGCCGGTCTCGTCGTCGATCACCAGGACCAAAGGCCGATCAGGCATGCCGGCCATTTTGGCACAATCCGGCGGCGAAGGGAAACCCCGCGGACCGCTCCCCGCTGGGCCTGACGCGTACAATCGCCTCCGTGAGCCCCTCCCCCACCGCCGCCGGCTCCCCGGGTGCCCCGGAGCAGCTCGAGGGCACCCTCGAGCGGGTGGTCTTCACCAACCCGGAGAACGGCTGGAGCGTGGTGCGCCTGCTACTGCCGGGCCGCTCCGAGCCGGTGACCGCCGTGGGCGGCCTGGCGGGGGTGCAGCCCGGGGAGCGCCTGCGCCTGGCCGGCGCCTGGGAGAAGGACCCGAAGTACGGGCCCCAGTTCCGGATCGAGTCCTTCGAGCCGGTGGCGCCGTCTACCGTGGAGGGGATCGAGCGGTACCTGGCCTCCGGGCTGATCGAGGGCATCGGGCCGGTGATGGCGAAGCGCCTGGTGGAGGCCTTCGGGGCCGCCACCCTGGACGTGATCGAGCAGGAACCGGAGAAGCTCCGGCGCATCCCGGGGATCGGCACGAAGCGGAGCGCGGCGATCTCGAAGGCGTTCGTCGAGCAGCGCGAGATCCGGGAGGTGATGGTCTTCCTCCAGTCCCACGGCGTCCCGACGCACCTCGCCATCAAGATCCACAAGCGCTACGAGGACGCGGCGCTGCGCATCGTCCGGACCGACCCCTACCGCCTGGCCCGGGAGGTGGTGGGGATCGGGTTCCTGACCGCCGACTCCATCGCCGGGCGGATGGGGATCTCGCCGGCCTCCCCGGAGCGGGTCCAGGCGGGGGCCCTCCACGTCCTGGGGGAGGCGGCCGGCGAGGGCCACCTCTTCCTGCCGGAGGAGGACGTGGTGCAGCAGACGGTGCGCCTGCTCTCCACCGTCTCGGAGGAGGCGGTCCGGAACGCCCTGGCCCACCTGGACCGGGCCGCCGAAGTGGTCTTGGAGCCCCTGCGGCCCGGCCTGAAAGAGGGCCCGGACGAGGGCCGGGCCGTCTTCCTCTCCAGCCTCCACGCCGCCGAGGCCGACCTGGCCCGGCGCCTGGCGGAGCTCCGGGCCCATCCGGTGACCCCCATCGAGATCGACGTCGAGCGGGCGCTCGCGTGGTTCGAAGGCCGCGAGCGCGTGGAGCTCGCCGGCCAGCAGCGCGAGGCGATCCGCCGCGCCGTGGAGGCGAAGGTCCTGGTGGTGACCGGCGGCCCGGGCACCGGCAAGACCACCCTGGTCCGGGGCGTCGTGGAGATCCTCCGGCGCAAGGGGCGCAAGATCCGCCTGGCCGCCCCCACCGGCCGGGCCGCCAAGCGCCTGGAGGAGGCGACGGGCCGGCGGGCCTCGACGATCCACCGGCTCCTGGAGTTCGACCCGGTCGCCGGAGGCTTCACCCGCCACCGGGGCCGCCCCCTGGAAGCGGACCTGGTCATCGTGGACGAGGCCTCGATGATCGACACCGCCCTCGCCGGGCACCTGGCGGCGGCGCTGCCGGACCGGACCCAGCTCGTGCTGGTGGGCGACGTGGACCAGCTCCCGCCGGTGGGGCCGGGCAACGTCCTGGCGGACCTCATCGGCTCCGGCGCGGTGGAGGTGGTCCGCCTGACGGAGATCTTCCGGCAGGCCCGGGAGAGCCGGATCGTCGCCAACGCCCACCGGGTCAACCGGGGGGAGATGCCCGTCTGGGAGACACGCCCCGCAGCCGGGGAAGACTTCTTCTTCTTCGAGCGCCAGGAGCCGGAGGACGTCCTGCGGACGGTGACCGCCCTGGTGACCCGGCGCATCCCGGAGGGCTTCGGGCTGGACCCCTTCGAGGACGTCCAGGTGCTGACCCCGATGAACCGGGGCCTCCTGGGGGTGGAGCGCCTGAACGAGGCGCTGCGGGAGATCCTCAACCCCACGGGGACCGAGGTGGCCCGGGGGGCGACCCGCTTCCGGGTCGGGGACAAGGTGATGCAGGTCCGGAACAACTACGAGCTGGAGGTCTTCAACGGCGACGTGGGCCGGATCCTGGAGATCGACGCGGAGGAGGAGGTGGTGCGCTGCCGCTTCGACGAGCGGGTGGTGAAGCACCCTTTCGCGTCGCTGGACCAGCTCGCCCTGGCGTATGCCTGCTCGATCCACAAGTCCCAGGGGAGCGAGTACCCGGCGGTGGTGGTGCCGCTCCACACGCAGCACTACGTGATGCTGGAGCGCAACCTCCTGTACACGGCGCTCACCCGGGCGCGGCGGCTGGCGGTGCTGGTGGGCGAGGTGCGGGCCCTGGGCGTGGCGGTGAAGAACCGGCGGAACCGGATGCGCCACACGTTGTTGGCGGAGCGGCTGCGCCGCGAGGTGGCGGCGGGACCCCGGGGCCGCCTCGACCTGCGAGCTCCAGATCCTGCGCCGCCTCGCACGTAATGGCAAGCTCATCTCCGCTTGGGAGTGCTGGACCGGCCGTGCCTTCGCCGGGCGGGTAGGGGCCGGGCGTTCCCGCCTACGGAACGGCGCACGCGTCGGTGGTCTTGGGAACGCTCGGCGTGCGCCTCCGCTTCGGCTCGGCGCCAGGCGCTCGTGCCCCGGTCGCCGCCTGAAAGCGGCCTCGCCTCAGAGGTCCTCCGGCGGGAACGCCCGGCCCCCACCCGCCGGTTCCGTGGTTGCCGAACCGATGCCCGCTTTCAGCTGTAGGGGCGGAGCTTGCCTCCGCCCGTGGTGAATGCACCGGGATGCCGAACCGGGAGGTGGGGCGGAGCTTGCCCCTGGCCTGAGCGAGCCTGGCGAGCCGAACGGCTCCGCCCGTGGCGAAGCCACCGGGCCTGTGTGTTGAAGCCCACCCGCGGGGAGGAGACAAGCTCCTCCCCTACAGCCAAGTCGGGTGGCGGCTAGGCCTCGGGAGGAGCCGCTCGGCTCGCTCAGGCCAGGGGCGAGTTCCTCCCTTACCCCCGGGAGGGCGACTCCTGCACGCGGAAGGGGGCGCGCGCCGAACGCTCCTACCCTCCTCGCTCCTCCGGGGGTGGGCTGGGGGGCGGGGGCTGGTCCTGGTGCGGTGGCGGAAGGGGCGTGCCGGCGTTGCGGGCGGCGCGGCGGCGGGCCCGGCGCTCGTAGAGGAGCAGGCAGACCGCGCCGAAGCCGACGAACCACGCCACGAACTGGACGATCCCTCCTGCGAGGAGGAACATCGTCCCGAAGACGCTCACCGGGCCGAAGTCCAGGAGGCTCCCCACCAGCTCCAGGAGGTGCAGCAGCAGCAGGCCCACGAGGGCCGCCAGGTACGGGCCGGGCAGGCGCCAGCCGAAGCGCCCCTCGGACCACCGGCCCAGGCGCAGGGCCACGCCGCTGTAGCCCACCAGGGCCATCACCAGCAGGCCCGGGATGCCGACGAACACGAACAGCAGCACCAGGACCACCAGGATCGGAATGCCGATGATGGAGATCGCGAGGAGCGTGATCACGATGATCAGTACCGGCAGCGTGAGGATCGCCACCAGGAGGCCCGTCACCCCCGCCCGGGCGGGTGCCGCCGCAGCCCGGGCGCCGACGCGCTCCACCGTGTCCCGTCCGACGGCGATGATCAGCGCGACCAGCAGCGCCAGGAGCATCAGCTCCGCCAGGGGCCAGGTCAGGTCCCACACCCAGTTCCAGGGCGACCAGTGGCGTCCCGCGTCCCAGTTCCAGAAGAGCCCGGGCCACCAGGGGCCCCAGCCCTCCCGGACCTCCTCGATGCGTCCTCCGACCTCGGCGCCGGTGCTGCGGGTTACCGAGCCTCCGACCGCCGTGGCGTCACCGCCCACCTCGGCCTCGGGTCCCAGGCGGATCGAGCCCCCGACCACCGTCACGTCGGCCCGAACCTCGCCGTCGACCCGCACCGTCCCCCCCACCACCATCACGTCGCCGTTCACCCGGCCGTCGACGGTCGCCGAACCGCCGAAGACCAGGACTCCGTCCACCACCTCGTCCGCTGCCACGTGGACGTGGGAGCCCACGACCGTCTGGCTGCCCCGCCGGATCCGCGGTTCCTCCGGCGGCTCGGGAGCCTCGGGGGGCTCCGGTTCTTCGGGCGGCTCGGGAGCCTCGGGACCCTCCGCCTGCTCCGGGCGCTCCGGTTCTTCGGGGCGCTCCGCCGCTTCCGGCCCCTCGTCCTCGGCACGCTCCCGGCCTTCCGTGGCCGAGCGGGCCCCCTCTCCGACCTCCGCCTGCTCCTCCTCCTCCGCCGCCGCGGTCTCCGGAAGCCCTTCGGGCGGTCCGGCGACCCCCAGGGACTCCAGGCGCTCTTCCGGGGGCATCTCCAGCAGGCGGTCGACCTCCTCCGCGTGCTCGCCGAGCCACGAGCGGGCCACGTCCCGGCCGACCGTCTGGCCGTTGATCGCAACGGTGGAGGCGCCGAGCTCGACGGTGCGGATGCCCCGGTAG
>JBKHJP010000281.1:0-5939 GCA_046538065.1 Thermoanaerobaculia bacterium | reverse complement strand
GACCAGGAGGGCCGCCGTCAGCCCGACGAGCCCCAGCAGGCGACGCATGCCGCCGGACGCTACCAGACGGCGGCCGAATCGTCCGAGCCGGGGGCTTGCGAGGAAGATATTTCGTGTGCTAGAAATAACGGACAGTGGTCTTCTCTTGAGATCCAGTGACAGGACTGAACGGCAGCTCCGGGAGATCTTCCTCAGCTCTGCATTCGCGCGGCCTCAGGGCCGAGCTGCCGGGAGCGTGCCCCTCCCGCCATGCCGAGTGCTCGGGCATCCAGGAGCCCTCGGTGATCGCTGTGGAACCGGCGCCCTCCCATTCTCAGGTTGAGGGACAGGGCACCGGAGCCCAAGGAGGATCGGACATGCTAAAGACACCATCGGTTGGGCGCCGCTCTCCCGTCCTCGCCCTCGGGCTGGCCCTGTGGCTCTTCGGACCCACGTCCGTGGCCAGCGAGACTCCCCGAATCTTGCCGGAGCCGCCGACGCCGAGGGTACCGGCCGTTCCCCTGGAGCCGTCGCACGCCCCCACGAAGGAAAAGGAAGAGATCTTCGAAGAGCTCATCAGAGGCTCGTACACCGACCTGGTCCGGTGGACGGAGCCCTCGGGAAAAGACCTCCAGATCGAGATACGCAAGGTCGTACACATTCCCCGAGAGGCGTTCGGATCCGTCTTCTACACCGACGTGGTCACACTCCCCGGGGGTGAGACCGTGGTCACCGCCCGACAGCAACACACCGCGAGTTGGACCGACGAGGAGCGCGTGATGTACGACCCGGCCTGGGTCAGCCGTGAGCGGTACGTCGATTCCGAGGAGGGAAGGAGATTCGCCGCCATGCACCTCAACAAGGGCCTCAGGGCGGGTTCTCGGAGCAACCCGAGTCTACTCGACGTGACGAGCATTACGACCTTCGAGGTCAGGGTGACGTTGGGAGGCAAAGAGCGAACCTACCAGGCGGCCTTCGCCTGGATCGATCCCGAACCGGAGGCTTCGCCTCACGATGATTGGGACTTCGACGTCATCGTCTGGGACCACGTGACCATCGGTGTCTTGAGCACGCTGGACGAAACGGCCCCGATGGGGGACGCAGAGTCCCTGCCGAGCCGCGATCAAGCCCGAAGGGGAGGGAACCTTGCCTCCAAGGCTTCGTGCTACTCGGGCTCCGGATCCTGGGCGGGAAGTACCGAAATGGACAAGAGCCAGTACTTCTCGACTGATCACATCAGCGGAGCTCACGGCCCGTTCGGGCGCTTCGCCTTCGAGTGCTCCTGCAACGCAGACTGCAGCCAATCTTGCAGCCCAAGCCTCTCGCACGAAGCCTGCCAAGAAACCGGGGAGGTCAACACGTGCCACGTGATGTCGTTCCCCTCCTTCGCGGTCAAGCACGGCAGCACTTCCGACTCCAGCTTGAATCCTGCAGCATGTGAAGCGACCGTTGCTTGTGCGTGGAAGGCGTGTGACGGCTGCGCCTGTGGCTCGGTCACGGCCGGTGTCTCCTATGGCGGTCAGCTCACCGTGACCAGCAGCCCACAGGACGCATCGACCATAGCCCTCACCGTCAGCCACCAATGCGACGTTTGCCCCACGGACTCCGACTCCGACTCCGACGGAGGCGGGTCCGACGAACCGTACTCTGACTCCCCCGACAACGACGACGACACCTGGGGCGGATTCGAGGACGGCTGCAATTGCACCCCCATCGTGGTCAACCTGGGAGACGGACCCATCCGCCTCTCGGGCCTCGACGATCCCGTTCAATTCGACCTCGACGACGACAGCCTCGTGGAAACCCTGAGCTGGACCGAGCGGGGTTCGGACGTCGCCTTCCTCGTCCACGACCGGGACGGAGACGGCGCGATCCGACTGGGAGCGGAGCTGTTCGGGGCCTACACCCCCCAGCCTGCTTCGGACGACCCCAACGGCTTCCGCGCACTGGACCTGTTCGACCGCGCCTGGCTGGGGGGCAACGAGGACGGCTGGATCACCGAAGACGACCGCATCTTCGATGACCTCATGCTCTGGATTGATGCGAACCACGACGCGGTCGCCGAGGACTTCGAGCTCTTCACCTTGAGGGAACACGGGATCGAAGCGATCGAGCTCGACTACGCCGAGCACCGCTGGCGGGATCGTCACGGAAACGAGTTCCGTTACTCGAGCCGAGTGCGCTTCGAAGGAGGCCGGACGGACCGGATCGTGGACGTGATCCTCCTCCACGAGTCTCCGTAGCGACCCAGCGGTGTCTCGTCCTGGCGGCGGCGGGACGACCGAGACGGGGGGCTGTATCCAGTAGGAACGGTCCGCCCCTCGTACAATCGGCCCATGGCCGCCGCCCCGCCTCCCCACGCCTCGCCCTGGGCCGGGTGGTGGAACGCGGAAATCTACGACGCCTTCACCCGGGAGCACCGGATCTACCGGGCCCTGAACCGCAAGCTCGTCGCCCTGGCCCGGATCGAGTCCGCCCGGCGGGTGCTCGACCTGGCCTGCGGCGCCGGCGCGACCGCCCGGGCCTGCCTGGAGCGCCTGCCCGCCCGGGGGGAGCTGGTGGGGGTGGACGCATCGGAGGCCATGGTGGAGGTGGCCCGGACCCGCGTCCGGGACCCCCGGGCGCGGTTCGTGGTGGCGCCGGCCTCCGGGTTCGAGGCGGCGGTCTCCGGACGCTTCGACCGGGCCGTGTGCAACGCCGCCTTCTGGCAGTTCCCGGACCGCCGGGCGGTCCTGGCGGCCCTGGCGCGGCGCCTCGACGCCGGGGGGCTGTTCGTGTTCAACGTACCCGAGGAGCGGCTGCGCCCGGTGAACGGCCCCGCGAGGCACCCTTCGGAGGAGCACGACCCGGAGTCCGCCACCCCCGGGTTCGCTGCCGCCACCGCGACCGCAGGGTGCGACCCTGTCGCACCGACCGTGCGCCCCTGCGGCCTCGGGGCCGCCTCCGGCGCCGGGGTCACCCCCTTCCAGGTGGCCCTGGCCCGGGCCGTGGAGGAGCGCACCGGCCGGCCGCCGTCGGGCTCCCCGCTCCTGAGCCCGGAGCGCCTCGAGACCCGCCTCCGAGAGGCCGGCTTCACGCCGCTGGCCCGCGAGCGCTTCACCTACGCCGGGCGCCAGCGCGAGCTGATGGAGCTCATGACCATCCCCGCCATGATCCGCCGCCTGGCCCCCACCCTGCCCCCGGCCCAGCGCGACGAGGTCCTGGAGCGGGCCCGCCGCCACGTCGACCCGGAGCAGCCGGTGAGGATCCCGTGGATCTACTTCGTGGCTCGGCGGGAGGGGCGTGAGGGACCGGAGGGGCCGAAAACCGCTCAGGCTACAGATCGACCGCTCCGGTCCTGAAACGACCGCTCGGGTCGAAAACCGACCGTTCAGCGCCCGGGAGCCCTCAGGCGTATGTGCGTATACAGTAGAATCGGCACGGATGCCCCCGTCAGAAAGCAAAGGTCCACGACCGCTCGGCGAACCGGCGGACGGACCGGAAGAGCCGGAGGGCCCGGCGGAGCGCCGCCCGCCTGCCGAGCCCTCGGACGGCGCACTCCCGCCGGAGCGCCACCTGGTCGGACGGCACGGCGGGACGACCACCGTCACGCCGCGAATGGTCCGCAAGACGTTCTGGGTGGACCGGGACGTGGAGGCGACCCTCCGGCGCCACGCCCGGCGCTCCGGGACCAGCGAGTCGGAGCTCTTCCGCGCCGCGCTCCGGAAGGACTACCGACTCTCCAACGCCCCGGACGCCGCCCCTGCGGAACCGACGTCGCCGAGGCCGGCGGGCCCCCCGGACACCCCGCCCGACGCTCCCGAGCCGAGCCCGGCCGACGCTCCTCGCCCCTGGCAGCGGTCCGACCCCCGCAAAGGACAGTCGCTCCGCGGCCGGCGCGGCGGCCGGACCACCGTCACTCCGGCTCTGATCCGCAAGACCCTGTGGATCGACCGCGCGGTGGACGAGCTCCTCCGCGAGGAGGCGTACCGCTCCGGCCGGCCCGCCTCCGAGCTGGTGCGCCGGGCACTCCGGCGCTTCTACGACATCGAGTAGAGCGAGCATACATCGGCCCCTCCCCCCCGCTGGCCCAAACTGGACCGGCGAAGGGGGAGGCGCCAGGCCGCAATGGTGCCGGCCCCGTGTGACCTCTCCCGGAAAGGGAACGCACCATGTACCAGCACAAGCTCTGGCGGATCGCCACGATCCTCGTGGCGGGGGTGCTCCTCGCCGCGGCCCCCGCCCTCGCCGGCCCGAACCCGGACACCGCCCCGGATCGGTCGACCGGGGCGGGCCAGGTCGCGGGGCCGGTCCAGGGGCACCTCCTGGGGCTCCTCGCCGACTGGTGGGCCCACCTCACGGCGCCCGTGACCAACCTCTACGGAGCCAACGGCCTCGGCGTGGACCCCAACGGCGAGCCCACCGCCGACTCGGCCACCGGCGACCCGACGACAGACCCCGAGAACGGCCTCGGCGTGGACCCCAACGGCTGAGGCCTCCGGGCGCCGGCGGTGCGGTCGCCGTCGCGGCTGGCGCCCGGTCCCGGCTCCACCGTCGCCCCCCGCCGCGGGAGGGCCGCGGGGGGCCGGCACTTGACCAGAGCGCCAACATTTGCGATAACGGTACCCATCATGTCCGGCCACCGGCACCTCTCCCGGGAGCTCCTCCTGGCGGCCCGGAGGGGCCAGATCTCGGAGCGCCGCATGGTGGAGATCCTGGTGGAGCGCTTCGCCGGGGAGTGCCCCCGCTGCCGCGAGGAGGCCGAGGCGGCCCAGGCGGAGGAGGTCCCGGAGGAGGCCTACCGCCCGCCGGTGCGCCGCGCCCTGGACCTGGAGGAGGCCCTCCGCCGCTACGACGAGGACGCCCGGAGCGCGGCGGAGCTCCTGGCCCTCCTGGAGGGCCTCTCGCCGGAGCAGCGCCTGCTCCGCATCCGCAACTCCCCGGAGCGGTTCGGCAACGTCGCCCTGGGCGAGGAGCTCGGGGAGAAGGCCCGCGCGTGCCTGCCCCACGACCCGCGGGGCTCCCTCGCCTGGGCCCGGGCCCTGGAGGCGGTGGCGGGCGCCTACCCCACCCCCTACCCGCCCCACCGGGCCCTGGCCCTGGCCTTCCAGGGCAACGCCTACCGCGCCGCCGGGGACTTCCAGCGGGGCCGGGCCCTCCTCCTCCGGGCCCAGGAGCTCGTCGTCCAGGAGCAGGTGGCGGACGTGGACGTCCGGGCGGAGCTCCACAGCTTCCTGGGCTCCCTCTTCACCGACCTCCGGCGCCTGGAGGAGGCGGCGGCGGAGCTCCGGGCCGCCGCCGAGCTCTTCGAGCTCCTGGCGGACGACGTCCGCCTGGCCCGTATCCTCATGAAGCTCGGGCTCCTCCACGCCCTGATGGGCGACCTGCAGGCGGCCCTCCAGGCCGACCACCGGGCCGTGCACCTGCTCTCGCCGGAGCGGGACACCCAGCTCTACCTCTCCGCCCGCCTGAACCTGGCCCTCCACCTGGCGGACGCCGGCGAGGTCCAGCAGGCCCGGGAGACCCTGGACCTGGACTTCACCCTGTTCTACGACGACGCGGACGACCACACCCGCGTCCGCTTCGACTGCCTCCAGGCCCGCCTGGCGGCGGAGTCCGGCGAGCACGACCGGGCGGAGCGCCGCTACCGCCGGGTGCTGGGCGAGTTCGCCCGCCAGGGCCACGGGTTCAACGCCGCCCACGTCTGCCTGGAGCTCGCGGCCCTCTACGCCGACCAGGGCCGCCTGGAGGAGGTGGCGGAGATGGCGAGCCAGGCGGTGGAGATCTTCCGGGCCCACGAGACCCACCGGGACGCCCTGGGGGCCCTCCTCCTCCTCCGCGACGCCGCCCTGGAGCGGACCCTCACCGCCCGGCGCATCCGCTGCGCGGCGCGGGACCTGTGGCAGCTCTCCCCCGCCGCCCCGGGACGCCGGTCCGGGCGGCACGAGCTGCGGTAGTCCGTCACACGCCCCTCGGCGGGG
>JBKHJP010000280.1:0-5940 GCA_046538065.1 Thermoanaerobaculia bacterium | reverse complement strand
CGATTCAGATATCCACCCCCTTGATACACCAGGGGTTAGCGGCTGTCAATCGGGAGCGGCCCGCTGCTCGGCCCAGCGCTTCCGCCAGTACTCCTTCTGCCACCGGCGGACGTTGGCGTTGTGCTCCCGGAGGGTGCGGGCGAAGACGTGGGTGCCGTCGTTGCGGCTGACGAAGTAGAGGTGGGGCACGTCCGCCGGCTCGGCGGCGGCCCGGAGGCTCTCCAGGCCGGGCGAGGCGATGGGCCCGGGGGGGAGCCCGCCGTAGCGGTAGGTGTTGTACGGGGAGTCGAGCTCCAGGTGCTGCCGGCTGAGGTTGCCGTCCCAGGCGTCGCGGCGCTTCAGGGCGTAGATCACGGTGGGGTCGGCGTAGAGGCCCATCCCGGCGTCCAGGCGGTTGACGTAGACGGCGGCGACGAGGGGCCGTTCCTCGTCGACCTTGGCCTCCTTCTCCACCAGGCTGGCGAGGGTGACGAGCTCCCGGACGGTCCACGAGCGCCCGCCAGGCCCGCTCCCACCTCCCATCCCGCCCCGCCCCGTCTCCTGGTCGCCCCGCCCCTCTTCCTTTTCCTTGTCGCCCCGAGCGGAGTCGAGGGGCCTGGGCGGGGGCTCCTCCGGCCCCGGCACGGCCAAGCGCTCCCCGAGCAGCGGGCGCACCTCCCGCTCCAGGGCCTCGCGAAAGGTCCGCACCATGGTCGCCACGATTTCCCGCTCGCTGGCGCCCCGGACGAAGGAGTAGGTCTCCGGGAGGAGATACCCCTCCAGCGTCTCCGCCTCCGGGTCCAGGCCGGCGATGGGTGCCGGGTCCCGCATGGCGGCCAGGAACGCATCCTCCCGGCCGAAGCCCGCCTCGGCCAGGCCCCGGGCGGTCTCTTCCAGGGTCAGGCCCTCGATCACCGTCACCTGGCGCAGCAGGACCTCGCCCCGGGCCAGCGTCTCCAGCACCTCCACCGTCGTCCGGGGGCCCTCGAAACGGTACTCGCCGGCGTGGAGCGGTGGGTCGTCCATGCCGTAGACCAGCCAGGCCCGGGCCAGCCGCGCGTTCGGCAGGATGCCCCGGCGCTCCAGGAGCTCCAGGATGGTCCCCGCGTCGGCGCCGGGCTCGATCAGCACCTCGCGGGTACCGGTCCCGTGGGGTCGGTGGAGGGTGGACCATGCCCACCAGCCCCCGGCCCCGGCGGCCAGGAGGGCCAGGAGGACGAGGCAGCCGAGGAGCTTCAGGGCACGCATGGGCGGGTGAGTCTAGCGGGGGGTTCGGAGGCTGCGCAGGATCCCGGGGCCCGGGCCTCAACCCAGCCTTAACCCCGGCGGCGGTCGAGGGCCTCTTCTAGCACGATCTGTGCCGCCACGGCGTCGATCCGGCCGGGGTGCCGCGCCGGGTCGATGCCGGCGGCCCGGAGGCGGCGCTCCGCCTCTACGCTGGTCAGGCTCTCGTCGATCCGCTCCACCGGCAGGCCGGTGGTCTCCTCCAGGCGCCGGGCGAAGCGCTCCACGCGCCGGGCGGCGTCGCCGCGGGTGCCGTCCAGGCGCAGGGGCTCGCCCACGACCAAGCCGACGACCCCCTCCCGCTCGGCGGTCCGGGCGATCCGCCGCGCGGCGGACCGGTCGTCCCGGCGTTCGAAGGTCTCGAGGGGGGTCGCCAGGCGCCCCTCGGGGTCGGAGATCGCCAGGCCGATCCGCTTCGAGCCGTAGTCGACGGCCAGCAGGCGGCCCTGGGACGGCGCGGACATGCCGGCACTCTGGCGCCTCGGACCTCCCGGGTCAACCGGTGGACCAGGCCGGCGATGGAGCAGGCCGGCGGCCGGATTCTCCGGCCATCCGCTATGGTACGATCCATCGGCCTGGCAGGCCCTCCTGCACCGATCGCTTCACCCCGTGCGCGGCCACGGCAAGCCGAGCGCCGCGCTCCGCCAGGGCCATGCCAGAACGGCCTTCCCGGTGCCACGGCGCGCCGGAGCCGGAGCATCCTTCACCCTCGAGGAGCTGTCGATGGACGACATCGTGATCCTGAGCGCCGCCCGCACCCCGGTGGGCTCGTTCCAGGGCACCCTCTCGCGCCTCCCGGCCCACGCGCTCGGCACCCGGGCCCTGACGGCGGCCATCGAGCGGGCGGGCCTGGAGCCCTCCGACGTGGACCAGGTCAACATGGGCTGCGTGCTCGCCGCCGGCCAGGGGCAGGCGCCGGCCCGCCAGGCGGCCCTGGGGGCCGGCTGCCCGCCGTCCACCGGCGCCGTCACCCTGAACAAGGTGTGCGGCTCCGGGATGCGGGCCGCCATGATCGGCGCCAACGACCTGCGCTGCGGCGACTACTCCATCGTGGCCGCCGGCGGCATGGAGTCCATGAGCCGGGCGCCCTTCCTCGCGCCCCAGGTCCGGGACGGCCTGCGCCTGGGCCACGGCAAGTTCGTCGACTCCATGATCCACGACGGCCTGTGGGACCCGTACAACGACGTCCACATGGGCAACTGCGCGGAGATGTGCGTCCGCGAGTACGACCTCACCCGCGAGGAGCAGGACGCCTTCGCCCGGGAGAGCTACGAGCGGGCCCGGCGAGCCACCGAGGAGGGGTTGTTCGCCGACGAGATCGTGCCGGTGGAGGTCCCCGGGCGCAAGGGGAAGAGCGAGACGGTGGAGCGCGACGAGGAGCCCTTCCGGGTCGACTTGGAGAAGATGTCCGGTCTCAAGCCCGCGTTCGAGAAGGAGGGCACGGTGACGGCGGCCAACTCCAGCAAGATCAACGACGGCGCCGCCGCCATGATCCTCACCACCGCATCCCGGGCGAACGAGCTGGGAAAGAAGCCCCTGGCCCGGATCGTCGCCCACTCCTCCGTGGCCCAGAAGCCCGAGTGGTTCACCACGGCGCCGGTGGCCGCCGTCCGGCTCGTCCTGGAGCGCGCCGGGCTCTCCGCGGCCGACGTCGACCTGTGGGAGGTCAACGAGGCCTTCGCCGCCGTCGCCATGGCGTTCATCCGGGACCACGACCTGGACCCGGAGACGGTGAACGTCCACGGCGGGGCGGTGGCCCTGGGGCACCCCATCGGCGCCTCCGGCGCCCGCATCGTCATCACCCTGCTCAACGCCTTGCGACTGCGAAATCTCCGCCGGGGCTGCGCCGCCATCTGCATCGGCGGGGGCGAGGCTACGGCGATGATCGTCGAACGCCTGGATTAGCCGGCGGCTGCCACACCGGACCAGGACCGAGACCGACCCCGGAAGAAGCGAAGAACCCGTGGCCGAGCGCCTGCCCCTCCTGCTCTGCTTCGTGCTCCTCCCGGCGGTCGCCGCCGGCCAGCAGCCGCCGGAACCGGAGCCGTCGGCTCCGGAAGCCGAGGAGCAGGAGGCCGGCGCCGAGGAGGCCCCGTCCCCGGAGGCTGGAGCCGAAGAGCCCGAAGCGTCCGAAACCCAGGAGGCCGGGGCCGACGCCGAGCCCGAAGCCGAAGCGGAGGACGAGGAGGACGAGGACGACCCGGACCGGATCGCCTTCGACCTCCGGCTGGAGGATGGCCGGGGCACCGTCGCGGGTTCCGCCGGCGAGCTCGAGCTCCGGCGCGAGGACTACGCCGTCCTTACCGGCGGCGTCGAGATCCACCACCAGGACGTCACCCTGCGCGCCGAGCGGGCGGAGGTCGATCTCGAAACCCGGGAGGTCGTCGCCACCGGGGACGTGGTCTTCGACCAGGGTCCCCGGCGCCTGGCCGGCGCCACCCTCACCTTCGACCTCGACGCCAAGACCGGCACCCTGACCGACGCCACCGCCTACGTCGACCCGGACTACTACTTCACCGGCGACGAGATCGCCAAGGTCGACGAGGACGTCTACGTCGTGACCAACGGTGTATTCACCTCGTGCGAGCAGGACGTGCCGGACTGGAGCTTCCGCCTGGGCCGCGCCCGGGTCGAGGTGGACGCCTACGCCCGGGTGCGCAACGCCTCCATGCGGGTCAAGCGCCTGCCGGTCTTCTACACCCCGTACATCGTCTGGCCCACCAAGGAGGACCGGACCGCCGGCCTCCTGGTGCCCAACTTCGGCTACACCGACCGCCGGGGAGCCTACCTGGGCCTGGCCTACTACCAGCCCATCGGCCGGAGCTACGACACCACCTTCTTCCTGGACAGCTACGGCGAGGGCTTCGTCGGGCTGGGCAACGAGCTCCGGTACCAGCCCACCGAGGGCACCTCGGGCCGCTTCGAGGGCTATGCCATCCGGGAGACCGAGCCCCTCGCCGTGGCTCCCGGGGGGCAGGACGATCCCGTGGTGGGGGGCGAGGAGGACGAGTGGCGCTGGCGCATGGAGCTCGACCACGTCTCCGACGACCTGCCGCTGGGCCTGCGCGGGGTGGTGGACTGGACCGAGTACTCCGACTTCCAGTTCTTCCAGGACTTCGACCGGGACTTCAACCGCAACAGCCGCCGGTTCGAGGACTCGAAGGCGTTTCTCACCGGGAACTGGGGGTCCCACCTGGTCAACGTCCTGGTGAACGACCGGGAGACGTTCGCCGGTGACCGGATCATCACGGACCGCCAGCTCCCGGCCATCGAGTACCAGCTCCGCTCGACGCCGGTCTGGACCACGCCGCTCTGGGAGGCCCCCCTCTACCTCTCGGTGGATAGCTCCCTGGCCTACCTGGACGTCGACCGCTCGGCGGCCTTCGACACCCAGTACGGCCGGGCCGACCTGTTCCCGGAGGTCTCGATCCCCCTGGAGCCGGCGCCCTGGCTGTCGCTCTCGCTCCGGGGCGGGTACCGGCTGACCTGGTGGGGCGACAGCCTGGAGACCGACCCCACCGAGGTCCAGGAGACCGGGGACGCCTTCACCGGCGAGTCCGTCACCCGGAGCCTCCCCACCTGGGGGGCCGACCTCATCGGCCCGTCCTTCGCCCGGGTCTTCGACGCCGAGATCGGGCCCTTCGCCCGGTTCATGCACGTGATCGAGCCCCGGGTGAGCTACTCCTTCGTGGACGGGTTCGACCGCACCCGGGAGGTACCGTCCTTCGACAGCGTCGACCGGCTGTTTTCCGGCAACGTGGCCCGGGTGAGCCTGTCCCAGCGCCTGAAGGCCAAGCCCCCGGAGGAGGAGGGGGGCTCGGCCCGGGAGATCCTGACCTTCGAGCTGGCCCAGGACTACAGCTTCGACAGCAAGGAGCCCCTCCAGAGGGGGGCCGCCGTCCTGGGCGACCCGGAGGCCGAGACCCTGGAGTCCCAGCGCGGCCCCCTGGAGGCCACGCTCCGCTTCGCCCCGTCGGACACGACGAGCCTCCGGGCCGAGTGGCGCTACTCGACCCTGTTCGACCAGCTCACGTCGAGCTCCATCGCCGCCGAGCACCGCTTCGGCCCCCACGACGCCAGCGTGCGCTACACGACCCGCTTCCGTGCCCAGGACGGCGAGACCCTGAGCGACCAGATCCGCCTCGGGACCGGGGTGTCGGTGCTGCCGGGTCGCCTGGCGGTCCGGGCGGCGATCGACTACGACCTGGAGCGCTCCGAGCTCCAGGAGCAGCGCTACTTCGTCGACTGGACCTCCCAGTGCTACTCCGTCCGGTTCGAGTTCCGGGACTTCCAGGTAGGCAACATCCAGGACACGGACTACCGCCTGGCCTTCACGCTCAAGAACGTCGGCACCTTCCTCGACCTCACCGGACGGCTCGAATGAGCCAAAGACGACCTATGAAGGCACCGACGGTCGACCAACCCTGGGCGGGGGCGTCCCTCTCCCCCTTCAGGGCGGAGAGGGACCGAGGGAGAGGGGGTGTCGGGAGGATCCGACGGTTTGGTCAAGGCACGCAGCCCAGCGCAGCCGGCCCCGGCCGTCGTGGGCGGGGGAGCCCCGCGGCTCCCGGAGTTGATGACGCTGACGCCTCGATTCGGGTCTCGACGGAGCCGTCTTGAAGATGAAAGGCCTGATCCTCTCCGGGGGCAAGGGCACCCGCCTGCGCCCCCTGACGT
>JBKHJP010000279.1:0-5944 GCA_046538065.1 Thermoanaerobaculia bacterium | reverse complement strand
CGCTTCGCTCCGCTCGAAACGACAAAAAAACAGCGCTCCGCTCGCAGGGGCAAGGGGCAGCGGTCCGCTCGCAGGGGCAAGGGGTGGCGCTTCGTTGGCAGCGGCAAGGGGTGGCGGTCCGGCCCCCGCCCAGGTTTCTCGACTCCGCTTCGCTCCGCTCGAAACGACAAAAGAACAGCGCTCCGCTCGCAGGGGCAAGGGGCAGCGCTCCGCTCGCATCGGCAAGGGGCAGCGCTCTGCTCGCATCGGCAAGGGGCAGCGCTTCGTTCGCAGCGGCAGGAGGCAGCGCTGCGCCTGACGGACGAGAAACAGCGCTGGCGCCGCGGTCGCGGTTCAACCGCCCGAGGCGGCCGCCGACACATCCTGCCGACCTGGTGCCGGTGGGGCCCATGCGCCCGCCCCGGGTCCTTGTCGTTTCGAGCGGAGCGAAGCGGAGTCGAGAAACCTGGGCGGGGGGACGCAACCGCCCTCCCGGGTCGGCGCCCGGCGGACGCCGGTTGGTATCCTGCGGGAGCCTTTCAGGAGGTGGTCTGATGGCAAACGGACGATGGCTCCTCGCCCTGGGTGTGCTGTTCGTGTTCGCCGGGTGCGGCGAGCCGACCTTGAGCTCGGAGGACTTCGACGCCTCGGCGCAGCGGCTCCGCGAGAGTGCCGCCGAGGAGGAGCGCGCGGACCTGAACGCGGCCCTTCACCTGGTGCGCCGGGCGAGCGCCGGGGAGGTCGCCGGCACCGAGCCCTTCGAGGTGGACGGTATGAGCGCCGCGGACGTGCTGGCGGAGGCGCGGCGGATCGAGCTGCGGCGCGAGAAGGCCTCGCTGGTGGAGGCGATCGCCGGGCGCCGGGAGATCCTCGACCAGGCCGAGTACCTGGCCGGGCTGAATCCGCGGGTCGTCGAGCTGGACGCCGAGGGTGCCCTGACGCTCCGGGTGCGCAACGGCCTGGGCGTCCCGGTGACCACCGGCTGGCTGCGCACCTCGGTGGAGCTGCCCGACGGCCGGGCGGTCGCGAGCCAGGAGTTCGTCGACTTCGGGGGCGTGCTCCGGCCGGACGAGGAGCGGCAGATCCGGCTCGAGATCACCGGCCAGACCCGGCGTCACCTGCCGCCGCCGCCGGAGGCGCGCTTCATCGTCGCGTTCACCCAGGCGGAAGCCGGCGGCACGCTGGTCGCCAAGGAGCCGAGCCCGGAGGAGGTCGCCCGGGCGGAGGCGGCGATCCGGACGGCCGAGGAGGAGCTGGCCGCGGTGGAAGGGCGGCTCGCCGCCGGGCCGGATGGTGAGGGGTTCGCCGAGTGATGACCCGCTTTCCCCCGCCGAAGCGCGCCCTGAGGCGCCACCACGCGGCCCGGAAGAAGGCCTGGGTGCGCCGGACTCTGCGCCACCGCTTCCTCGCCCCGGAAGACCTGTCGCCGCGCCGGGTCGGGTTGTACGCCGAGACGCCGAAGGTGTGCTCGTGCTGGATGTGCGGGAATCCGCGCCGCCACCTGGGAGAGGTGACACTCCGGGAACGGGCTCACGACGAAGGCGGCGAGCTTCCCGACGGAGGCGGCGGGCGGTGACGGCGCGTCGCCCCCGCTCCGGGGCCGGGTTCCGGGTGGCGGCGGAGGGGGAGGAGATCCCCCTGTAGCCGCGCCGGCGGTCCGTCCTCGAACCGCCGGTCCCCCCATCGCCGGCGGCCTTCGCTAGCATGGCCGCATGCGCTCACGGCGAGGCGAGAGCCCCGTGCCGGTGAGGCCCCGGCCCCACCGCACGTCCGTCCACCGGCGGATCAGCTTCCTCCTCCAGGGGATCCTCCTGGTGGGGGCCGCGGCGGCCCTCTGGGAGCGCCAGTGGGCGACGGCGCTGATCACCCTCGGGATCGTCGCCCTCACCCTGGCGCCGCTCCTTCTCCACCGGCGGGTGCGGGTCTTCATCCCTCCGGAGTTCGAGCTCCTGGCCGTGGCCTTCGTCTTCGCCTCCCTCTTCCTGGGCGAGGTCCGGGGCTACTACGTGCGGTTCTGGTGGTGGGACGTCCTCCTCCACACGTCGTCCGGGTTCCTGCTGGGGATCGTCGGGTTCCTCCTGGTCTACGTCCTCAACGAGAAGGAGGAGATCGGCCTCCACATGAACCCGGGCTTCGTGGCCTTCTTCGCGTTCCTGTTCGCCGTGGGCGTGGGCGCCCTCTGGGAGATCTTCGAGTTCGGCATGGACCGGGTCTTCGGGATGACCATGCAGAAGCCCATGCTGGGCGACCCGTCGGGCCTGACGGACACCATGTGGGACCTGATCGTGGACACCCTGGGGGCGCTGGTGATCTCCCTCCTGGGCTACGGGTACCTGAAGACCGCCGGCAGCGACTCGTTCCTGGGACGCTGGATCGGCGGCTTCGTCGAGGCCAACCCGCGACTTTTCGGCGGCGGGCGATAGGTTTGCCCTCCCCCGGTTCGCTCCTCCCGGGAACTTTTCCCGGCCTCCTGCGTCCTGTCCCTGTCACCGGGCCGGGCACTGGCCCGGCAGGTGCATCAATCCTGGAGTCATCGACCCACAAAGGAGGGAGCTCATGAAGAAGACACTCATCGTTCTGGCGGCGGTCGCCCTGGCCGCGGCTACCAGCGGCCCGGTGGCCGCGTCCTCGGCCGGCGAGCACGCCGAGGGCCACCTGATGGTCGGTCCCTCCGAGCTGGAGTGGAACCCGGTCGGCTCCATGCCGGCGGGGGCCACGGCGGCGGTCCTGGAAGGGGACCCCGGCTCGGAGGACGACTTCACCATGCGGATCCGGTTCCCCGCGAACTACGTGATCCCGCTCCACACCCATCCGGCCGTCGAGCGGGTGACGGTGCTCGAGGGCACGCTCTACTTCGCCGTCGGGGATACGTTCGACCGGAGCGAGGCCGAGGCCCTGCCGCCGGGGACCCTGGCGGTGATGGAGCCCGGGGTGCCCATGTACGGGTTCACGGAGGATGAGCCGGTGGTGATCCAGCTCAATAGCCGGGGCCCCTGGGGCATCGAGTACGTGAACCCCGAGGAGGATCCGCGGCAGTAACCGCCCGGCAGCGGCCCCGTCCGGCGTTCGCGCTCGATCGATTCCGATCGACGTCGAGCGGGCCGGACGGGGCCCGAGCCCCGCGCTGAATCCCCCACAGACCCGAGGAGACGAGTCATGCACGTGATGGTTCGCAGCACCATTGTGCTCGCCCTGCTCTCGCTTGTGGCGGGAGCCGCCGCCGGGGAGCACCCCATGCGGGGCAGCCAGGCGCCGGACTTCCGCCTGGAGAGCCTGGACGGCGAGACGGTGGCCCTGTCCGATTTCCGGGGCGACTACGTCGTCCTGCACTTCGGTGCCGGCTGGTGACCGTTCTGTAATGCGGAGGCTCCGCATTTAGAGAAGTTGTGGCAGAACTACCGCGACCGGGGGGTCCAGGTCCTGGTGGTCGACGTCCAGGAGAGCGAGGAGGACGCCCGCACCTATGCCGAGCGCTCCGGCTTCACCTTCCCGGTGCTCCTGGACCGGGACGGCTCCGCAACCGCGCCGTACGCCCCGGAGGGCGTGCTGCCGGAGCTCCCCCGGGAGCAGGTACCCATCGCCGCGAACCTGCTCATCGACCGGGAGGGCGCCATCCGGTTCTACACCCTCCTGGACACGAACGACTTCGACGCCGAGCTGGTGGCCCTCCGGGGGGTCCTGGACGAGCTCCTGGAAGGGGAGTGAGGTTCGGTCCGTGGGAGCGTGAAAGACTGAGCTATGGCCCACGCTGACGAAGCGCCGAGGCCGGGCGGGGGCGTCCGGTGCGGCGGAGGGGGGTCCGGCCCTCCGGGCGGGCGCGGTGCGTCCCGCGAGGAGCGCCGCCGGTTCTTCCAGGCCGAGGTCGAGCGCCTCATGGACCGGCTCTACGGCACCGCCGTGCGGCTGACCCGCAACGGCGCCGAGGCCGAGGACCTGGTGGCCGAGTCCCTCAGCAAGGCCTGGAGCCGGCTCGACCGCCTGGAGGATCTCCAGGCCTTCGAGAAGTGGATCTTCCGGATCCTCACCAACACCTTCGTCAGCAGCCGCCGGGGCCCCCGGGAGACGCCGGCCTCCGAGCTGGAGGGGGAGGAGGAAGCCGGCGGCGCCAGCCTCTTCGACCGGCTCCACCAGCCGTTCCTCCTGTGGTGGGGCAACCCGGAGCAGCGCCTCCTCGACGAGCTCCTGTGCCGGGACGTCGAGCGCGCCCTGGACGGGCTGCCGGACCCGTACCGGGTGGTGGTGGTCCTGGTGGACGTGGAGGGTTTCAGTTATTCTGAAGTGGCCGACACCCTGTCGATTCCGGTGGGGACGGTCCGCTCCCGTCTCAGCCGCGGGCGGAGCCTCTTCCAGGAGGCGATCTGGGACCGGGCCCGCGAGCTGGGGTTGACGGGGCAGGGAGGAAGAGGGTAGACCATGGCGTCGCGGATCGAATGCGAGGAGGCCATCGCAAAGCTCCTCGAGTTCCTGGACGGGGAGCTGGACGAGACAGACCGGAGCCGGATGCATCAGCACCTGGAGACCTGCCGGGCCTGCTACACCCGGGCGGAGTTCGAGCGGCGCCTCCGGGAGCGCGTGGCGGAGACCGGCAGCGCCCCGGCGCCCGATTCCCTCCGGACCCGGGTCCGCCGCCTCATGGAGACGTTCTGAACGAACGTGTAGGGGAGGAGCTTGCCTCCTCCCGCCGCCGAGTCTGGCACGCCCCTGCCGGGTACCATGGAGAACGCTCGCGCGGCTCGGAGGTGCAGATCAGGGCGGCCGAAAGCATGAATCCACGACTCGAGCCCCTCAGCACGCGGGCCGGGCGGGGGCGTCCCTCTCTCCCCGCGCGGGGAGAGAGGGACCGAGGGAGAGGGGGGGCGATCCAAAGGACCTCTGCTTGGGTGGATAGGCCCGGGCCGGTCCGGGCTCGCCAAGCAAGCCGACCGGGGCGGGGGGCGAAGCCCCCCGGAGTCACCCTCGGTGACGCAGCCTCCCTATTCTGAATCGGAGCCTTCACACCATGGTCGCCATCCTGGGCTACTCCAAGGAACGGATCACCGAGGCCGTGCGGGACATGTACGGCGAGGTGGCGACGCGGCCGGACGGGCCGTTCCACTTCCTCGTCGGGCGTGAGGCCGGCCGCGCGGTGGGATACCCGGAGGAGTGCCTGGACGCGCTGCCGGAGGGGGTGGTGGAGTCCTTCGCCGGCGTGGGCTACCCCTTCCGCCAGGGGCTGATCCGCCCGGGGGACACCGTCCTCGACCTGGGATCCGGCGCCGGCACGGACACCCTGATCGCCGCCGCCCAGGCGGGCCCGGAAGGCCGGGTCTGGGCCTTCGACCTCACCCTGGCCATGCTGGCCCGCCTGCGCCGGCACGCCCGGAAGGCGGCTGTCGCCCCCGTCGAGCTGATCCAGGGGGACATCGAGCGCCTGCCCTTCGCCGACGGCTCCGTGGACGTGGTCACCAGCAACGGCGTTCTCAACCTGGTGCCGGACAAGCGCCGGGCCTTCGCGGAGATCTTCCGGGTGCTGCGCCCGGACGGGCACGTGCTGGTGGCGGACGTGGTCATCTCCCGGCCGGTGCCGGTGGGCGGCAAGAGCGACCCGGAGCTGTGGGCCCAGTGCGTGGTGGGCGCCTCGGTGGACGAGGACTACCTGGAGTGGTTCCGGGAGGCGGGCTTCGCCGACGTGGAGGTCCACCGGGAGCACGACTACTTCGCCCACTGCCCGAGCGAGGTCACCCGGCGGATCGCCGGCTCCCTGGGGGCCCGGGCGGTGGAGGTCTCCATGCGCCGCCCGGCGGAGCCGGCGCCGCCGTCCCTGGCGCACCGGATCGCCCGGCGCCTGGACCCCCGGCGGCTGAAGCGCGTGGGCCAGCGGGGCCTGTGGGGGGCCGTGGCGGCGGGGGCGGCCCTGCTCTCGTGCTACGGGATCCTGGCGGCGGTGGCGCTCCTCTCGCTGATGGGCCTGGCCGTCGAGGTGGAC
>JBKHJP010000278.1:0-5953 GCA_046538065.1 Thermoanaerobaculia bacterium | reverse complement strand
AGCCGGCGCCATTCCGCGCGCTCCGGGTCGGCCGCCGCGAGCTCGCGGGCGAGGCCTTCGGCGCGGCGCCAGGCCGACCGCGCCGCCTCCGGCCGTCCCTCGGCGTGCTCCAGGCGCCCGAGCCAGAGATAGCTCCAGGCGCTCTTGTAGCGCCAGTCGCCGTTGGCGGGGTCGCGCGCCGAGAGCTCGTCGAAGAGGTCGCGGGCCGCTTCCAGGTGGGTTCGCGCGGCGGCGGTGTCGCCGAGGGCGAAGAGGAGATTGCCCAGGTAGGTTCGGCTGGTGCCGAGAAAGTCCCTATAGCGCTGGTTCGCCGGATCGCTCGCGGCAAGGCGGCGGCGCAGGGCGAGGTCCGCCTCGTAGTGCTCCCGCGCCTCGTCGAGTCTGCCCATGCGCTCGAGCACGACGCCGACGGTGTTGTGGGCCGCCGCCAGCTCGAAGCGCCGCTCGTCGACCTCCCCCGGCGTCTCCGCCTCCGCCACCAGTCGGCGGTCGATCTCCAGAGCCGAGCGGAACCGGGCAAGAGCGCCGGCCAGATCACCCTCCTGCTCGAGCACCGAGCCGAGGTTGCTCTCGGCGTAGGAGAGCTCGCCGAGCCAGGCGCGGTTCTCCGGCTCTGCCGTCACGAGGCGAGCCGAAATCTCGTGGTAGGCCTCGAAGTGCCGGCGGGCGGCTGCGAGGTCGCCCCGCTTCCAGCCCGCGTAGCCGGCCCAGAACTCGCTCTGGCCCAGGTCGAAGAGGCGGTCGGGATCGCCTGGATGGCGCTCAGCGAGCCGGCGGGCGAGCGTCAGCGACTCCTCGATCGGCCGCTTCGCTCCCGCCAGGTCGCCGCGGCGGATGCGCACGTCGCCGATCTGGTAGAGGGCCGTCGAGCGCCGCGCCAGCTCCTCGTCGGAGAGCTCGGCCTCGGGCACGGCGGCGAAGTAGCGCAGGGCTCGCTCGCCCACGTCGTCCAGGAGGTCGAGGTGCCCCACCGCCTCGAGCTTGTCGCGGAGGTCGAGGAGCGTGTAGGTGATGAGCTCCTCCGCCTGGACCCGGCGCTGCTCCGCCAGGCCGTGGGCGCGCACTGCCCGCACGCCCATCGCCGCCGCCGCCACCAGGGCGGCGGACAGGAGCATTGCCGAGACGCCGGCGACGGCCAGGAGCGTCCGGTGGCGGGCCGCGAAGCGGGTGAGCCGGTAGGCCAGGCGGTCGGCGTAGGCCTCGACGACCTCGCCGTCGAGGAACCTCCGGAGGTCCTCGGCCAGTGCCCGCGCCGACGGGTAGCGGCCGGCGGGGTCCTCGGCCAGGCAGCGCGCAACGATGGCGGCGAGGTCGGGCGGGAGGTCGAGCGCCCGCTTGCGGAGCTCGTTCCCCCGCACGGAGCCCCGGGGCGGCAGCTCGCCGGTAAGCACCTGGTGGAGAGTCACTCCCAGGCTGTAGACGTCTGCGCGGCGGTCGGCCGAGGTCCGCCCGCCGCGCAGGAGCTCCGGCGCCATGAACCGGGGCGTCCCGGCGAGGCCGGCGGTCTCCGGGTTCGTCCCTCCGGCCTCGGTGGCGATGCCGAAGTCGCCGATCCAGGCCCGGAGCTCCCCGTCCGGCGTCTCCTCCACCAGCACGTTCGACGGCTTCACGTCGCCGTGGAGCAGGCCCTCGCGGTGGGCGGCGTGCAGCCCTTTGGCGACCTGCGCGACCAGGCGCACCGCCGGCTCTACGGCGAGGGCTCCGGAGCGGTCGGCCAGCGTCCCCCCGGCCACGTATCGCACGGCGATGTACGGCCGGCCGTCGAGCTCCCCGGTCTCGTAGACGTCGAGCACGTGGTCGTGGCGTACCCGGGCCTGGGCGCGCGCCTCGCGGAGCAGCCGGCGGGGGGTCTCGGGGTCCGCGTCGTGGAGGACCTTCAGCGCCACGGGGCGGCCCAGCCGGCGGTCGAAGGCGCGATAGACGCAGGCCATGCCGCCTGCCCCGAGGCACTCGCCGATCTCGTAGCGCTCGTTCCCGGCGGGGGGGACCGGCTCGTCCCCGCGGGTCTCGGGCTCGGTCGCCGCGAGGGCGGCCTCCAGCAGCTCGGTGGCGGGAATGGCGAGGAAGCTCTCGGGCATCCCATCGGCTTCGCGGAGGCGGCGGCGCACCTCGTCCGCCAGGGAGCGCTCTCCCGCCGGCAACCCATCCAGGAACGCGACGCGCTCTCCCGGCTCCAGACCTGCCGCCTCCAGCACCAGGCGGTCGATCCGAAGGCGGGTCTGCGGGCGCATCAGGCCTCCGCTCCCGGGCCTCCCCCGCCCTCGGGTCCGCCGGGCTCCGCCAGGGCGCCGTGCAGCCACGCGCGGACCGCCCGCCAGTCCCGCACCACCGTGGGGCGCGAGACCCCCAGAGCCTCGGCGGTCTCGTCCACGGTGAAGCCAGAGAAGTAGCGCAGCTCCACGAGCTTCACGTGGCGCGGGTTCACCTCGCCCAGGCGCTCGAGCGCCTGGTGGACCGCCAGCACCTCCTCGGCACGGCGCTCGAGCGGGTCGCCGACCTGCTCCGCCACGTCGTCCGGGAGGGTGGCGCCGGCGCGGCCAGCGCCGCGCTTGCCGGAGAGACGCCGGCGGGCGTCGTCCAGCAGCACGAAGCGCATCGCCCGGGCCGCGACGGCGTAGAAGTGGCGACGGTCGTTCCAGTCGCCGGCGTCGGCTCCCACCAGGCGGAGGTAGGCCTCGTGGACCAGCGTCGTCGTCTGCGGCCCGGCGGGCCTCCGCCGGCCCCGGAGCACCGCGCGCGCCAGGGTCTTGAGCTCCCTGTAGACGATCGGCCAGAGCTCCGCCTCCGCGGCCCGTCCGGCCCGCAGAAGTCCTCGGATGTCTTGAGGCATCGAATCCTCAGTATAGCGAAGGCTCCGCGCGCTTCACCGCGCCTGGGCGGCGAAGAGGGCGGCGGGGTCTTCCGCCGAGGCGCGACCGGCCATGAGCCAGCCGTAGCGGCTGACCAGGGCTCCCAGGAGGAAGGCGACCGCCGCCGCCGGGAGCCAGCCCAGGAGGCGCAGGCCCAGGGCTCCCGGGCCGGCGAGGGCCCCGGCCACGCGCAGGGTCCATCCGGAGGCCCCCCCGTGGAGGGGATCGTCCACCACCGCGCGGCGCCGGAGCTCCACCCGGGCGCCGACGGCGGTCTCCACCAGGGCGACGGCGATCCCGATGGCGTGGAGCTCCGGGGTCAGGAAGCCCAGGAGCTCCAGGGCCGCCGCCGCCGAGCCCAGCCCCGCCAGCCCGAAGTGGAGGGGGAGCAGCCACCGGTGCGACGACCAGACCGGGATGACCGTGGCGGCCAGGAGCACCCCGGTGTAGGTGGCGAGGAGGGAGCCGGTGAACCCGGCGCCGATCGTCAGAACGGTGAGGAGTCCGGCCGGCCCGCCGGCGGCGGGCGGCCCTCCGGTGGCCACCGGCCACCAGGCCAGGGCCGCCGCCGGTACGGCGCAGGCGCTGAAGCCCACCAGCAGCCAGACGCCCATGGACATGGCGGAGCGCCACTTGAAGACCCGGAGCATGTTGAGGAAGCGCAGGGGCCGCCCCAGGTCGAGGATCAGGAGCACCGGCGAGACGGCGGCCCCCCCGGCGGCCAGGGCCAGGGCCCAGCGGGTGAGCTCCGCGTCACCGCCGGTGAGGCGATTCACCATGGCCAGGAGGGCCGCCATGCCGGCGAGGCCGCCGACGAAGAAGTAGAGCCCCACCTCCCAGGTCCAGACCGGGGATTTCAACACCGGGCGCCCACGGTAGCCGGCGGTGGCCGGCGCCCCGGTTTCCGGTGCGTGTAGGGGCGGACCTTGCGCCTGGCCTGAGCGAGCCTGGCGAGCCGAACGGCTCCGCCCGCGGGAGGAGGCAAGCTCCTCCCCTACAGGCAATGGCACCGGGCCGCCGGCGGCGTGGACCCCGGCGCCCTCCACCTGGCCGGCGGCCTCCGCCTCCGCCCGGATCGCCTCCAGGCGGGCCTCTTTGGGGTCCCGTTCCTCAGGCATCTACCCGTTCCATCGGTGTGGGTGCCGCAGGGTGCGATCGCATCGCACCAGGGCCGGTCTTCGGCATCAGAACACCCCGAAGGCGCCGAAGGTGAGTGCCAGGGCCGCGGCGGCGCACAGGAACGCGGAGAGCCACGCGCTCTCCAGGTGGGCCGTGGGGGACTCCGGCCGGGGCGGCAGGCCGTAGGGCTCCGGGTCGCCCAGGAGCACGAACAGGGCGTGAACCCCCCGGACCGAGGTCTCCCGGGGGTCGTAGAGGGAGGGCTCGTGGTACCCCTGCCGCTCCAGCTCCCGGACCCGCTCGGCGCCCTTCTCCCGGAGCTCCTCCAGGGGGCCGAAGAGGATCGACTCCGTGGGGCAGACCTTGGCGCACGCCGGGGTCAGCCCGTCGAGCTGGCGGTCGTAGCAGAAGGTGCACTTGAAGGCGCCCCCGGCGCCCGGGAGCGGCTCCGGCCGCCGGTCGATCACCCCGAAGGGGCAGCCCACCACGCAGTAGCCGCAGCCGTTGCACACGTCGTCCTGGACGTAGACCGTGCCCAGCTCGGTGCGGAGGATGGAGCCCGTGGGGCACGCCTCCAGGCAGCCGGCGGTCTCGCAGTGCTTGCAGACGTCGGAGACGAACAGCCAGGAGAAGGGGGCCTCGGGGGATTCATCGGCCTCTCCCGCGTGTCGGGGCGGACGTTGCGTACCCTCCGCTGGGTGTCGGGGCGGACCTTGCGTCTGGCCTGAGCGAGCTTGGCGAGCCGAACGGCTCCGCCCCCGGGAGGAGGCAAGCTCCTCCCCTACGGGGGGGTCCGGTTGCGTGTAGGGGCGGAGCTCGTCCCTGGCCTGAGCGAGCCCGGCGAGCCGAACGGCTCCGCCCGGAGGGTGCGCCGATCCGTCGCCCCACGGCCCCTCCTGCGGGCGGAGGGCCCGGTCCACCTCCAGGAACTTCACGTGGCGCCAGGTGGAGCCCGACAGGCGCTCCGTGTGGTCGTAGGAGTCGCCGGAGAAGAGCAGGCCGTCGTCCGGCACGTCGTTCCACTCCTTGCACGCCACCTCGCAGGCCTTGCAGCCGATGCAGAGCGTGGGATCGGTGAGGAAGCCCACCGTGACGCCCCGCTCCGCGTAGTCGTGCCGGGCCTGGTTGGGGCTCCGGATTCCGTCGCCGATCGTCATCGGAGAACGCCCCTCTCCGCCGATTCCTCCGCCACCGGCCCACGGAACCCCCCCGCAAGCGTGTAGGGGAGGCCCAGCGGCGTGCCGAGCTGGCCAACGGGGTGGCCACGGAGTTCCCACGGAAGCGTGTAGGGGAGGAGCTTGCCTCCTCCCGTGCTCCAGCAACCAAAGAACCGTTCCGCAGCACGGGCGGAGCCGTTCGGTTCGCCAGGCTCGCTCAGGCCAGGGGCAAGCTCCGCCCCTCCACGATCGGGTTGCAAGCGGGAGCCCGCGCCAGGCGCTACGCTTCCTGCAGCGCCTGGCCGCGCCGCCGGCCACACCGTGCCCTGAAGCGCCGGCCTCATCCATCGCCCTCCGTGACGGGTGATCGTCCCGAGGCGGCCCGGGTTCTCGCCGCCCCCGTCCGCTCCTCCAGCCAGGCGATCAAGTCCCGGCCCCGGGGCCTCCGCCCGGGCACCACGTCGCACAGCAGGGCCTTGCCCTCGTGGATGGTGACGTTCGGCTCGCCGGAGAGCGGGACCAGGTCGTTCGCCACGTCGCCGGTGACCGGGCCGGCGGAGCCCCAGTGGAAGGGGATCGCCACCTGGTGGACCCAGCGGTCGCCACCGGCGTCGACCGCCCCTGAGGCTTCCGCCCAGGCGGTGCCTGCCCCCGCCCCGCTGCCCGCTCTCGGCTCGCTCCTCCGTCCAGCGTCCGGCCCGGCGTCCGGCCCAGCTCCCTGCGCACCGCCCGGTCCAGCGCTCCGAGCCGTCCCCGCCCCCGGGAGCCGGAGCGGCCGGATGCGCCGGGTCACCAGGGCCCGGGCCTCGACGGCGCCGCGTATCGCCA